>NZ_JAHKRL010000408.1 GCF_019396405.1 Nonomuraea rhizosphaerae | reverse complement strand
CCGGCCGCCGGGGCGGCGGGGCCGGCCAGCGGCACCGGCAGCGCCGAGGCCGCCGCCAGCGGGTCGAGGTGGTCGAACACCCGCCCCCGGTCCTTGGCCAGCGCCGCCCCCGCCGCCAGCCGCTCGGGGCCGAACAGCGCCGAGGGCGCCGGGTAGGGCACCCCGTCGGCGATGGCGCTGACCTCGCGCAGCACCCCGACGAGCTGGTCCTCCAGCTCGATGGCGCTCTGGAACCTGGCGTCCGGGTCGGGTGCGGTGGCCCGCCGCAGCAGCCGCCCGAACGACTCGTTGCCGCAGTCCGCGGGCAGCGGGTTCTCCCTGCCCTCCTTGGCCGGGCTGAAGCCGCGGACGGCCAGCACGGCCAGCGTCCTGGCCACCGTGTACAGGTCGGAGGTGACGGACGAGGGGCGGCTGTCCAGCTCGGGGGCGTGGTAGCCGAGCGTCGCCCAGGACGTGCCCGCCGGCGAGCCGATCCGCTGGACGGCGCCCAGGTCGATCAGCTTGAGCTGCTTGCCGACCCTGATCACGTTCGCCGGCTTGAGGTCGCAGTAGACCACGCCCAGCTCGTGCAGGTAACCGAAGGCGCGGATGACCTCCCGCCCGTAGATCAGGGCCTCGCGCAGCGGGAGCGGGCCCTGGCGGCGCAGCTCGTGCAGCGACTGGCCGCCGACGTACTCCATGACGATGTAGTCGAGACCGGCGTGCCGGCTGAAGTTGAAGATCTTGACGATGTTGGCGTGGTCGACCCTGGTGAGGAACTTCCGCTCGGCCTCCGCCGCCGCCAGCGCCTCGGCGTCGGCGGTGTTGAGCAGGCCCTTGAGCACCACCCAGCGGCCGTCGAGCGCTTCGTCGGCGGCCAGGTAGATCCAGCCGAGGCCGCCGTGCGCCAGGCAGCCCAGCACCCGGTACTGGCCGGCCACCAGGTCGTCCTTGACCAGCTTGGGGGCGAAGGAGAACTGGGAGCGGCAGTGCGGGCAGAACCCGTCGGTCAGCCCCGGCCGTCCCTGCCTCGACCGGCCGACCGGCTTCTGGCAGGCCGGATTGGCGCAGAACCGCTTCTCCTCCGGCACCTCCGGATTGGTCATGATCGCGGTGGCCGGGTCCCGGTACGGCGCCGACGGCAGGTCGGCGACCTCGCGCAGCACGCCCGCGCGGGACCGGCCGCTGCTGAGCGGCGTGGACATCGGCCTGCTCACCGGGCGGGTGTCGGGCGACTCCCCTTGACCGTTCGCGGCGGGTGCGGCGGTCGGAGCGGGGGTGGCGGGCGCGGCGTTCGCCGCGTGCCCGCACAGGTCGCAGTAGCCATCTTCGATCGTGCCCGTGCAGCCTGGCTGCGCGCACCGGGTCATCGGCCACCTCCGTGGATCGAGCGCTGGTACTCGTCGACGGCCTTGGCCGCCCTCGTCAGATCACAAGGAGCGCTCCACAGCAGCAGCCGCGCCTCGTCGAACAGGCGGGCCGCGACGGGGTCCTCCGCCAGCCCCTTGCGCACCGCCATCGCCTGGCACGCGCCGAGCCGCCCGCGCAGCTCGTCGCGCCTGCCCAGCAGCCCCAAGAGCGCCTTCGCGGTGGCCAGCGCCTGCTGGGCGGCCTGCTCGGCGCCCCGCTCCAGCTCCGCCAGCCGCCCGGCCCGGTCGAGCCAGGTGCCGGTGGCGGCGTCGAGCGCGTCGAGCTCGCCGGCCAGCGCGTCCACCTTGCTGCGCGGCTGCGCCTGCGGCGGCAGGGCGATCTTCACCACGACCTTGCCGTGCGACACCCTGGCCTCGCTCTCGGCCGCGCGCACCCGGTCCAGGGCGGCGACCAGCTCCTCGCGCCGCCGCCCGTACTCCTGGCTGACCCGCAGCGCCTGCTCCAGCTGCGCCCGCGTGCCGGCCACCGCGCGGGCCACGCGCTCCAGCTCCCCGCCGGACGGCGCCGATCCGAGCGGGTCCGTAAGGACGTCGGCGCGCATCCGCTTCAGGTCCGTCTCCACCCGCGTCAGGTCGAGCGACTCGCCGAGCTGCCGCTCCAGGTCCTTCGCCGCGCGCAGGTCGGCGTCGGCGGCGTCGAGCCGGGGCAGCACGGCGGACCAGGCCGTGTCGATCTCCGTCAGGATGTCGGTGGCCTGCTGGAAGGCCGCGTCCATCCGCGCCACGGTCTCGTCCAGGGTCAGGCGCTCGTCCGCCTGGGGCAGCAGCGAGCGCTCCTCCACGGGCCGGACCGCGGCCCTCAGCACCACCGAACGGCCCGACAGCAGCTCGGTCAGCTCGGTGAGCTGCTCGGCGCCGATCCGGCCGCGCGGCCCCTTGACCTGCTCGGCGGCGCGCAGGACCCCGCGGTAGGCGTCGTGCAGCGCCCACAGGGCGGCCAGCGCCCCCTGGGCGGCGGCCCAGCGGGTCTGGGTGGCGCCGCGTAAGGAGGCGCCCTTGAGCAGCTGGTAGGTGGTGTGCGCTTCAAGATCGAGCAGGTCGCCGGAGATACGGTCGCGCTCGTCGGCCCGGGCGCGCAGCGCGTGCTCCGCGCCCTCCCTGCTCATAGGTGGTCCCAGACTCATCACGCTCCCCGTGATAAGGGCCCCCGTGCCCCTTTGTCTACCGGGTCAACGGGAGGAACGTGCGGTTTGGTTCCTAGGGGTAGGGGACACCCTGACTTGTCCCTGATTCAACCCTGCCATACCTGCAAACCGCTTAAAGGATCTCGTAGCGTCATAGCCATGGGACGCATACTTCTTGTCATCGCGGCCGTCGTCGCCGCCCTGGTCATCCTCGGCCCGCTCGTGGGCTTCGTCTTCACACTGCTCAAGTGGGCGCTGATCATCGGCGCCGTGGCCTTCGTGGTCATGCTCGTCTCCAAGCGCGCTCGTACGTAGGCCGCTGGCTTAGTACGGGATCGCGGCGCATAGTGGGTTGATGGAGGCGCGGCCCGCGGTCGACGACGCCGCGCTCGGGCGCGAGGCGTTGTCGGTGCTCGAGGCGAACTGGACGGGAACGGCCACTGTGCCCGCTCCGGGGCTGTACCCGCACCAGTGGAGCTGGGACTCGGCGTTCGTGGTGATCGGCCTGGCCAGGCACCGGCCCGACCGGGCCCGCGCCGAGCTGCTCAGCCTGCTCAAAGGACAGTGGGAGACGGGGATGGTGCCCCACATCGTCTTCCACACGCCCGAGGCGTACTTCCCGGGGCCGTCCGTGTGGCGCTCGCAGGACCACGACTCCGCGCCGCGCGTGCTCACCTCGGGCCTCACCTCGCCGCCGCTGCACGGGCTGGCCCTGTGGTGGCTGTACCGGCACACCGGGGACGCCGACTTCGTCAGGCGGGCCTTCCCGGCGCTGGCCGCCCAGCACGACTACCTGGCCCGTGCCCGCGACCTCGGCGGCGCGGGGCTGGCCGCCATCGTGCACCCCTGGGAGTCGGGCATGGACGACAGCCCGGCCTGGGACCAGCCGCTGGCCGCGCTCCCCGAGATCAGGTACGGCTACCGCAACGTCGAGCTCGATGAGCGCCACCCCGACAGCGACCACGACCGCTACGTCTGGCTGGCCCTGCGCTACCGCAACGCCGGCTACCGCCACGAGTACCTGCGCGACGAGCACCCGTTCGCCATCGAGGACCCGATGTTCAACGGGATCTGGCTCGCCTCCTGCCAGGCCATGGCCGAACTCGCGCCGCTGGCCGGCGCCGACCCCGTCCCGCACGCCGAGCAGGCCGAACGCATCCGGCTGGCGCTGCTCGACCGCCTCTGGGACGGCTGCTTCTACGCCCGCGACCTGCGGGCCGACCGGCTGATCCGGGTCTGCACGGTCGGCGGCTTCGGGCCGCTGCTCGACCCGGCCCTGCCCAGCGACCGCGTGCACGCGGCCATCGAGGTGCTCGAATCGGCCCGGTTCATGGGCGCCACCGGATATCCGGTGCCCAGCTGCGAGATCCGCGCCGCCCAGTTCGACCGGACCCGCTACTGGCGCGGCCCGTCCTGGGTGAACACCAACTGGCTGCTGCGCCGCGCGGCCGGCGTCCACGACCTGGAGTCGCTGGGCCAGCAGCTCACCAACGGCACGCTCCGCCTCGTCCGGCAGGCCGGGTTCCGCGAGTGCTTCGACCCGTTCGACGGGAGCGGGCGCGGGTGCCGGGACTTCTCCTGGAGCGCGGCGCTCACCCTCGACCTGCTCGCCGATAGCGTGGAGGAATGAGCATCCTGCGCCGCCTGCCCGCCGACGTCCGCAAGTCCCTGTCCCTGGAGCCGGGCGAGCGTGTCCTGACCTTCGCCGCCGCCGACGGCGGTCACGTGGTGGCCACGAACCTGGCGCTGCACCTGCCGGACGGGACCCGGCTGCCGTACGAGACGATCGAGAAGGCGTCGTGGGACGAGCACGGGCGGGTGACGGTGCTCACCACGTCGGGTGAGCGGCATCAGGCGACGGTGCCGGAGCCGCGGCTGGTGCCGGAGACGCTGCGCGAGCGCGTCAACTCCACCATCGTGGTCAACAAGCACGTGGACCTGCCGGGCCGCGGCGGGGTGCGGCTGGTGGCGCGGCGACCGCCCGGCGGCGAGGTGCTGGGCTGGACCCTCGTCTTCGACGAGGGCCTCGACCCGGACGACCCCGGCGTGCGGGCGCAGGCCGAGCAGGCGCTGGAGGGGGTGCGGCGAAGCATGGGGGTGTGAGGCCTCACCGGGAAACGGTGCTTTTCACTCAACCGGGAAACGGTGCCTTTCGCTCACCGGGCAACGGTGCCCTTTCAGGAGAACCGCTGCCTTTCAGGAGAGCCCCGGTGCGGTGCTTCCGCCGCGCACCGGGGTTCCTCGGAGCGACGGCCTCAGTAAGGGACGCCGCTCTCGTTGGGCTTCCTCTGTTCGAGCCCCTCGTCCGGCCAGCCGGTGCCCGAGTCGTGATCCTTGAGGAACGGGATCCGCTGCTGGAGCGTGTCCCCCACCCTCGACCTGGCCACGTCGGCCACCTTCGACACCTGCGCGCCGACCACCCCGGCGGCCTCCTGGACCCTCGGGCTGTCGGCAAGGCGCTGCGCCGTTCTCTTGATCTGTTCATAGCGCTCGCGACCGGCGCGGCTGCCGAGCACGTAGCCGGCAGCGAAACCAATGGCGAATGTCATCCGATAACGCATTTTCCACCTCCGCTGTCTCCCGGCCTACCCCGATGACGATGCGACACGCACTCCTGGAGTGCGCTAATCTATTCATGCGCGCAGGGGTGCGGCCCACAGGGGCCGCCGATCAGCGCCGACGTTCGATCCCGCGTAGCTCAACGGCAGAGCAGCCGGCTGTTAACCGGCAGGTTAGAGGTTCGAGTCCTCTCGCGGGAGCGACCAGAAAAGCCCCCTTCCCGGGATCGTGGGAAGGGGGCTTTTCGCGTTCCGGGTCACCGCGGCTCGGGTGATCTGCCTGTCATGCCGCGGAGTTCTTCCTGTTCGTGAGCACCCCGTACAGGGCCCAGCCCAGGCCGAGGAGGATGCCGCCCACGGCGGCGACCACACCGATGTTGTCGTTGCCGAGTACGGCGAGGATCCCGATGAGGGCGGCGAAGACGACCGACAAGACGAACATGACCGTGCGATAGGTGTTCTTGTCCATGCCCACCACGATCACGGCTGGACGGCGTCCGGAGTATCCACCGATCGGTGGACAGAAGCCGGTAAGGAGGTAAAACTGCTGCTCATGGGGAGTCCCGTGGAGGCGCGGGCCGAGAATGTGTGGCTGCGCTCCTATCCGTTCTGGGATGCGTACTTCGCCGTGGTGCTGGTCGCGACCGTCTTCGTGGTGATGCTGGACGACGGGCCGCTGCTCGCCGTCGGGCTGCTGCTCCTGCTGGGAGTGGTGTACGTGCTGGTCGGGCGGAGGGCGGTCAGGGCGGACGACGTGCCGGTGCGGGAGAGCTGGTGGTACGCCGCCGTGGCGCTGATCCTCGTCACCGGGGCCGTGGTGCTCGCCCCGCCGGCGGCGATCGCGCTGTCGGCGCTGGTGCCGATGGCGTTCATGTCGTTGCGGGTGCCGCACGCGGTGTGGCTGACGGCGGGGTTCCTCGCCACCCCGGCCCTCGTCGGGCTGAGGGAGGGTGGGGCGGGCTGGTGGTCGGTCGTGCTCGTCATGGCCGTGGGGCTGTGCGCGGCGGGGGTGCTGGGGACGTTCATCGGGCGGCTGTACACGCAGAACCACGAGCGGGCGCGGCTGATCGAGGAGCTGGACCGTACGCGGGAGGAGCTGGCGGCGGTCAGCCGGGAGGCGGGGGTGCTGGCGGAACGGGAGCGGCTGGCGGGGGAGATCCACGACACGCTGGCGCAGGGGTTCACCAGCATCATCACGCTGCTGCAGGCCGCCCAGGCGACCCGGCCCGATCCTCCTGCTGATGCCGCCCAGGCCGCCCAGGCCGGGCGGCAGTTGGAGCTGGCGGAGAAGACGGCCAGGGAGAACCTGGCCGAGACGCGGGCGCTCATCGCCGCCCTCGCCCCGCCCGCGCTCGACGGCGCGTCGCTCGGGCAGGCGCTGGACCGGCTGGCCGAGGGGTTCGAGGTGCCGCTGGAGGTGAGCGTCACCGGGGAGCCGGTGACACTGCCGGCCGCGGTCGAGATGGTGCTGGTACGGGCCGCGCAGGAGGGGCTGACGAACGTGCGCAAGCACGCCCGCGCCCGGTCCGCGCGCCTGGCGCTGGTGTACGGGGACGAGGGGGTGCGGTTGTCGGTGAGTGACGACGGCGAGGGGTTCGCGCCGTTCGCGGCCCGCGACGGGTACGGCCTGCGAGCCATGCGCGCCCGGGTGTCGCAGCTCGGCGGGATCGTCACCGTGGACGCCGCCGCGGGCGCGGGCACGACGGTCACGGTGGCGCTGCCTTGCGTCCCCTGACGGGAGACGGGGCCGCTGGCCGTCCGATGGGGGTGATGATCGTCGACGATCACCCGGTCGTGCGGGAGGGGCTGCGCGGGATGCTCGTCGCCGAGCCGGACATCGAGGTGGTCGGCGAGGCCGGCTCCGGTGACGAGGCGGTCGTGCTGGCGCCCCGGGTGCGGCCGGACGTGATCCTCATGGACCTGCGGATGCCCGGCGGCGACGGCGTGGGGGCGATCCGGCGGCTGCGGCACGCGTACCGGATCATTGTGCTGACCACGTACGAGGACGACGCCGAGATCCGCCGGGCGATCGCGGCGGGAGCGGCCGGCTACCTGCTGAAGGACGTGTCGCGGCACGACCTGGCGGCGGCGGTGCGCACCGCGGCGGGCGGCGGGCTGGTGCTGTCGCCGTCGGTGTCGGCCCGCCTGGCGAGCTGGCCCGGGCCGCCGGCCTCCGAGTGCGCCCCGGTCGTCGGGTTGTCGGCGCGCGAGCGGGAGGTCCTGGAGCTGGTCGCCGACGGGCTGACGAACGGGGAGATCGCCCGGCGGCTGTTCATCGGGGAGGCGACGGTCAAGACGCACCTCGTACGGGCGTACGGGAAGCTGGGCGTCACCGACCGGACCTCGGCGGTGGTCGTGGCGATGCGGCTGAAGCTGGTCCGCCGTCCCGGCAAATAGCCCCTTTCACTCTTTGTAGTCGTAAGATCACAGGATTTTCCATTTGCCGTGACAACGGGGTCCAGGACGCGCAAGGATGGCGGAAGCTGCGGGAACGTCGTGAAGGCGGTGCGGAGAGGGCGCCGCCTGCCAGGAGACGCCGCCGACCCGGAATCGGCGGGGCGCTCCGTTGATGGAAAAGTGCTGGTTACTGCGTGCGTACCTGGATCAGGTCCCTACGTCCCTTCGATGCCATCGCCGTCCAGAACCTCCTTGAGCGGACGATCGACGTCCGCGAGGCGGAGCGTTTCGTCAGGCTCTTCCACGCCGAGAACCCCGAGGCCGGCGACGTGCACGCCCGGCTGCGAGAGGTCGCCAAGGACATCGCCCGCCACGGGACCTACACCCACACCTACGAGGAGCTCCAGTTCGGCGCCAGGGTGGCCTGGCGCAACAGCAACCGCTGCATCGGCCGCCTGTACTGGAAGTCCCTGCGGGTGCGCGACCGCAGGCAGGTGGCCAGTGCCGAGGGCGTGGCCATCGAGTGCGTGGCGCACCTGCGCGAGGCGACGGGTGACGGGCGGATCAGGCCGACGGTCACGGTGTTCCCGCCGGACACGCCCGCGCGCCCCGGGCCCCGGGTGCTGAACGAGCAGCTCATCCGGTACGCCGGGCACCGCAGGCGGGACGGCTCGATCGTCGGCGACCCCCGCTACGCCGACTTCACCGAGATGGCGCGCGGGCTCGGCTGGCGGGGCGGTCAGGGGCGGTTCGAGGTGCTGCCGCTGGTCGTCCAGCCAGGGCTGGGCGGGGCGCTGCTGTGCAACCTGCCCGGGGACGCGGTGCTGGAGGTGCCGATCGAGCATCCGGAGTATCCGTGGTTCGCGGAGCTGGGGCTGCGCTGGCACGCCGTACCGGCCATCTCGGACATGTGCCTGGAGATCGGCGGGCTCTGCTACCCGTGCGCGCCCTTCAACGGCTGGTACATGGGAGCCGAGATCGGGGCCCGCAACTTCGCCGACGCCGCCCGCTACGACCAGCTTCCCGTGGTCGCCCGGCGGCTCGGCCTGGACGTCACCACCGAGCGCTCCCTGTGGCGCGACCACGCGCTGGTCGAGCTTAACGTGGCCGTGCTCAGCTCGTTCGAGCGGGCCGGCGTCACGATGACCGACCACCACACGGAGTCGAACCGGTTCCTGGCGCACCTGGCCCGCGAGGAGAAGGCGGGACGGGTCTGCCCGGCGGACTGGTCGTGGATCGTGCCGCCGATCTCGGGCGGCGCCACCGGCGTCTTCCACCGGTACTACGACAACCCGAAGCTGACGCCCGCGTTCGTCCACCATCCCCGTCCGCCCGCGCGCTGAGGCCGTGCGCCCGGCGCGGGGGGCGCACGGCCTCGGTCCCGCTTCTCAGCCGGTGGCGGGCAGCGGGTAGCTCACCGGGCTGCGGTGGCCCGCCTTGTCGACGGCGCGCACGCCGAACTGGAAGTTGTCCTTCGACTTCCCCTCGACCGTGTACGAGGTCACGTTCCCGACGAAGCGGGAGTGCGTCCACAGCGGTTCGACGCTGTCGCGCCAGACCACCTCGTACCCGGCGAGGTCCGGCGCGGTGCCGGCGGTCCAGCGCAGGTCGGTGTCGTTGGTGAGCCGGGCGGTGCTGATCCCGGCCCCCTTGGGCGCCTCGGGGGCGCGGGCCAGGGAGGCCAGCGCCGCGACGTTCACGCGGGTGACCCGGGCGGTGTAGTCGTACTCGACGAAGCGGGTCAGGTCGCCGAACTGCACGCCGTTCTCCACCCGTACGTCCTGGTGCTGGTGGGCGTAGTCCTCGTGCACCTCCGTGAACCTGATCGCCGGATAGCCCTGCTGCAGGAACGCGATGTGGTCGCCGCCGCGCAGGTAGCGGTCGCGCCGGTAGACCAGCATGGCGTCCATCGGCCGGGTGTAGACCTCGGCGGCGTCGCGGACGAACCTGGCCAGTTGCCGGGACACCCCGTCGTTCTCGCCGCCGACCGACTGCCTGACCGACGCCTGGGCGGGGGTCTCGGTGGTGGGCACGCCCTCGGAGAACACGCGCACGGCGTTGGGGGCCCTGCCGTTCTCGCCGTCGGCGCTGCCCACGATGTCGTTGGTGAACATGCCCTGGACGTCGACGTTGTTCTGCTTGGCGAGCTGGGCGTAGTGCAGGGCGCCGTACAGGCCCTGCTCCTCACCGGCGACGGCCATGAACACCACGGTGGCGTCGAAGCGGCGGGCCGCCATCACCCGGGCGGCCTCCAGCGAGACCGCCACCCCGGAGGCGTCGTCGTCGGCGCCGGGGGCGTCGCAGGTGGCGTCGGCGACGTCGGTGCAGCGCGAGTCGTAGT
>NZ_JAHKRL010000407.1 GCF_019396405.1 Nonomuraea rhizosphaerae | reverse complement strand
CCCGCCACGACTTCGCCGCGCTGGACCCGGCCCGGCCGGTCGCCTTCACCGGCCCCGCCGGCGGCCCGGCGGCCGGCGCCCCGGTGCTGGGCGACGAGGCCAGGCTGCGCCAGGTCGTCAGCAACCTCGTCGGCAACGCCGTCGCCCACACCCCGCCGGGCAGCCCGGTCAGGATCGGCGTCGGCACGGCCGGCGACCGGGCGGTGCTGGTCATCGAGGACGAGGGGCCGGGGCTCGGCGCCGAGGAGGCGGCCCGCGTGTTCGACCGCTTCTACCGGGCCGACCGCTCCAGGGCCAGGACCGGCGGCGGCGGAGGGGCGGGGCTCGGGCTGGCCATCGTCCGCTCCATCGTCGCCGCCCACGGCGGCCAGGTGGAGGTCCGCTCCGCGCCGGGCGAGGGGGCGGCCTTCCACGTCCTGCTCCCCGTCGCCGACGGCCCGTAGCCCCTATGCTCGCCCGGGGCGTACGGGCACCTCAAGGACGGTCGCGCGGGCCCCGTCGGCGTCGGCGAGATGCTCCTCCACGGTGGGCCCGGCGACCTCCAGCCGGTGACGGCGCAGCCAGCCGAACAGGTCCTGCCCCGCTCCCACCACCCCCGCCGAGGGCGGGACGACGGCGCGCACGACGGCACGGGCGGGCAGGGTGAGCTGCTCGCCACCGCGATCGGTGCTCACCGCCACGTCGAACCCGCCCTCGGGCTCCCCCGGCAGCCAGGTCAGCAGCGTCCCCTCCGCCGGGCAGACGGCGGCCAGCCTGTCCGGGTGATCGACCCGCAGCCGGCGTACGCGCAGGCGGCGCGGCCCGGCCGTGGCCTGCTGGGGCAGGATCGACATGGGCGTGGCCAGGTGGTCCTCGGCGTGGGCGGCGGTCGCGGCGAGCGCGGCGATGTCCCGCCGGATGCCGGCCACGGTCTCGGCCAGGGCCTCCCGGAGCTGCGTCTCGGGGGCGTCCAGCAGGTCGGCGATCAGGCGCAGCGGGAGGCCGAGACGCCGCAGCCCGCGGATGCGTTCGAGGCGGGTCAGCTCGGCCACGCCGTACCAGCGGTAGCCGGTGCCGCCGTCCACCGAGGCGGGGGCCAGCAGGCCGATCCTGTCGTAGTGGCGCAGGGCGCGTTCGGACACACCGGTCATGCGCGCCAACTGCCCGATCCGCCACACGGCTGCCCCTCCGGTTGACCTTCTCCCTGGGGCAAGGTTCTACCGTCACCGCCCATGACGTCCATGACTGTTCCGGCCCCTCGGGCCCGGCTCACCGGTGCGGTGCTGCTGACCTCGCTGGCGGCCATGATCGCGAGCGCGGCGATCGTGGTGCCGTCCGGGCTGACCCTCAGCCCCGCCGACCCCGGCGCGGCGCTGGCCGCGGTGGGCGGCCGAATCGGGCCGCACCTGACCGAGCTGGCCCTCGACGTGCTGGGCTGGCTGTCCCTGACCGCGACCGGCCTGCTGATCGCCGCTCCCCCGACCGGCACTGCCGGCAGTGACGGCACTGTCGTCACTGCCAGGCCGCATCTGGTGACGCTCGCGGGCGGCCTCCTGGCCGCGGCCGGGCTGGCGGGCCTGCTGCACGACGCGGGGAACCTGGCGCTCACCCAGCTCGCCGCCGCCCCCGCAGCCCCGTCGGCGGCCACCGTGGCGTCGGCGGTGCTGCTCACCGCCAAGTGGACGGTCAACCTGGCCGGGCTCCTGTGGGTCGCGGCGACCGCCGCCACGGCGGCCGGCGTCCCGATGCCCGCCGGGCTCCGGATCACCGGCGCCGTCGCCGCCCTGTCCGGCCTGGCCGCGGTCGCGCTCCCGTGGACGACCGGCTCCGGCGGCCCGACGCCGGCGATGGAGCAACTCGGGTACGCCCTGCACCTGCCCGTCATGATCTGGTACGGCGCGCTGGCCTGGCGCATGCTCCGGAAGACATGACGACGCCAAACAGGGTGAGGCCGGACATGACGACGCCGGACAGGGAGAAGAGAAACCCCTGTCCGGCGTCGTACGGGCTACTTGCGCTTCTTGACCTCTTCGGCGAGCTGCGGCACGACCTGGTGCAGGTCGCCCACCACGCCGTAGTCGGCCAGCTCGAAGATCGGCGCCTCGGGATCCTTGTTGATCGCGACGATCGTCTTGGCGGTCTGCATCCCGGCCCGGTGCTGGATGGCGCCGGAGATGCCGGCCGCGACGTAGAGCTGCGGCGAGACCGTCTTGCCGGTCTGCCCGACCTGGAACTGGTGCGGGTACCAGCCGGCGTCCGTCGCGGCGCGCGAGGCGCCCACGGCCGCGCCCAGCGCGTCGGCCAGGCCCTCGATGACCGAGAAGTTCTCGGCCGAGCCCACGCCGCGCCCGCCGGAGACCACGATCGCGGCCTCGGTGAGCTCGGGACGCGCGCCCTTCTCCTGCTTGACGCGGTCGAGGACGCGGGCGCCCCTGGCGGAGCCGGACAGCATGAGCGACACCTGCTCCTCGGCGCCGGCGCCCGCGGCGGCCACGGGGGCCGTCGAGTTCGGGCGTACGGCGACGATGGGCGTGCCCCTGCGCACCCGGGACCGCACGTTGACGCCGCCACCGAAGATGGACTGCTCGGCCACGAAGCCCTCGCCCAGCCCGACGGCGTCGGTGATGACACCGGAGTCGGTCTTGACGGCCAGGCGGCCGGCGATCTCCTTGCCCTCGGACGTGGCGGCCACCAGCACGGCGGCGGGCGACTTCTCGGCCATCAGGTGGGCCAGGAGCTCGGCCTTGGGGGCGACGACGAAGTCGACGATGTCGCCGGACCCCTCGACGTAGATCTTCTCGGCGCCGTACTCGGCCAGCCTGGCCTTGGCGGCGTCGGTGATGCCAGGACCGGCCCAGACGGCGGCCGGGGTGCCGAGGGAGCGGGCCAGGGTCAGCAGTTCGAGCGTGACCTTCTTGACCTCGCCGTCGACGTGGTCGACCAGAACGAGAATTTCCGACATATCAGCAAAACCCCCGTTCTCAGATGAACTTCTTGGACGCGAGGAAGTCGGCGGCCTTCTGGCCCCCGTCGCCCTCGTCCTTGACGATCGTGCCGGCCGCGCGCGGCGGGGCCGCGGCGAACTCGACGACCTCCGACCAGGCGGCGCCGAGCCCGACCTGGTCGGCCGCGATCTCCGCGTCGCCGATGGCCAGCGTCTCGACCGGCTTCTTCTTGGCCGCCATGATGCCCTTGAACGAGGGGTAGCGCGGCTCGTTGATCTTCTCGACCACGGACAGCACGGCGGGCAGCTCGGCGGCCACCTTGTCGTAGCCGTAGTCGGTGATCCGCTGGATCACGACCTCGCCGCCCTCGATCTCGACCTTGTTGGCCAGCGTGAGCTGCGGCACGTCGAGGCGCTCGGCGAGCATCGCGGGGAGCATGCCGGTGCGCGCGTCGGTGGACTCCGAGCCGAGGACGACCAGGTCGAACCCGATCCTCTTCAGCGCCTGCGACAGGGCGTAGGAGGTGGACAGCGCGTCGGAGCCGTGCAGCGCGTCGTCGGTCAGGTGAACGGCCTTGTCGGCGCCCATGGCCAGGGCCTTGCGGATGGTCTCGGTGGCCTTGCCCGGGCCCATGGTCAGGACGGTCACCTCACCGCCGTGGGCCTCCTTGAGCTTCAGGGCCTCCTCGACCGCGTACTCGTCAAGCTCGTTCACCACGCCGTCGACGGCGTCGCGGTCGAGCGTCTTGTCATCGGACCGCAGCTTGCGCTCGGTCGCCGTGTCGGGGACCTGCTTCACGCAGACGACGATGTTCATGGCCGGTGGCCGACCTCCCGTGCTCGCGTGCGCCGCCGCTCGGTGCGGCCGACGCCTTTTGCATGCTGCCAGACTGCCAGTGACCCGCGAGAACCGTGACAGCGGGCCTCGCCGTTATGTTACCCATCAGTAGCTTAGCCGCAAACCCCCAGCTAGCACGGCATGCGGTCAAGCCCCACCCTCCACCATACCGAACTATGTTCCGGTGCCCGCGCTCAGGCCGACAGCAGGAACACCACGGCCACCACCAGCGCCGTGCCCGCGAACAGCACGAGCGTCCACATGCTGAACAGCGCGCTCAGCCCCAGGCAGAGCCCCACCGCCCCGAGCATCCCGGCGAAATCGTAGATCATCCGGCTGGTCCTGAACGGCCGCCGAGTGACCAAGGCCACAACCGCGTCGCTCATCGCCGCCAGCGAGTACGCCGCCAGCAGGAACAGCATCACCTCGGGCAGCGGCTCACGGGCGGCGGCGGCCAGCAGCGACACGAACAGCCCCGAGCCGATCAGCCACCGTCTGCGCACCTTCTCCCGGTGCCGCGCCTTGGACTCCTCGACGGACTTGCGGTGCCGCTCCTGGCCGGGACGCCACTCGCGGGTCGCCAGGTCCTGGATCTCGCCGCCGCCCACGGACGCGCGCACGGGAGGCCGCAGGACAGGGCGTGGCCGCGGGGCCGCCTCGACGCCCAGCCGGGCGCAGATCTGCGCGGCCGTCGGCCGGGCGACCGGGTCGGTGGCCAGGCACTCGCGCAGCAGCGGCGCCAGCCAGTCGGGAACGCCCTCCAGGTCCGGGTCGTGGTGGACCACCCGGTAAGCGACGGCCGAGGCGGGCCCCTGGCCGTACGGCTGGCGTCCCGTGGCCGCGTACGCGAGCGTGGCGCCGAAGGAGAACACGTCGGCGGGCATCCCCGCCTCCCCGCCCTCCAGCACCTCCGGCGCCAGGTAGCCGGGCGTGCCCACGACGGCGCCCGAGGCCGTCACCGACAGCGAGTCGAGCGCGCTGGCGATGCCGAAGTCGATCACGACCGGCTCGCCCTCGGCCATCATCACGTTGGCCGGCTTGAGGTCGCGGTGCACGACACCGGCCTCGTGCATGGCGAGCAGGGCGTCGGCCAGGCCGTTCGCCAGCAGCCGGAGGTCGGCGACCGGCGTGGGGACCGCGCTGAGCGGCCTGCCCTGCACGTACCGCGTCACCAGGTAGGGGCGCTCGACGTCGAGCGAGGCGTCCAGCACCTCGGCCACGTGCTCGCCGCCCACCAGGCGCATGGTCTCCACCTCGCGCGCCAGCCGGGCCAGCGCCCCGGCGTCGGCGGTCACGTGCGGGTGCAGGACCTTGACCGCCACCGTACGGCCCTCGGGGTCGAGCGCGAGGTGCACCGCGCCGAACCCGCCCGCCCCCAGCCGGGACAGTAACCGGTACGGGCCGAGGTCCTCGCTCATACCCCTACTCTCCCCCAGGAGCGGGCCTGGACACTCATGCCCAGGGTGACAGCCAGCCCAGTCCGACGCCTTCCAGGAGGTCGTTGACCAGCCCGGTGATCAGCCCGATCGTGCTCTGCCTGGCCTCCCTGGTCAGGCTGTCGATCACGGTCTCGGGAGCCCGCCACGGCGCCCACGACGTGTCCTGGCCCATCGCGAACATCACCGCGAGCATCGCGGCCGTCCCGACCACCAGGACGGCCACCAGGGCCGCGCCGGGCGTGCGCAGGACGCCGGTGAGCGTGCGGGTGACCGCCTGGCGCGGCGCGCCGCTGCCCGGCAGCACGAACAGCCCGGCCGTGAAGGCGCCCACGCCGTACGCGGCCGCCTCGTTGAGGCCCATCCCGCCGCCCCAGCGCAGCACGCCCCAGACGCAGACGCCGAACATCAGCGCCAGCGGCACGTGCACCAGCGTGATCAGCGCGGCCTTGACCAGCGCCCACGGCGTGCCGACCAGCACGAGCAGCGGGTCGGCGGCACTGCTGCCGCGCACCTGCCTGCGCTTGACCATGTCGCCGAACAGGTACTCGCCCATGCGCAGCACCAGCGCCAGCGCCACGGCCACCGCGCCCACCACGACGGGCATCATGACGGCCAGCGCGGTCAGCGTCACCAGCAGCAGCAACCCCGTGATCTGGCTGCCGACCAGGTAGCGCTTGCGCTCGCCCGGCGGCGTGTACGGGGGCGGCGCCGGACGCGGCTGCGGCGGCGCGGTGCGCGGCTGCTGCTGCGGCGGCCTGGTCTGCTGGTAGGCGGGCTGGTAGGCGGGCGGCGGCGCGGGATAGCCGGCCACCCGCTGGTCGGGCCGGGGCGCGGCGGGCATCGGCGCCGGCACATAGGGCGGCGGCCGCTCCTTGGACGGCCGCTCCTTGGACGGCCGCTCCTTGACCGGCGGCGGGGCCGGGCGGGCGTACTCGACCGGCGGCAGGATGTCCGCGAAGTCCTCCAGGACCCGGGTGCGGTCGCCCATCCGCTTCGTGCCGGTCGGCCCGTCGGGCGGCGTCTCGTGGAACGTGGTCACCGACGGGTCGAGCTGCCGGGCCATCCGCAGCAGCTCCTGCGCGCCGGGCCGGTGGTCGGGCGTCACCTGCAGCGCGCGACTCAGCCAGCCGCGCAGCCAGGCGGGCGCCTTGTCGAGCTGCGCGCGCCCTTCCATGATGTTGAAGCAGACCGCCTCGAACGTCCCCGTCCCGAACGGCGGCGCGCCCACCGCGGCGAAGAACACCGTGGAGGCCAGCGCGTGCACGTCCGCCGCCTGGGTGATCTCGGAGTCGCGGATGATCTCGGGCGCCAGGTAGCCGGGGGTCCCGACGAACATCCCCGTCTGCGTCAGCCTCGTCGCGTTGACCAGGTGCGCGATGCCGAAGTCGATGACCAGCGGCTCGCCGTTGACCAGCATGACGTTCGACGGCTTGAAGTCGCGGTGGATCACCTCGGCGGCGTGGATGGCCACCAGCGCCTGGCACAGCCCCTGCGTCATCCTGATGATCTCGCGCGCCTCCAGCGGCCCCTCCGCCAGCACGGTCTCCTCCAGCGTGCGGCCGGGGGCGAAACGGGTCACCACGTACGGCTGGCCGCCGACGAGCTCGGCGTCGAGCACCTCGGCGACGTGCGGGCTGCGCACCCGGCGCATCGTCTCGACCTCGCGGGTCAGCCGGTCGCGTGCCTTGAGGTCGGCGGCCACGTGCGGGTGCAGCACCTTGATGGCGACCTCGCGCCCCTCGGAGTCGAGCCCGAGGTGGACCACGCCCATGCCGCCTTCGCCGATCTTCCTGACCAGCCGGTAGGGGCCGAGCCGTTCCGGTGCTTGGGTGCTCATCGCCACCGTCCCAGCGTCAATTCCCTGAGTTCCCCTTCAGTCCATCGAGTTGGCTCACCAGAGGTCCGACGTCCAGCGGAGTCCATACGGCCCTCCTCGCGTTACTCCCGAACGTGCCGTAAGCGAGGATCAGGGAGAGCGCGGCCCCTGCCGCGAGGACTCCCACCATCACCATCGCCGCTGTTCTCGAGGGTACGAGCGATGAGAGCGTTCTGCGCATCTGTCTCCCCGGTCCCTCGACTCCCGGGCCCGCGCAGACCGTCCACAGCGCGATCGAGGCGCCCCAGGCGAGGGCGTTGTAGGCGTTCATCTTGACCACCACGGCCAGCAGCAGCGTGACCGGCAGCCCGAGGATGAGCGCGTAGAACCCGAGCGCGAACGTGATGCCCACCGACTTGGCCAGCGCGGCGGGGAAGGCGAGCACCCGCACCACGTCGAGCGCCGCCGTGCCGGTGGAGCGGCGCCCGGTCAGCTCGGGCTGGGCCATGTCGGCCGCGCGCAGCAGCACCACGAACGGCACCGCCACCAGCGCCACCAGGACCGGCGCCATCACGGCCGCCACGATCATGAGGATCAGCAGCATCGCGCTCGCCAGGCCGTACGCCTTGGAACGCTGCGTCACCTGGCCGGGACGGGCGCCCGGGACGAACGGCTCGCGCTTGGTGCGCAGGTCGCCCTGCCCGTACTGGTCGTGCTGGGGCTCCGGCTGGTAGGGGTCGCGCCTGGTCTGGGGGTTGGCGTACGGGTCACGCCGCGTCTGCGCGTCGTGGGCGAACTGGCCCTGGACCGGGATGTAGGGCGGCGGCTGCACCGGGGTGCCCCTGCCGTAGTCGGGCGCGTCGGGGCGCACCCGGCGGGTCGGGGCGTCCGGCGGGTCAGGGCGCACACGCCGGGTCGGCACGTCGCCCTCGGTGTGTGACGGGGTGTGTGAGGGGGTGTGCGGCGGGTTGTGTGACGGCGTGTGCGGCGGCAGCAGGCTGCCCTGCGACGGCTGGCCGCTGCCCTGCGCGGGAACCTGCCACGGCTGGGCGGCGCCCTCGCGCTGCATCCTGCGCAGCTCGTCGGGCGTCACCCTGCGGGTGGGCCACGGGTCGCCGCCCTGCTGCTCGGGGAGCAGCGACACGTGCGGCGGCTGCGGGCCGCCCTGTCCGCCGCCCTGTCCGCCGCCGTGGGGCGCTTGTGGACCGCTCTGCCCGGCGTGGGGCGGCTGGGGGCCGCTCTGGCCCTGTGCGGCGCTCTGCGGGCCGCTCTGGCCTTGCACAGCGCTCTGCGGACCGCTCTGTGGACCGCTCTGCGGGAGGGGTGATCGTGCCGGGCCCTGCTGGGAGCCCAGTCGTCCCTGCTCCTGGTTCTGGCGGAGCTGGTTGTCGATGAGGCTGCGCGGCGTCATGGGCGGCGTCGAGACGTCGTACGGCGGCTTGTCGGCGATCGGCGGCGGCGTCGGCAGCTCCAGCGACGGCCCGGAACGGTCCGAGCGGGGGATCGTGGAGATCTCGTCCGGCACGTGGCCCGGCGGCTTGGGCAGCATCCTGGCGGTCTGCTCGGCCAGCTCGGCCGCCTTGGGCCGCTTGGCCGGGTTGCGCTGGAAGGCGGCCTTGAGCAGCGGCTGCAGCTCCGCCGGGGCCGCGCTCACGTCGGCCTTGCCGGCGGTGATGTTGTAGAAGATCATCTCCAGCGTGCCCTTGCCGAAGGGCGGCTGGCCGGTGCCCGCGTACAGGAGCGTGCCCGCCCACGCGTGGATGTCGACCTCGGGACCGGCCTCCTGGCCCTCGATGATCTCCGGGGCGAGGTATCCGGGCGTGCCGATGAACATGCCCGTCTGCGTCAGCCTGGTCGCGTCCACCGCCTGCGCGATGCCGAAGTCGATCAGGACCGGGTCGCCGTCGAGGATGAGCACGTTGCCCGGCTTGAGGTCACGGTGGATCACCCCGCCCGCGTGCACGGCCGACAGCGCCGTGGCGACGCCGTGCGCGATGCGCACCAGCGCGGGCAGGTCGAGGGGGCCGTCGTCCTTGATGATCTCGTCGAGCGGACGGCCGGGGACGTAACGCGTGACGATGTACGGGCGATGACCGGTCACGTCGGCGTCGACGACTTCGGCGATGTACTTGCTGCGCACCCGGCGCATCGTCTCGACCTCACGCGACAGCCGCCGCCTGGCGACCTCGTCGCCGGCGACCTCCGAGCGCAGGACCTTGACCGCCACCTGCCTGCCCTGCGGGTCGACAGCGAGGTGGACAACGCCCATTCCGCCTTCACCGAGCCGCCTGAGCAGCCGGTAAGGGCCGAGTCGGTCATCGTTCATGGCATGAAGCACCATACCGGCTTAATCCCCGCCCACGAGATGAACCACGAGGCCACATTCCCACTCGTACAACGTCCGGAAGGGGCCCAACGGTTTCCCGTTCGACGGTCTCGAATTGGCCACGGTGTTGGCCGCCGCTTCCCATGGGGTGGTCCCGTGGTGCCGCCCACTCGCATCGTTCCTCGCTCTCCGCGGTCCGAGCCTCACGCCCGCGTTCGGTGATCGCGCCTTGCACCAGGTGTTCGGCGGCTGACGGCCGGCGGTCGGCTCTCTTCGACGATCAGCCCGCCAGGGAGAGCACCTCCGCCCCCTTCAGGCCGGCCAGCGTGGATCCGGCGACGGCGAGCTTGGACCTGCGCACGCCGCTGCCGATCACCACCTTCTGATGGTCGGCGACCCTCGTGTCCACGAGGATCGGCCAGTCGCCCGGCAGGCCGAGAGGGGTGATGCCGCCGTACTCCATCCCGGTGAGCTCGACCGCCTCCGCCATCGGGGCGAAGCTCGCCTTGCGGGCGTCGAGGTGCTTGCGCACCACGTTGTTCACGTCCACCCGCATCGTCGCCAGGATCATGCACGCGGCGTAACGGATCTCGCCGCCGCGCTTGGCCGCGACGACCACGCAGTTGGCGGACTCGTCGAGCGTCACGCCGTAGCGCTCGCAGAACGCCGCCGTGTCGGCCAGGTCAGGATCGATCTCGGCCACCTCGACGGCGCCCGCCTCCTGTGCGGCCAGCTCCTGCACGGCCAGCGCCACCGGATCGGCCAGCAGGTCGGTGCGGTCTGTCGCGGGCACCCAGTGCAACGTCATCCCATCTCCTCGATCGCTCTTCCAGGACAATATCCTCCGTCCTGGAAGTGGCGCGCCGTCACGGGTCGTCACCGGCCACCGTTGATCTTCATCGATCGTCACGGATCCCCACGGATCGTCACGGTGAGCGCAGGACGCGCTCGTGCAGCTGTGTGACGGCGCTGCGGGCCGACTCCATGGCTCCCGCCTGCCAAGCGATCAGACGGGTGAGCCAGTCGCCCGCGAAGTAGACCCTTCCGCTGGGGCGTTGCAGAAGAGTGAACGACGAATCAAAGGCCGGCCAGTGCACCCAGCCGCCCTGGATGTGCTCCTGGCGGTCCCAGGCGATGGAGACGCTGGACAGCAGGTCCTTGCCGTACTTGTCGCCGTGGATCTTCCGGCCCTGGGTGAGGGCGCGCCGCCTGCGGTCCTCGTGCGCGAGCGCCGCGTACAGCTCCGCGTTCCGCTCGGTGTTGTAGTAGCCGACGAGGACGCCGCGTTCGGAGTGGTAGCCGTGCGAGGGGTACCAGATGTGGGTGATGTCCAGGTCGGTCTCGGTGACGCCGCCGTAGATGCGGTCCTCCAGCTCCCACCAGCGCCGTCCGTACTCCAGGCCGATCTTGCCGGCGGCGACCGGGACCGGCGTCCTGAGCGCGGTCGTGATCCCGGCGCCGAGGTTGTGCGGGATCTTGGCCAGGATGTGCGGCGGGAGGGTGGCCAGGCAGTAGTCGGCCTTGAGCGCGCCGCCGTCCCAGGTGACCTCCACGCCGTCGGCCAGGCTGGTGATCTTGTTGACCTTGACACCGGTCCTGATCCGGTCCGCGCCGACCTTCTCGGTGAGCTTGGCGACGATGGCGTCCATGCCGCCGACCGGCTGGAACATGGGGGTGGCCATGTCGTAGCCGAAGTCGTTGGTGATGGAACGCCCGGTGCCGGCGGCGAGGACGGCGTGCAGGGTGCCGGGGGACTCGATGGGGGTGCCGCCGTCCAGCGCCGGATATTTCACGAATCCGCGCCGCGTGGACCCCTCGTAGCTGAGCTTCGGCCCCAGATCCCCGAACCTCCTGAGGAACTCCAGCAGCCGTTCCTGGTCGTCCTTGGTGATGGTCTTGTCCAGCGCCCCGACGTTCGTCGCCTTGGCCAGCAGCTCGGCGACGTACCCGTACATGTCGGCCCGCGCCGTCCTCGCCCGGATCGTCTGCCCGTTCGTGTGCACCAGCGCCTGCGCGTTGTTGTTGATGAACGTCTCGATCGGCACGCCCAGCTCACGGCAGTAGTCGAGGGTGACCATCCACGGCGCGATCCGGCCCGGGCCCGCGTTGAAGTACACGCCCTCCCCGAACTTCACCTCCTGCGCCGGGTTGTTCATCTCCTTGAGCCGGTCCCCGGCGCGCAGCGTCAGGTTCCGTCCCCCGGCCCGGTCCCTGGCCTCCAGCAGCGTGCAGTCGTAGCCCGCCTTGCCCAGTTCGTACGCGGCCGTCAGCCCGGCGACGCCCGCCCCGACGATCACCACCTTCGCCGCCGCCTTGCCACGCAGCGAGAAGTCGCCCTGCTGCGGGGAGGCGAAGTCCTTGTCCTGCTCGGACGGCGCCAGCCCCAGCGCGCCCATGGCGGCGTACATCGCCCCCGCGCCACCCACCGCCCCGATGCCGACGAGCAAGCCCCGCCGGGTCAGCGCCGCGCCCTCCATGCCACCCGCTCTCCACTGTGCGGCGTTCCCGCTTTGTCGTCCGGACGCCGTATGAACTGTTCAGCCCGCCAACCGTATGGCCCTTTGGGGGTGGGTTGTGGCACTTTGGCGACGGTTGGGGTGCGGGCGGGGCGCCGTGGCGAGGCGACCGGCCGCCGACCGGCCGTTACCTGCCTCGCCACCGCACGTCCGGCCGCATGTCCAGCCTCTGTCCGGCCGCCTGTTCGTGGCGACTACCGGTCGTATCAGGGGCAGCCGTACGGGCGGGACAATCATAGAGGCCGGGGACAGCGGGGGCGGGGTCAGCCGTACGGGCCGCTGCCGCAGGCGACCTGGCCGCCGATCGTGGCGAAGATGCCGAACAGGGCCATGATCTGCGTGAAGTCGTCCGTGGTGAACTCGGTGTGACGCGCCCCCACCGACTTCACGCCGGGAACCAGCCCCACAGCGGCCGCGATGGCAGTCGAGTTCCACTCCACCCCCAGCGTGTACGGAGCCGCCGGCCGATAGGGCGTGAAGTCGCTCAACCTCCCCAACGCCCGCACCGTGGCCTCACGGATCCTCGCCTGGGCAACCGCAGGCGGCAGCAGTTCGGCCGAGAACTTGTCGATCCCCTTCTTCACCGCCACCGTCTCCACGTCGCCGAGCAGCTCACGAGCCTCTTCACCGACGGCCTCGTCACCGGTCACGACCGCGACCGGCACCCCGTGGAACCCCGCGCACGCCGCCACCAGCCGCGTCTCCCCGCAGACCTCGCCGTTGAGGTAGACGTTCTGGATCTCCTTGCCCATCCAGGTGTGGTTGAGCACTCCGTCAGACACCCCGGCCCGCGCGTGGTAGCCGACGAAGCAGGCGGCCTGGAACGAGGCGTCCAGCCCCTGCGCCATCCGCTGCGCCTTGCCGGGACCGCGGATGAGCGTGGCGCGCGGGTCGAGGAGGTCGATGCGGAGGTTCTTGGTGGAGCCGTGGGCGTCGTTCACCAGCACGCTGGTCGCCCCCGCCTCGAACGCGCCCTCGACGGCGGCGTTGGCGTCGGCGGTCATCAGCTCGCATCCCCGCTCGTAGCCGCGCTTGCCCGCGTGCATCTCCTCGGGGTCGGTGAGGCCGGTCACGCCCTCCATGTCGACCGACAGGTACACCTTCACAGTCCAGCTCCTTGCCTGACCCGCCACACCTGGACGAAATCGCCTCAGGCTACCGTCCGGTCCCAGGGGCCCGGCGTACGAGCAGCCGGGGTGTGAGCGCGATCCCGGCCCGCGGCTCATCGCGCAAGGCGGTGGAGGTGATCCGCGAGAGACAGGACTGGACGCCGCACAGTTGATCACGCAACCAAGCTCCGGCGCTGCCCGGAACGGTCAGGCGGCTCCCCAGGTCTCCACGCGACGCACCTCGTCCTCCGTCATCAGCCCGACCTTCGAGCTCATGAACGTGGCCGTCCCCTCCCGCCACGGCTCCGGGATCTCCTCGATCGCCGGCGGATAGCAGTGGTCGAGCCAGCTCGTGGACTCCTCGGTGGCGTCGAAGTACTCCAGCGCCTTGCCGAACAGCGTGTTCTCGATGCCGGGCACCCGCGCCAGCCCGTACTCGACCATCTCCTGCCCCCCGTACGGCGGCGGCTGGAGCCACTTGCGGACGCGCGGGTCGTCGGCGGTGAAGGGCGTGTCCAGCGGGCGCCGTTCGACGGCGGCTTGAATGAGTTCCTTGTACAGGCACTTGCCGCACGTACGACACGGGCCGTCGGTCCCTTGCAGGCACCATCGGACATGGTCCTTGAGGTCGGAGTTCAGGGCCAGCCGCATGGTGACGGCCTCGCTCACCCCGCCGACCGGGAGCACGATGTGCACACCCGCCGCCGCGAACAACCGTCCCCACGCCCCGTGCGGCGCCCACATCAGGTTGTCGGGTGTGTAGCGCAACAAGTAGCGATCCCCGCCTAGCCAGCGTGAACCCAGTTCATAACCGAACGCCAGGCCACCGAGGTTCATCTGGTCGGCGACCAGCAACGCCCCCACCGCGACCGCGTGGTGCTCGGGGTAGCCGGGGCGCGGCTCCGACAGCGTGAACTCCAGGTCGGAGTCCACGATCGTGAGGTCCCGCCCGGTCCGCCGCGCCAGCCTGGCCAGGACGTCGGAACGGTAGTGCGACCAGCGGTTCGGGACGCGCGGGTGCGGCACCCGCCGGAAGTGCACGAACGGCGCGTCGGGATAGATGGCGGCGGCGGCCACGGAGTCGGCGCCGCCGCTGTACGAGATCGCCAGGTTCGCCCCGGCAGGCCGTGCCTCCGCGCCCACCGGCCCGGCCTCGATCCCCCACCCGTCGTGCAGCGCGGCGGCCACCTCGGGCGAGATGGCCCGGTCGAACACGATCTCCTTGCGCGTCCACGGCGCCACCACGGTCCAGGCGGCCACGGCGAACAGATCCGGATGGGCCTTCTCGGGCACGCCGGCGACGCTGCACGAGTTCGTGGCGAGCTTGACCGGGTGATCGTCGGCGGCCCTGCCGGTGATCTCGTCGTCGGCGCCCAGCCGGAACGTCAGCTCACCCTTGGACCAGCTCACCCGCATGGCTCAGTCCTCCACTCTCACGCCGTCGGCCACCGGCACCCGGGACTTGAGGTCGTCGATCGCCTGCCAGACGAGGACCTCGTTCTGCAGCACCCGGTCCAGCGCCTTCGCCGTCTCCTGCGCCAGGCGATGCGTGTCGTTCAGCTTGGCCCTCTCCGTGGCCGACCTGTCCGACGCCGCCCTGTCCGCGGACGACGCGCCGGTGGCGGGCCTGGTGTTCCTGAGGCGTTCGACCTCTTCCTGGAGGGTCGCCACCTCGCGGCGCAGGGTCTGGACCTCCCACAGGGCGTCCCGGATGTCCTGGCGGTGGTCGACGATGGAGATGTAGCGGGAATCGAACCACGAACGCACGGCTTTGCGCAGGCGAGCGGGGACCAGGACACGCATCATGAAACGCCACCATAGTGGCAAACCTTCGGCTTTCAGGACGCTGTTCCCGAATGGCAACCAAGGTGGGTGACACCAGTCAGCACCAGGGGTTGCAGGGCATCCGTTCACGATGACTTCGCTGCCGGACATGTCAACATCATTCCCGCGCTGAGGCCGAACGCGAGCAGCACGTCGATCCCGTCGTACGCCGAACTCATAGCGGAATCTCAGTAGACCGGACTCACATCCGGGCTCTCAGTACGTCGACCTCGCAGCCCGGCGAGGACGGGTCGAAGCCGTGCTCGGTCAGCCAGCGGATCGCCGTCAGGCTCCGCAGCGACCACCACGCACGGATCACGTCGAGATCGACGTCGGTGCCGTAACCGGCGAGGACGTCGTCAAGGCGCTCCTCGTGCCCGAGCGTCAAGATGGCGAGGTCGAACAGGGCGTCCCCCTGACTCGCCTCGGACCAGTCGATCACGCCGGTGATCTCGTCACCGTCGACGAACACGTGGGTGATCTGCAGGTCGCCGTGCGTGAACACCGGCGTCCACGACCGGAGCGCGGCCTCGGCGACCTCGCGGTTGCGCGTGACCAGCTCGGCCGGAAGCACGCTGCTAGTGATGAGCCATTCGCATTCGACGTCGAGGCCCGCCGCGATGTCGTCAAGGCTCCGGCCGGGCCACGGCGGCAGCGGCGCGTCGTGCAGCTTCCGTACGGCGGCACCCGCCGCGGCCCACGCCGCCGGCGACGCGGTCGACGGCTCGCCGAGGCGGCCGAGCGCCGTTCCCGGGACGGCGGCCAGCGCGAGCACGGGCGGCTTGCGCCACAGGACCCGCGGAGTCGGGATCGGCGCCATGGCCATCGCCTCGACCTCGACGTCAAGGCGCTCCTGCACAGCGTCGACCTTCAGGAACACATCGCCGACGCGCAGGGTCGTGCGCTCGTTGTGGGCGACGACGACCTCGACCTCGTCGATCTTCTCAGCCTCGTTCACGCCGGTCATTATCACGAGCCGATCGACCGAAAGTCGCGCATTTTTCGCGCGCGACCGCGCCACGTCACCCGATCGCACAGGCCATCACGACCCTGCCCGCCAACGAGACAGGTCTCCACCGCTCAGCACGAAAACATTCATTCCTGGCAGCCATTATTTCCGATAGAGGTGACGCAAATTCGTGATCGTGCGCAAGCGGTCTTCCATCGCCTTTACCGTGGGGAGCCTCGTCGGCGGCCCGGCCGGCGAAACGGACCGGAAGCCCTTCTCCAGCCAGGCCGCGGAGGTGGGGCCCCTTCCGTGGTCGGGAACCTCGCTCTGTTCGTCGCCGCCGGCGCGCTCGATGTCGAGCAGTATCCGCCAATCCCTGTCCGTACGGTCCAGAGATTTCCAGACGATGCCCATGAACACACCTGCCAGGCATTGGGCCTGCAGTTCTTCGCGACGCCCCTGCTCGTACAGCTCCTTCTTACCCTTGTACGGGTGCCGGTCGTACGCCCGGCGGATCACGGTAGGCCCGCCCTCTTGAAATGGGCGGCCCAGGAGGTGTTGAGGCAGTCCAGCACCGAGGTGAGATAGCGCTTGGCGGACGGCTTGCGGTCGGCTTTGACGCTCCGCTCGCGACACTCGGTGAGGTGAAGCTTTCCGGTGCGGTACAGCTTGTTGTCGGTGAGGACGCGGTCACGTATGGGAAACGACGCAGCGTGCTCCGCGCCGGGTAACAACAGGAACGGCGTGATTGAAATGACGATGTCCAGGGCGCGATCGCTCGTTTTCAGTTAACGCATTTTCCGGTTGCTTCGATATGCCGCCGAGGCGAAAGGCCTGGGCCGGCTGAGGCCGCACCGTGGCGAAGCGCGGCGGGCGTCAGCCCGCTGGGGGCGTTCGAGCGGCAGCGAGACCCTACAGGGGTCGGGACTGGGCCCGACCGAAGGAGGGTCTGGAGCCGAGGCGCGCAGCGCACCAGAAGCGGAAGTCCTTCGTGCGAAGGCCGTGGTTGACGAAGGCACTGTGGCGTGTTTACGTTTCCGGCACGTCACGAAAGTATCAGCTCGATTCCGAAAGTTTCGGAGGCGGAATGTTACGAGCCGTCATCGCGATCACCCTCCTGACCACCCCCGCCGTCACCCCAGCGGGCGAACCTCCGGCCATCACCGTCCGTGACCGCGTTCAGCATCAGACGATCGACGGGTTCGGCATCTCGCAGGCGTTCCGCCGCAACGAGCTCGTCCGGGCCCTGGACCCGCGGCAGCAGCGCGAGATCCTCGATCTGTGGTTCTCCCGCGACAAGGGCGCCGGCCTGAGCATTCTGCGGCTCGGGATCGGCTCGTCGCCCGCAGGCAGCCCGTACGACCACATGGTGACCATCCAGCCCGACGACCCCGGCGGCCCCGACGCGCCGCCCAAGTACGTCTGGGACGGTGACGACAACAGCCAGGTCTGGGTCGCCAAGGCCGCCCAGGGGTACGGGGTGCGCAGGTTCTTCGCCGACGCCTGGAGCGCGCCCGGCTACATGAAGGACAACAACGACGACAAGAACGGCGGCACGCTCAAGCCGGAGTGGCAGCGCGCCTACGCCCGTTACCTGGTGCAGTACACCAAGTTCTACGCCCAGGAGGGCATCAGGATCACCGATCTCGGGTTCACCAACGAGCCCGACTGGACCGCTACGTACGCGTCCATGCGGTTCACCCCGCAGCAGGCCGCCGAGTTCGTCAAGGTGCTCGGGCCGATCGCCGAGCGCGCCAGGAGCGCCGATCTCGTCTGCTGCGACTCGTTCGGCTGGAACGAGGCCAAGGCGTACACGGCCGCGATCGAGGCCGACCCCGAGGCCCGCCGCTGGGTGAAGACGCACACCGGCCACACGTACGCGAGTCCGGTGGACGCCCCGCTGCCCACCGGCCGCAGGACGTGGATGTCGGAGTGGAACCCCAACGGCACCACCTGGAACGAGAACTGGGACGACGGCAGCGGTTATGACGGGTTCACGATCGCCGAGGCCGTGCACGACGCGCTGACGAAGGGCGGGGTCACCGGATACATCTACTGGCTGGGCGGCTCCCGGGGCGCGACCAGGGCGCTGCTGCAGATCGACGACGTCGCGCGCACGTACCGCGTCTCCAAGCGGCTGTGGGCGCTGGCGGCCTACAGCAGGTTCATCCGGCCGGGCGCGGTGCGACTGGACGCGACGGCGGCCGATCCGGCGCTGAAAGTTTCAGCGTTCCGCAATCCCGACGGGTCCCGGGTGGTCGAGGTGCTCAACACCGGCACCGCGGCCGTCACGTGGAAGGGCGTGCACGGGCGGGCCACCGCGTACGTCACGGACACCACCAACTCGCTCACCGCCGCCCCGGTCACCGGCCGCACGGTGACCCTCCAGCCCCGGGCGCTCACCACGATCGTCATAGGAGGCCGTTCATGAGAGCAGCGTCGTTCACCGGAGGAAGCCGCCTGCCGCGGTGCCGGTCGTCCCGTTCAGGAGGCCGTTCATGAAAGCCCTCGGCAAAGCCTTAGGGGTCGCGTTGGCTCTGGTGCTCGCCGCCCCCGTGCCCGCGCTCGCCGCCCCCGCGTCGAACGCGGCCGACCCCGCGCCGGCCGACCCCGCGCAGACGGACCGCGGCTCGCACGGCCGCACCCCGCGTGACCTGCGCGAGCTGGCCCACAAGACCGGCGTCCGGTTCGGCTCCGCCGTGGACGTGGCCGCGCTGCGCGCCGAGCGCGACTACCGTACGGTGCTCAACCGCGAGTTCACCCACGTCACCGCCGAGAACGCGATGAAGTGGGAGTCGGTCGAGCCGCAGCGCGGCGTGTTCACCTGGGCCGACGCCGACGCGGTGGTCGAGAACGCCCGCCGCAACGGCCAGAAGGTACGCGGCCACACCCTTGTCTGGCACAACCAGCTGCCCGCCTGGCTGACCACCGGCGTCGAGAACGGCACGATCAGCGACACCGAGCTCAGGAAGATCCTGCGCGACCACGTGACGACCCAGGTCAGCCGCTACCGGGGCAAGATCAGGGCCTGGGACGTGGTCAACGAGGTCGTGGACGACGACGGCGCGATGCGGCAGACCATCTGGCTCACCCACCTGGGCCCCGGTTACATCGCCGACGTGTTCCGGTGGGCGCGCAAGGCGGACCCGCACGTCAAGCTGTACATCAACGACTACAACCTGGAGTGGAACACCGCCAAGATCGACACCACGCTCGCCATCGTCAAGGACCTCCAGGCGAAGCGGGTCCCGATCGACGGCATCGGCTTCCAGGGACATCTCGGGATCCAGTACGACTATCCAGGCGACTGGGCGAACGTCATGCGCCGCTTCACCGACCTCGGCCTGGAGGCGGCGGTGACCGAGATGGACGTGCGCATGATCCTGCCGGTGACGCCCGAGAAGCTGGCCACGCAGGCCGACTACTACGGCCGGGCGCTGAGTGACTGCCTGAGCGTGCCGGCGTGCCGCGAGTTCACGGTGTGGGGGTTCACCGACCGGCACTCGTGGGTGCCCGGCTGGTTCGACGGGGAGGGCGCCGCCTGCCTGTTCGACGAGAGCCTGGCGCCGAAGCCCGCCTATCGGAGGCTGCTGGCCACGAGCAGGCCGTGAGTTCCGCCTCCGTCCGATCCCGGTCCTGCCGACACTCGGCTGTCCGGTGGTGAGCACCCGGGATCGGACGGAGGCCCCTGGAGAAGAGCCGGAGGCCCCGGAGAAGGTCAGCGGCCCGTGAACTTGGCCTGCGTCTTGTCGGCGAACGCCCGCATCCCGATCTTGGCGTCGTCCGTCGCGAACAGCCCGGAGAACTGCAGCCGCTCGATCTCCAGCCCCGTGGCCAGGTCCGTCTCAAGGCCCTGGTCCACCGCCTCCTTGGCGGCCCGCAGCGCCACGGCCGGCCCGCCGGCGAACGTCGCCGCCCAGGCCAGCGCCGCCGCGTGCACCTCGGCGTCGGGCACCACCCGGTCCACCAGCCCGAGCGCGAGCGCCTCGTCGGCCGGGACGTGCCGTCCCGAGTAGATCAGGTCCTTGGCGCGGGCGGGCCCGATCAGCCGGGGCAGCCGCTGTGTGCCCCCGGCGCCGGGGATGATGCCGAGCAGGATCTCCGGCTGCCCCAGCTTGGCCGACTCCCCCGCGACCCGGAAGTCCGCGCACAACGCCAGCTCGCACCCGCCGCCCAGCGCGTAGCCGGTGACGGCCGCGATGACGGGCTTGCCGATCGCGGCCACGGCCGTGAAGCAGCCCTGGAGCGCCTTGGAGTGGGCCGCCATGTCGGCGTACGACATGTCCGCCATCTCCTTGACGTCCACGCCGGCCGCGAACGCCCGTTCGCCTCCGTACACGACGACCGCGTGCACGGAGGTGTCCGCGGAGACGGTCAGGGCCGCCTCGCCGAGCTCGCGCTGCATCTGCCGGTTGATGGCGTTCATCTTGGGACGGTCAAGCCTGATGGTGGCGATCTGGTCGGCCACTTCGACGCGTACGAACTCACCCATGGTTCAGGACACTACAAGCAGCGTCCTGGGCCCCGGCGACGCGGCGGACCACGTCGACGAGGTCGGTACGCGGCGTCCAGCCGAGCAGCGAGCGCAGCCGTCCCACGTCGGCCAGCGAGTCGCCGGGCTCGGCGGCGGGAGCGGGCACGACGTCGAAGGTGAGCGTGGCGCCGGTCACCGTGGCGACCGCCCGCGCCATGGACCGCAGCGTGATCCCCTGCCCGGTCCCCAGGTTCACCACGCCGGGCACGCCGATGAGGGAGATCATCGCGCGGGCGGCCTGCCGTACGTCGGTCACGTCCCGCGTACGGTCGAGCGACCCGAGCACGCGGAGCGGGCGGCCCTCCAGCGCGGCGCGCAGCCACAGCGACAGGGCCATGTCGGGCCGCTGGCCCTCGCCCGCGACGGTGAACGGCCGCACGACCGTCACCGGACGAGCGGCGCAGAGGCTCTCCAGGGCGGCCTTGCTGCGCGCGTACCCCCCGAGCGGCCGTAAGGCGTCGGTCTCGGCGCTGGGCCGCCCGCCGGCGCACCCGCCGTACACCGAGCTGGAGGAGGTGACCAGCAGCGGGACGCCGGGCGGCGTCAGCGCCAGCACCCTGGCTCCCACCAGCACGTTGTCCCGGTAGCGCCGCCAGGCGACGCCGGCCCGCGCGTCACGCACGCCCGTACATCCGGCCAGGTGATATACCTCGTCAGCGTCCGCGAGGAGCCCGGCGTCGAGGGAGAGCAGGTCACCGGTGACCACCGTCAACCCCGGCCGCCCGGCGAGCGGCCGCCGGTCGATCGCGACGACCCGGGCGCCGCGGGCCAGCAGCGCGGAGGTGAGCGCGCGCCCGATGAACCCGGCCGCACCGGTCACGATGGACGTCACCCGCCCCACCATAAGCCGTCAACTACTGAAAAATCTCTTCGCAAAGCTCTCGCCGAAGAAGGAAATTGTTGAGACCCTGGCTCCGGACAAACCCCCCAGTCGAGGAGCGTAGATGCGCAGAGCATTGGCGATCGCGGTGGTCGCCTTCCTGCCATTCGTGAACGTGACAGCGGCGCGGGCCGCCGAACCCGACGACCGGCAGGCGGCCTTCAGCGCGGCGGCGAAGGAGTTCAAGGTCCCGGAGAGCGTCCTGCTGGGCGTCTCCTACCTGGAGTCGCGCTGGGACTCCCACGCCGGGCAGCCCAGCAACGACGCCGGGTTCGGTCCCATGCACCTGACCGACGCGGCCGCCTACACCGGGACGAACCACCACGGCGAGGGCGAGGAGGACGCGCGCGGCGACGAGAGCAGGCCCGTCCCCGTCACCAAGGCGGAGGCTCCGCAGCAGATCCCCGCGAGCCTGCGGACGATGGAGAAGGCCGCCGAGCTGACCGGCGAGTCCCACGAGAGGCTCCGCGCCGACGCCGCCGCGAACATCAGGGGCGGCGCCGCGCTGCTGGCCGACCACCAGAAGTCGCTCGGCGCCCCGCTCAGCGACAACCCCGGCGAATGGTACGGCGCGGTCGCCAAGTACTCCGGCGCCGAGGAGGCCGAGGCGGCCAAGGTCTTCGCCGACGAGGTCTACGGCACGATCGAGGAGGGCGCCGAGCGCGTCACCGACGACGGCCAGAAGGTCAGCCTCAAGCCGGTCAGGAACCTGAACAAGATCAAGAAGTGGCTGGAGAAGCTCGGTCTCCGGCCGCCGCGCAAGGACGGCGTCGAGTGCCCGCCGACGATCTCCTGCGAGTGGATCCCCTCCGCGTACGCCGAGAAGCCGAACGGCGACTACGGCCACTACGACCTGGCCAACCGGCCCTTCAGCCAGAAGATCGAGTACATCGTCATCCACGACATGGAGGGCTACTTCCTGCCGTCCATCGGCCTGAACCAGGACGTCAACTACGGCGCGAGCTGGCAGTACTCGGTCCGCTCCGCGGACGGCCACATCGCCCAGCACGTCAAGGGCAAGGACGTCGCCTGGCAGGCCGGCAACTGGTACATCAACGCCAAGTCCATCGGCATCGAGCACGAGGGCTTCCTGGCCGAGGGCAGCACCTGGTACACCGAGGCGATGTACCGCACGTCGGCCAAGCTCGTGCGCTACCTGGCGCTGCGGTACGGCGTCCCGCTCGACCGCGCCCACATCATCGGCCACGACAACGTCCCCGGCACGCTGCCGACCACGGTCCGCGGCATGCACGAGGACCCGGGCCCGTTCTGGGACTGGGACCACTACTTCAAGCTGATCGGCGCCCCGCTGCGCGGCTTCGGCGGCCCGCGGGCCGGCTCGGTCATGATCAAGCCGGACTTCGCCACCAACAAGCCGTACTTCTACGGCTGCGACCGCAAGAACCCCGAGGCCGCCTGCCCGCCGCTCAGCGCCGGCACCGTGTGGCTGCGCACCGAGCCGCGGGACGACGCGCCGCTGATCAAGGACATCGGCAAGCACCCGACCGCCCCCAACGAGTCCCTCTACAGCGTGTACGACCACAGCGCCCGCGCCAGCACCGGCCAGCGCTTCGCCGTCGCCGGGCGGCAGGGCGACTGGACGGCGATCTGGTACCTCGGCCAGAAGGGCTGGTTCAAGAATCCGGCCTCCGCGCCCACCGCGGTGCCGTCCGTGGGGCTGGTGGTGACGCCCAAGCCGGGGCTGGCGACGGTGCCGGTGTACGGCAGGGCCTATCCGGAGCAGGAGGCGTATCCGGCCGACATTCCGTACCAGGCGGTGACGCCGCTGCAGTACGCGTTCTCGGCGGGGGAGAAGTACACGCTGTCGGGGACGGCGGCGGCGGAGTACTACCGGGCGGTCACCTTCACCACGGAGCAGGATCACAAGGTGGTGCGGGGCAAGACGAAGTATCTGCAGATCCAGTTCGGGCATCGGGTGATGTTCGTCAAGGCTGACGACGTTCGGGTGTCGCTCTCCTGACGTTCTGGCCTCCCAACGACCGACAGGCCCCCGCCGTACTCCGGCGGGGGCTTCTTGGAGAAAAAGAGAGACGAGACCCCGGAGGGGCGGGGGCCGCGAGACGGAACCGCACGCTACGTGGCGAAGCGGCGGGCCGCGGGGGGCGGTGGCGGAAGGCGCACGACCGCGTGGCGGGTGTCGTGGAAGGGTGACGCGGCCCGCCTCAGGGGGCGGACCGGGTGGTCAGGGCTGGCGGCGGACCGGGGTGGCGCGGCGGGTGAACTCCTTGACCGCGCGCCGAGTGCTCTGCAACGCCTCCTGCGAGGAGTCGAAGGTCCGCTGGGCGACGCCGACGAACACGCAGTCCACGACCAGGAGCTGGCTGATCCTGCTGGCCAGGGCCCCGGGCCGGAACTCCGTCTCGCGCCCGGCCGAGATCAGCACGTGCTCGGCCAGGTCCGCGATCGTCGAGCGGGGGTTGTTGGTGATCGCGACGGTCGTCGCGCCCGCCTCCCCTGCCCTGGACAGCGGTTCGAGCACGTCGGGCGTCTCGCCCGAGGTGCTGATGCCGATCGCCACGTCCCCCTGCTTGAGCAGCACCGCGCTGGTCAGCGCCAGGTGGGCGTCCTGGAAGGCGTGGCTGGACAGGCCGATGCGCAGCAGCTTCTGGGCGACGTCCTCGGCCACCAGGCCGGAGGCGCCGACGCCGTAGGCGTCCACCCGCCTGGCGGCGGCGATGGCGTCCACGACCAGGCCGAGCCGCTCCGAGGTGAGCTGGGCGACCGTGTCGTTGATCGCCTCGGACTCGGCCCTGGCCACCTTCTGGATGACCTCCGACAGCGGGTCGTCGGGCGCCAGGTCGCCGGGCACCAGCCGGTCGGGCTGGGCCGCGGCGGCCGCCAGCGCCAGCCGTAGCTGCGGGTACCCCGCGAAGCCCAGCAGCCGCGCCGTGCGCACGATCGTCGCCTCGCTGGTGCCGGAGGCGGCCGACAGCTCGGTGATCGTGCTTCTGGCGACGGTCGCCGGGTCCTCCAGGATGAGCCGGGCGACGGTCTGCGCGGCCGGCGTCAAGGACGGCAGCACACCGCGGACCGTCGCCACCAGAGTGTCGGCCCGCAGGCCGTTCCCGCTGTCGTCCACGGACCCGATTATGACGCCCCCGGAGCCGCAGGCCCACCTGGCCGTCCGGAGGTGGTCACCGCAGCATCCCGTTCGTCATCCCGGCGGGCTCCTCCGGGACGGCGATCAGGCCGAGTTCGGCGCGGTTCGCGGTCAGCGGGTGGTGCGGGACGGCCCGGACGGTGTAGCCGAACGCGCCGGTGCGGTCGAGCGGCACGGTGCCCGTGTAGTGGGCCCGCCCGTCGTCGTCCACGCCGTCGGCGCTCAGCTCCTTGTAGGCGGGGTGGTCGAGCTCGTCGTGCGCCCCGACCTTGCCGTACGCGGCCTCGACCAGCACGTCGCCGGGCTCCAGGTCGCCGAGCGCCACCGTGGCGCGCAGCTCCAGAGAGGCTCCGACCTCGGGCGTGTCGCCGACGCCGGACGCCTCGACGTGCTCGATCCGCACCCCCGGCCAGGCCCGCGTGGCGCGCACCCGCCAGGCCGCGAACGCCTTGGCCGCGGCGTAGTTGTCGGCCGACAGCTCACGGCCCGACTTCGCGGCGGGCACGTACAGGCCGACCACGTAGTCGCGCAGCATCCGGCTGGCCAGCACCTTGGGGCCGAGCGAGGTGAGCGTGTGCTTGACCATCTCCAGCCAGCGGCGCGGCAGCCCGTCGCCCGCCCGGTCGTAGAAGCGGTCGGACACCTCGTGCTCGATCAGGTCGTAGAGGGCGGCGGCCTCCAGCTCGTCGCGCCGCTCGGGGTCGGTGACGCCGTCGGCGGTGGGGATGGCCCAGCCGTTGGTGCCGTCGTACCACTCGTCCCACCAGCCGTCGCGGATGGACAGGTTGAGCCCGCCGTTCAGGGCCGACTTCATGCCCGAGGTGCCGGAGGCCTCCAGCGGGCGCAGCGGGTTGTTCAGCCAGACGTCGCAGCCCTGGGTCATGAGCTGGCCCAGCGCCATGTCGTAGTCGGGCAGGAACACGATCCGGTGGCGCACCTGGGCCTTGTCGGCGAACTTGACGATCTGCTGGATCAGCTTCTTGCCGCCCTCGTCGGCGGGGTGCGCCTTGCCGGCGATCACGATCTGGACCGGCTTGTTCGCGTCCAGGAGAAGGTCCGTCAGCCGCTGCGCGTCGCTGAGCATCAGCGTGAGCCGCTTGTACGAGGGCACCCGCCGGGCGAACCCGATCGTCAGCACGTCCGGGTCGAGCACGTCGTCGATCCAGCCGAGCTCGGCGTCGGAGGCGCCGCGGTCGCGCCACGACTTGCGCAGCTTGACCCGCGCGCCCTCGACCAGGCGGCGGCGCAGGGTGCGCCTGATCTCCCAGATGTCGGAGTCGGAGATCTTCTGCACGCCCTCCCAGCCGCGCGCCCGCTCGATGAGCGAGGGCAGCTCGCGGCCGGCCAGCTCCATGAGCTCGCGGCCGACCCAGGTGGGCGCGTGGACGCCGTTGGTGATCGAGCCGATCGGCACCTCGTCCAGGTCGAAGCCGGGCCACAGGTTCTGGAACATCCCCCGGCTGACCTCGCCGTGCAGCACCGACACGCCGTTGACGCGCTGGGCCAGCCGCATCCCCATGATCGCCATGTTGAAGCGGCCGGGCTCGTCCTCGGCGCCGAGCGCCAGGATGCGCTCGACCGGCACGGTCGGCCAGGCGTTGTCGCCGCCGAACTGCCGCTCGATCATGTCGACCGGGAACCTGTCGATGCCGGCCGGCACCGGCGTGTGCGTGGTGAACACCGTGCCCGCGCGCACGGCCTCCAGCGCCTCGTCGAACGACAGGCGCGCCTCGGTCAGCTCGCGGATGCGCTCCAGGCCGAGGAAGCCGGCGTGGCCCTCGTTGGTGTGGAACACCTCGGGCTCGGCGTGTCCGGTGATGCGGCAGTACGCGCGGATCGCCCGTACGCCGCCGACGCCGAGGAGCAGCTCCTGCAGCAGCCGGTGGTCGGTGCCGCCGCCGTAGAGGCGGTCGGTGACGTCGCGCGCGGCGGCGTCGTTCTCGGCCACGTCGGAGTCGAGCAGCAGCAGCGGCACCCGGCCCACCTGGGCCACCCAGAGCTGCGCGTGCAGCTCCCGCTCGCCCGGCAGGGCGATGCGGATCTTGACGGGCGCGCCGTCCTCCTCCTTGACGAGGGTCAGCGGCAGGCCGCCCGCGTCGAGGGACGGGTAGTGCTCAAGCTGCCATCCCTCTGGCGAGAGGGACTGAGTGAAGTAACCGTGGCGGTACAGGAGCCCCACGGCGAGGATCGGCACCCCGAGGTCGCTGGCGGTCTTCAGGTGATCGCCGGCGAGGATGCCGAGACCGCCCGAGTACTGCGGCAGCGCCGCGGCGATGCCGTACTCGGGCGAGAAGTAGGCGATGGCGCGCGCGGCATCAGGCAGCGTCTGGTACCAGCGCGGTGCGGTCATGTATTCACGCAGGTCGTCTGCGGCGTCGGCGAGCCGGCGCAGGAAGCGGCGGTCGGCGGCCAGCTCGGCCAGCCTGGCGTGGTCTACGGCCCCCAGAAGGGCCACGGGGTCGTGCCCCACTTGCTCCCAGAGCCTGGGATCGACCTCGGCGAAGAGGTCGGTCGTCTCCGGGTGCCATGACCAGCGCAGATTCTGTACGAGCTCGCCGAGGGCGGCCAGCTCCGCGGGCAGGACGGTGCGGACGGTGAACCGACGGATTGCTCTCACGATTTTGAACCCTATGGGCTAGGAGGGACCTCTGAGTCCCTCACCAACGGCAAGCCCGTTCAAACCCCTTCCGAGAAGAAGCATGAAGAGGGACTATTGGGGCAACTTCCACCAATGTTGGCTCTCCTGGGGACACTCGGGAGGTCCTCCACTGCTGCCCACAATTTACATGCAAGGATCGATCCTGCCAGGAAGCCTCCGGCGGTACCGAGCGTACCGTCGCAACCTTGAAATGCGATGATCGGACGAATTCCCATCTCGGACATCTCCCCCGTCGTCGACTGCGGGCAATGGCCCGCCAAGGCGGTCGCCGGTGAGACCTTCCAGGTCTCGGCGACCGTCTTCAGAGAAGGCCACGACGCCGTGGCCGCGGGCGTGGTGCTCACCTCGCCCGATGGGCAGCGCTGCCGTCTGAGACCCATGCGCGAGCTAGCGCCGGGCACGGACCGGTGGGGCACCGACGTATGTCTGCCGACCGAGGGCGGCTGGCTGTTCCGTGTGGAGGCATGGAGCGACCCCTTCGCCACGTGGCTGCACGACGCCGAGATCAAGATCCCGCGCGGCCTGGACACCGACCTCATGTGCGAGGAGGGCGCCCGGCTGTTCGACCGCGCGGCCAAGGCCGTACGGCAGGCCGACTGCCCGTCGCCGACCAGCGCCGGCAACGGGCACCCCGTGCCGCAGAGCAAGACATCACACAACGGCAGGACGGGCGGGGACGGGCAGCCGGAGGCGACGTGCGGGCACCGCGCCGCCTTGCTGGCGGTCGCCTCCACGCTCCGCGACGAGCAGCTCGACCCGCGGGCCAGGCTGTCGATCGCGCAGCTTCCCGAGACGGCCCAGCTGCTGGAGGCGCATCCGCTGCGCGACCTGGTGACCAGGTCACGGCCGCGGAAGATCAGGGTTGACCGGCGGCGGGCGCTGTACGGCTCGTGGTACGAGTTCTTCCCCCGGTCCGAGGGGGCGGTCGTCAACGAGTCCGGCATCTCCAAGTCCGGAAATTTCCAGACCGCCGCCAAGCGCCTGCCCGCGATCGCCAAGATGGGCTTCGACGTCGTCTACCTGCCCCCGATCCATCCGATCGGGGAAAAGTTCCGTAAAGGCCGCAACAACACGCTCAGCCCGGAGCCCGACGAGCCGGGCTCGCCCTGGGCGATCGGCTCCGAGGACGGCGGCCATGACGCCATCCACCCCGACCTGGGCACGATCGAGGACTTCGACGAGTTCACCGGCCACGCCCGCGAGCTGGGCATGGAGATCGCGATCGACTTCGCGCTGCAGTGCTCCCCCGACCACCCGTGGGTCAAGGAGCACCCCGAGTGGTTCACGATCAGGGCCGACGGCACCATCGCCTACGCCGAGAACCCGCCGAAGAAGTACCAGGACATCTACCCGGTCAACTTCGACAAGGACCCGGAGGGGATCTACACCGAGGTCAAGCGGGTGCTGCGGCACTGGATGGACCACGGCGTGCGGATCTTCCGGGTGGACAACCCGCACACCAAGCCGGTGGCCTTCTGGGAGCGGATGCTGGCCGACATCCACACCACCGACCCTGACGTGCTCTTCCTGGCCGAGGCGTTCACCCGGCCGGCGATGCTGCAGACGCTGGCCAAGGTGGGCTACCACCAGTCCTACACGTACTTCACGTGGAAGAACTCCAAGCAGGACGTGGAGACGTACCTGTCGGAGCTGTCGCACGACACGTCGCACTTCCTGCGGCCCAACGTGTTCGTCAACACTCCGGACATTCTTCACGAATACCTACAGCATGGTGGTATTCCGGCTTTCCGCATCAGAGCGGCGCTTGCTGCGCTCGCTTCGCCGACGTGGGGGGTGTATTCCGGGTACGAACTCGGAGAAAACATCCCAGTCCGCCCGGGGAGCGAGGAATACCTAGATAGCGAGAAATATCAGTACAGACCTCGCGACTGGGCCGCGGCCGAGCGGGAGGGGCGGAGCCTGGCACCGTTCCTCACTCACCTGAATTTGTTTCGAAGAGCACATCCGGCACTGCAGGAATTGCGTAATCTACGGTTCCACCGGATCGACCACCCGGACATGGTGTGCTTCTCGAAGCGGCTTCCGGGCGCCTATGACACGGCCACACGAAGGCACGGGCTGGGCGACGTCGTCCTTGCGGTCATCAACCTCGATCCTCACAACACCCACGAGGCCACGGTCGAGCTGGACATGCCGGCCCTCGGCCTCGACTGGAACGCCGAGTTCGTCGTCGACGACGAGCTGTCGGGCGAGTCGTATCGTTGGCGGCAGAACAACTACGTGCGACTCGACCCGTATATCCAGCCTGCCCACATCCTCACCGTACGAGCCGCGCCACGGTAGCGAACAGAATTCAGCGGGGAGTCTTCAACGTGTGTGAAAGCGCCTCCCTCATGAGTCCAAGGGAGTGCTCATGAGCTCCACACCCATTCCCAACAGCTTCGACGAGGAGAAGCCGCGCGACCCGTACTGGTACAAGCGCGCCGTCTTCTACGAGGTGCTGATCAGGGGTTTCTCCGATTCCAACGGAGACGGGACCGGAGACATCAAAGGTCTGATCGGTAAGCTCGACTACCTGCAGTGGCTCGGCGTGGACTGTCTGTGGCTGTTGCCGCTGTACGAGTCCCCGCTGCGCGACGGCGGCTATGACATAGCCGACTTCATGAAGATCCTCCCGGAGTTCGGCGACCTGGGGGACTTCGTGAGGCTGGTCGACGAGGCCCACAAGCGAGGCATGCGGGTCATCGCCGACCTGGTGATGAACCACACCAGCGACGCCCACCCGTGGTTCCAGGCCGCCCGGCACGACCCCGAGGGGCCGTTCGGCGACTTCTACGTGTGGTCCGACAACGACACCGCCTACCCGGACGCCCGGATCATCTTCATCGACACCGAGACGTCCAACTGGACCTACGACCAGGTCAGGGGCCAGTACTACTGGCACCGCTTCTTCCACCACCAGCCGGACCTCAACTACGAGAACCCGGCGGTCCAGGACGCGATGCTGGAGGTCCTGCGCTTCTGGCTCGACCTGGGCATCGACGGCTTCCGGCTGGACGCCGTGCCGTACCTGTTCGAGGAGGAGCGCACCAACTGCGAGAACCTGCCGAAGACGCACCAGTACCTGAAGCGGGTCCGCAAGGAGATCGACCGGCTCTACCCCGACCGGGTGCTGCTGGCCGAGGCCAACCAGTGGCCCTCGGACGTGGTCGAGTACTTCGGCGACCCGGTGGGCGGCGGCGACGAGTGCCACATGGCCTTCCACTTCCCGCTGATGCCGCGCATCTTCATGGCTGTACGCAGGGAGTCGCGTTACCCGATCTCCGAGATCCTGGCCCAGACCCCGAAGATTCCGGAACATTGCCAATGGGGCATCTTCCTCCGCAACCACGACGAGCTGACGCTCGAGATGGTCACGGACGAGGAACGCGACTACATGTACGCCGAGTACGCCAAGGACCCGCGCATGCGGGCCAACGTCGGCATCCGGCGGCGGCTGGCGCCCCTGCTGGAGAACGACCGCAACCAGATCGAGCTGTTCACCGCGCTGCTCCTGTCGCTGCCCGGCTCGCCGGTGCTCTACTACGGCGACGAGATCGGCATGGGCGACAACATCTGGCTCGGCGACCGCGACGGCGTGCGCACGCCCATGCAGTGGGACCCCGACCGCAACGCCGGGTTCTCCGACTGCGACCCGGGCCGGCTCTACCTGCCGGTCATCATGGACCCGATCTACGGCTACCAGGGGCTCAACGTCGAGGCCCAGCAGAAGAACTCGGGCTCGCTGCTCCACTGGACCAAGCGGATGATCGAGATCCGCAAGCGGCACCCGGTCTTCGGCCTGGGCGAGTTCACCGAGCTGAACTCCTCCAACCCGAGCGTCCTGGCCTTCGTCCGCGAGCTGGGCGACGACCGGATGCTCTGCGTCAACAACCTCTCCCGCTTCCCGCAGCCCGTCGAACTGGACCTGCGCAGGTTCGTCGGCGTCTCACCCGTCGAGACGATGGGTGGAGTCCCATTTCCGGCAATTGGCGAACTTCCGTATCTTTTGACGCTTCCCGGGCATGGGTTCTATTGGTTCACGCTCCCACCGACCGTCACTCAGGAGGAGTAGGACGTGCTTGATGAGCTCCTTGCCGCTTGGATCGGTAACCAACGATGGTTCGGCGGCAAGGGGCGCCCGATCGACTCCTTGTCGATCGAGTCGGACGTCACGATCGACGCCGGCGACCCTGGCCTGCGCCACCTCGTCGTGGCGGTATGGCAGGGCGGCTCCCGCGACCGCTACCAGATCCTGCTCGGCACCCGGACCGAGCTCCCCGACCGGCTTCGGCACGCCCTGATAGGCATGCTGGAGCAGGACCATCAGCGCTACGTCTACGACGCCCTCCACGACCAGTCGCTGACCCACTGGATCCTGGAGAGCATGGCCACCGGCTCCGGCTGGGAGGGCGTGCGCTTCCGGCACATGCCCGGCGTCACCATCGACACCTCGCCGCGCAGCCTCGTGCTCGGCGCCGAGCAGTCCAACACCTCGCTCGTGTACGGCGACGCCTACATCTGCAAGTTCTTCCGCCGCCTCATCCCCGGCGTGAACCCCGAGCTGGAGATCGTCACCGCCCTCGCCGGACGCGAGGCCCCGCACATCGCCCAGCCGTACGGGTGGATGGAGGCCGACCTCGACGGCACCTCCACGACGCTCGCGTTCATGCAGGAGTTCCTCTCCAACTCCAACGACGGCTGGGACCTCGCGCTCACCAGCGTGCGCGACTTCTACGGCTCGCCGCCCGAGCTGCCGGCCGGCGACGCGGGCGGCGACTTCGCGGCCGAGGCGCACCGGCTCGGCGCCGCCACCGCCCGCGTCCACCAGGAGCTGGCGGCCGCCTTCCCGACCGAGATCGTGGAGGGGCACGAGGTCAAGCGCATGGCCGAGGGGTTCCGGCGGCGGGTCGG
>NZ_JAHKRL010000406.1 GCF_019396405.1 Nonomuraea rhizosphaerae | reverse complement strand
GGGGGTCGCCCCCGTAGCGGAGGTGCAGCATGACGTGTTCGTTCAGCGGGCGGACGCCGTCGGCGGCGGTCGCCGCCTCCACCACGCCGAGGACCTCGGCTATCTCTCGGTCATCGAGCCGTTCTCTGATCTCCACACGCGCACTCACAGCACGAACTCTAGGGGTACGGCTGGCAAATAACGCCATGTGACGGGCCGATGAATCGTTACCTTTGCGACATTGGCTGCATAGGTTCCCCCCGTAACGTCTAAGGCCATGACGTCACGTTCCCTCCTCCGGCTCGTGCTGGCCGGAGCCGTCGCCGTGGGTGGGTTCGCCGCGGCGACCACCCCCGCGGGCGCGGACAAGGCACCGAAGACCGTTCCGGTCAGGTTGCTCGCGCTCAACGACTTCCACGGCAACCTCGAACCCCCGTCCGGGTCCTCCGGCCGGATGGTCGACGAGAACGGCAACACCGTCGACGCGGGCGGCGCCGTGTACGTCGCCACCCACATGAAGGCCCTCGCGGACAAGAACACGATCGCCGTGGCCCAAGGCGACCTCATCGGCGCCACCCCGCTCATCTCGGCGGCCTATCACGACGAGCCGTCGGTCGAGTTCATGGGCAAGCTGGGGCTCAAGGTGGCCGCGGTCGGCAACCACGAGTTCGACGAGGGGTACGCCGAGCTGCGCCGGATCATGAAGGGCGGCTGCCACCCGGTGGACGGCTGCTCGCCCGCCGGCAGGTGGAAGGGCGCCGCCTACGACTACGTCGGCGCGAACGTCCTGTTCAAGAACCCCAACGAGAAGACCGACTCGCTCGCGGTCCTGGGCGCGCAGCAGGGCGCGGCCAAGAAGATGATGAGCGACTGGGGCGTGCCCGCGCTGCCGCCGATCAGCATCAAGTGGATGAACGGCGTGCCGATCGGCTTCATCGGCCTGGTCACCCAGACCACCCCGACGATCGTCACCGCCGAGGGCATCAAGGACCTGAAGTTCGTGGACGAGGTCAAGGCCGCGAACCTGGCGTCCAAGCTGCTCAAGCTGGTGGGCGTCAAGGCGCAGGTCGTGCTCGTGCACGAGGGCGACCAGGTCAACCCCAACCAGTCGCCCGACGCGTGCAGCGCCATCCCCGGCGCCGGCAACCGCATCGCCACCCAGGTGGACGCCGAGGTCGACGTGATCCTCAGCGGTCACTCGCACCAGGCGTACCTGTGCAAGGTCAAGGACCCGGCGGGTCATGACCGGCTGTACTCGCAGGGCGGGTCGTTCGGCCGGGTGATCACCAAGGTCGACCTCAACGTGAACGTCAAGACGCGCGACATCGACCGCTCCTCGGTCGTCGCGGACAACCAGGTCGTGACCCGCACGGTCACCCCGGATCCCGAAATTTCGACGTTCGTGCAGACGTGGAAGGACCGCGTCGCGCCGGTCGCCAACCGGGCCGTCGGCCGGATCACGGCAGACATCCCCAACACGGCCGCCCCCAGCGGAGAGTCCCCGCTCGGCGACCTCATCGCCGACGGCCAGCTCGCCGCCACCAGGACGGGCGGGAACGCGCAGATCGCCCTGATGAACCCGGGCGGCGTCCGGCAGTCGCTCACGTACGCCGGCTCCGCGGCCGGTGAGGGCGACGGCGTCGTCACCTATGGCGAGGCGTTCGCCGTGCAGCCGTTCAACAACCTGATGCAGGTGGTGACGCTCACGGGGGCGCAGCTCAAGACGATCCTGGAGCAGCAGTGGCCGGGCGGGCCGAACGCCCAGCCGTTCACCAAGATCCTCCAGCCGTCGGCGAACTTCACCTACACCTACAGCAACGCCGCCGCGTGGGGCTCGAAGGTGTCGAACATGAAGATCGACGGCGTGGCCGTGACCGACACCCAGACGATCCGGGTCGCCGCGAACAACTTCCTGGTGGGCGGCGGTGACGCGTTCCTCGGCTTCCGGGACGGCACGGAGCTGTGGAGCGGGCCGCTGGACATCGACGCCTTCGTCGAGCACCTCGGCAGGGACAACCCGATCGCGCCGCCGGTGACCAACCGCATCACCGTGGTTCCGTAACAACCGTCCTTTCGACAAGAGGCCGCCTCGGCGCACAGTGCGCCGACA
>NZ_JAHKRL010000405.1 GCF_019396405.1 Nonomuraea rhizosphaerae | reverse complement strand
GGCGTGCCGCCGAGCACCGAGCAGCCGCCCGCGGCCACCGCCACCGCGCCCAGCCTGAACAGCCGCAGCGCCTGACGCCTGGTGACGCCCGGTCCGGTCCGGTCTCTCGCGGCGCTCATGCCGAGGCGGGCGCGCGGCGTGGCATCACCCGGGTGATCTGCATGACGCTGCCCCCGAACAGCAGCACGCCGAGCGGCACGTGCAGCATCTTGACGTGCAGCACGCCGAGCGCCGCCGTGACGAGCGTGAGGACCAGCAGCAGCGCCGCCGAGACCGCCAGCCGGGCCGGGCCGCCGTCCGACCGCCACACCAGGAGGGCCGCGACCAGGTGCAGCACACCGGTGACGACCACGATGACCGCCGTCGCCATGTGCGCGGCGCGGCCGCCCGGCATGGCCAGGAGCTGTCCGGCGGTGATCGCCTGGATGAGGAACGCCGCCGCCTGGGCGAGGACCGTGATGCGGAGGAATCTTCGGCTCATGCCCCCGGATGCTCCTCCCGGGCCGCCCGCCGGTCGTCCTGCCTGGGGAGACAACCTCGGCTACCGCCCCGGAAGCAGGACGGGGACGACTACCACACCGGGAGTAGGGACACCTCCCCCTTGATGCCGAGGAGAGCGCCGGGAATGAGCCGTACTGTGCAGGAATGAGCTTCGCGCACCGATGGCGGCCGATCGCGGCCGAGGCGGCGCTGCCGCCCGCCGCGGCCGTCCTCCTGCTGGTCAGCGCGCTGTCGAGCCCCGGCACGAGCGCGCTGGACTACGCGGCGGTGCTGGCAGGCTCGCTGTCGCTGCTCCTCGTGCGGCGGGCCCCGGTGCCGGCGCTGGCGGTCAGCACCGCCTGCATGCTGGTGTACGCGGTACACGCGCTGCCGGGGCCGCCGGCCGCGTTCCCGGTGATGCTGGGCGTGTTCGCGACGGTCAGGGCCGGGCACCGGCTGGCCCCGGCCATCGCGGCGGCCGCCTTCCTCGGCGGCAGCCTGGCCGCCCAGCTCACCACGGTCACCGACCGGAGCGATCAGGCCGCCGTCGTCCAGGGCACCACGTTGCTGCTCGGCTGGTTCGTCGCCTCGGGCGTGGCCGCGACGGTGAGCAGGCACCGGCAGGCGTACCTGCTGCAGGCCGAGGAGCGGGCCGCCGAGGCCGTGCGCACCCGCGAGGAGATGGCGCTGCGGCGGGCCGGCGAGGAGCGGCTGCGCATCGCCAGGGAGCTGCACGACTCGCTCACCCACAGCATCTCGATCATCAAGGTGCAGGCCGGAGTGGCCGTCCACCTGGCCCGCAAGCGCGGCGAGGAGGTGCCTGCGGCGCTGGTGGCCATCCAGGAGGCCAGCGGCGACGCCATGCGTGAGCTGCGCGCCACGCTGGAGGTGCTGCGCTCGCAGGAGCCGGACGACTCCTCCGGCAGCGGCCTGGACCGGCTGGACGACCTCCTGGAACGGGCCCGCGCCGCCGGGCTGCCGGCCGGCGTGACGATCATCGGGACGCGCCGGCCGCTGCCCGCCGAGGTGGACCGGGCCGCGTACCGGATCGTGCAGGAGGCGCTGACCAACGTCTCCCGGCACGCCGGCGACGCCATAGCGTCGGTGCGCATCGACTACGGCGCGGACGAGCTGGTCGTGCAGGTGGACGACGACGGGCGGGCCCGCGAGGAGCCGGCGCACGTGCCCGGCGTGGGGCTGCTGGGCATGCGCGAGCGCGTCGCGGCGCTGGGCGGCCGGCTGCGGGCCGGGGCGCGGCCGGAGGGCGGGTTCACCATCCGCGCGGAGCTGCCCACGGGAGGAGCCGAATGATCAGGGTGCTGCTGGCCGACGACCAGACGCTCATCCGGGCCGGGTTCCGCGCCCTGCTGAGCGCCGAGGACGACATCGAGGTGGTCGCCGAGGCCGCCGACGGCGAGCAGGCGGTCGCCCTCGTCCTGGAGCACCGGCCCGACGTCGTCCTGATGGACGTGCAGATGCCGGTGATGGACGGCATCGAGGCCACCCGCCGCATCGCCGCCGACGAACGGCTCGCCGGCGTGCACGTGGTGATCCTGACCAACTACGGGCTGGACGAGTACGTCTACAACGCGCTGCGCGCGGGCGCGGGCGGCTTCCTGGTCAAGGACACCGAGCCCACGGACCTGCTCCAGGGCGTACGGGTGGCCGCCAGGGGCGACGCGCTGCTCGCGCCCGCCATCACCAGGCGGCTGATCGGCGAGTACGTCGGCCGCCGCCCCGATCCCACCCCCGACGGCCTCGACCTGCTCACCAACCGGGAGCGCGAGGTGATGGCCCTCGTCGCCCGTGGGCTGTCCAACGACGAGATCGCCGCCCAGATGGTGATCAGCCCGACCACGGCCAAGACGCACGTGAGCCGGGCGATGACCAAGCTGCGGGCGCGGGACCGGGCGCAGCTCGTCGTGTTCGCCTACGAGTCGGGACTCGTGACACCCCGGTGAGCCGGGGCGCGTGAGGCCTGCGGTCAGCCCCGAACTTGTGACGCCTGCGGTCAGCCGGGACGTGTGACGCCGTGGCGGTCGGCCGGGGCTTGTGACGCCGTGGCAGGGCGTGGCCCATTCACAGCGGGCCTCCGGCGTGCGAACGTGATCTGGTGCATCGCTGAAGGAGGTGCCCATGGGCATCGTTTCGCGCGGCTTCCGGGGCAGGCGCAGGGAACAGGACGACCGGCTGCCGCCGGGCCAGTACCTCGTCGACGACTTCCCCGTGCTGTCGGCGGGGCCGACGCCGCGGGTCCCGCTGGACCGGTGGGAGTTCGCCATCGACACCGAGGCCGAGGTGACCCACCGCTGGTCGTGGCCGGAGCTGATGGCGCTGGCGCAGACGACGCCCACGGTGGACCTCCACTGCGTCACCAAATGGTCCAAGCTCGACACGAGCTGGCAGGGCGTCTCCCTGGACACGCTGTTCGAGGACGTGGAGACGGCCGCCGAGTACGCGCTGGTCTACTCGTACGGCGGCTACACCACGAACCTCCCGCTGGAGGACCTGCTCGACGGCAAGGCGTGGATCGTGCACCGCTACGACGGCGAGGAGCTGGAGCCCCGGCACGGCGGGCCGGCCCGGCTGCTGGTGCCGCACCTGTACCTGTGGAAGTCGGCCAAGTGGGTGCGCGGCATCCGCCTGCTGGATGAGGACTGGCCGGGCTTCTGGGAGACGGCCGGCTACCACAACTACGGCGACCCGTGGCGCGAGCAGCGCTACCAGGGCGACTGATGCGCTGGCGGACCGCGACCCTCACCGGCGTGCGCGAGGAGACCCCCAGCGCCCGCACGCTGGTGTTCGACGTGCCGGACTGGCCGGGGCACCTGGCGGGCCAGCACGTGGACGTGCGGCTGACGGCCGACGACGGCTACACCGCCCAGCGCAGCTACTCGCTGGCCGCCGCGACCGCGTTCGAGCTGACCGTCGAGCGGGTGCCCGACGGCGAGGTGTCGCCGTACCTCACCGAGGTCATCGAGCCCGGCGACCGGGTGGAGATCCGCGGGCCGGTCGGCGGCTGGTTCGTCTGGCGGCCCGAGAACAAGTCGCCGGTCCTGCTGGTGGGCGGCGGCTCCGGCATCGTGCCGCTGATGGCCATGATCCGGGCGCGGCGGCAGGCGGGGAGCCGGGCGCCGTTCCGGCTGCTGTACTCGCTGCGCGACCCGCTGCGCCGCTACTACGCCGACGAGCTGCGACAGCCCGATCCCGGACTGGACGTCGCCTACCTGTACACGCGCGCCGCCCCCGAGGGCTGGGCCCGGCCGCCGGGCCGCATCCTGCTGGACGACCTCGCCGAGGGCGGCTGGCCCGCCGACTTCGAGCCGGACTGCTACGTGTGCGGGCCGACGGGGTTCGTCGAGGCGGCGGCCGACCTGCTGCTCGCGCTCGGGCACGCGCCCGGCCGCATCAGAACCGAACGCTTCGGGCCCACGTAGGAGGTTTTGCTGTGACCACCGAACATCTGGACGGCAACGCGCTGGCCGGCCCGCTGGCGGAGATCTTCTCCGTGGACGTCACGGCCGCCACGGGCCGGTGCGCGAGCTGCGGGCTCAGCGGGCCCGTGGCGTCGCTGCGGGTCTACGGGCCCGCGCCGGGGTTCGTCGCGCGCTGTCCGGGGTGCGACGAGGTCGTGCTGCGCCTGGTACGCGGGCCCGACGCGGCCTGGCTCGACCTCCGGGGGGCGGTCTCGCTCCGCGTGGCACTGCCTGAATAGACGCTGTTCTGTCCACATAGAGGTTGTGTTGTCCGAATAGGCGCTGTGCCGGCCGAATAGGCTTTGTGCTGGCCGAACAACTGGACAAGGGCGTCCCAAGGGATCTTCTCGTCCTTACGTGCGCCATACCTCGGCTCGCTACACTCAGGCACGTCCAACCGGCCGAGATCTGTTACGGCGGAGGTCTTGGCCATGGGCGGCGGCCCGCGGCCCTGTCCCATGGGAGTCACGCACACGTGAGCAGCGGGCTGCTGGACGCGCCACCGTCCCCCCACATACCGGTCAAGAAGCGAAAACGCTGGCTGCGGTGGGTGATCGCGATCGTGGTGACGATCGTCCTGCTGATCGTCGGGGCCGCCGTGGGCGTGTACGTCAAGCTGACCGGCAACGTGAAGCACGAGGACGTCGCCGGCGACCTCGGCGCCACCCGCCCCGCCAAGGTCGCGAGCACCGCGCTCAACGTCCTGATCGTCGGCTCCGACCAGCGCGACGGCAAGAACGCCAGATACGGCCACAGCATCACCGGCGAGCGCACCGACACGATCATGCTCGCGCACATCTCCTCCAAGCGCGACAACGCCATGGTCGTCAGCTTCCCGCGCGACTCGCTCGTGCAACTGCCCGCCTGCCGCGCCAAGGGCGGCCTGCCCGGCCAGCAGCCGCACGTGGGCATGATCAACGAATCGTTCAACTCCGGCGGCATCGCCTGCACCTGGAAGACGATCGAGACCCTCACCGGCATCCGCATCGACCACTTCGTCAAGGTGGACTTCACCGGCTTCAAGAGCATGGTGGACGCGGTCGGCGGCGTGGAGGTCTGCCTGCCCGAGCGCGTCGACGACAAGAAGGCCTTGCTGCACCTGGCGGCCGGCCGGCAGACCCTCGACGGCGAACAGGCGCTCGGTTACGTACGCGCCCGCTACAGCCTCGGCGACGGCAGCGACATCGGGCGGATCCAGCGGCAGCAGATGTTCATCGCCTCGATGGTGAAGAAGGTCATGAGCGGCCAGACCCTCACCGACCCCGCCAAACTGCTGGGCTTCCTGGACGCCGGCACCAAGGCCGTCACCACCGACCCCGACCTCACCCCCGGCGTCATGAAGGACCTGGCGGGCAGCCTCCAGGGCCTCAACGCCGGGAAGATCCGGTTCATCACCACGCCATGGCACTACTCGCTCACCCAGCCCGGCCGCGTCGAATGGGTGCAGCCGCAGGCCGGCAAGCTGTTCCAGCTGGTCTCGCGCGACGCCAGCCTCGACGGCGTCAAGGGCGGGCAGGCCAAGGTGTCGCGGTCGAAGGTGCAGATCGAGCTGCGCAACGGCACGTACCGCTCCGGACTCGGCACTCAGGTGGCGGCCTCGCTGGAGCAGCGCGGGTACCACATCACCAAGATCGGTGACACGCCGCGCAAGCCGATCGCCAGGACGACCGTCTTCTACGGGCCGAACGCCGAGACGCGCGTGCCCACACTGACCAAGGACCTGCTGACGTCACGGACGCGGGTGGTGGTGGGGGCGCGGACCAGCAGGCTCATCCTGGTGATCGGGAACGACTGGAAGGGCACCAAGCCGTTGCGGGCCGATGACACGGAGGCGCTGAAGGGGTTCGACGCCACGCACGACACGTGCGCGGCGTAGCCGACGCTTGCTGGGATCTTGGGCATGGGGAGCGTCCGTCAGGGCGCCTTGAGGAACTCCGTCAGGGCGGCCAGTGCCTCGACGACCTGCTGCCCGTCCGGCGTGCTGTCCGGGTCGAGCAGCCACTGGATCATCAACCCGTCGGTGATGGCGATCAGCACGGAGACCAGTACCTCCGGCTTGCCGACCGCTTCGAGCCCCATCGCCGCGCAGGCCCGCGTCAACATGTCGACGCCCGCCCGGCGGCTCCGCGCGTACCCGGCGGCCAGCTTCTCCCGCAGCACCGTCTCGCGCATCGCCACCGGATACCCCTCGATGCACAGCATCAGCATCGGCCGCATGTCCGCGAACACGTCCACCAGCCCCGCCATGGCCCGCTCCAGCATCTCCCTGGGCGTGCCCACCCGCGCACCGAAGATCGACTGCTCGACCCGTTCGATGAACGCGTCGAAGACGCTCGCGATGGCCTCGCTGAGCAGCGCGTCCTTGCCGCCGAAGTGGTAGCCGATGGAGGCCAGGTTCGTGCCCGACGCGGCCACCAGGTCTCTGGCCGTCGTGCGCGCGTACCCCTTCTCCTGCAAGCAGGTGACCGCCGCGGCGAGCAACCGCTCCCGATATCCCCCGCCCTCTGTCTGTGACACGGCACTTATGCTACAGATGTATACGAGCGTCTATGACATACGTACGTATACAGGAGGTTCTACGATGCTTCCCCCCGGTCCCCGCATGCCCGGACTGGCACAAACGGCCTGGTTCTTACGCGACCCGATCGGACTCTTCGAGCACTGCCGGCGCCGCTACGGCCCGATCTTCACCCTGCGCCCCTCCGGCTTCCCGCCCGAGGTGTACGTCACCACCGGCGAGTTGGCCGAACAGATCTACCGCCTCGACCAGGGCGGCGGTCAGGCCGGCGAGGCCCGCCGCGAGTTCCTCGAACCACTGGTGGGCCCCCACTCGGTGCTCGTGCTGGACGACGAGCCCTGGACGAGACACCGGCGCCTGCTCACTCCGCCCTTACGCGCCAAGCAGGTCGCGGAGTACCGCGACGACATAGCGGCCATCGCCGCCGAGCGGATCGCGACCTGGCCCCTGGGCACGCCGTTCGCGCTGCGCGACCGCCTGCAGGAGATCACACTGGAGGTGATCATCCGCCTGGTGTTCGGCATCCGCGACACCACACGCCTGGAACGCCTGCGCGCCCTGCTCCCCGTCCTGCTGGACATCAGCGGCCGACCGTCCGTCGCCCTGACACCTCCGGCCACACGCGCCTGGCTGGAACGCGTCCCTTTCTCACCCTCCGCGCGCTTCCTCCGCGTACGGACGGCCGTCGACGAGCTCCTGTACGACGAGATCGCCCGCCGCCGCACCGAACCGGGCGGCACCGACGTACTGGGCAGGCTCCTGCGGACCGAACTCAGCGACCAGGAGATCCGCGACGAGCTGATCACCATGCTGCTGGCCGGACACGAGACCACGGCGACCGGTGTCGCTTGGGCGTTCGAGCGGCTGCTCAGGAACGACGCCATCCTCACCCGGCTCCGCAGCAGCCTCGGCGTCCTCGACCGGCCACCCCACACCACCGACAACGCCAACCGGCACCCCAGCAGCACCGACGGCACTGGCGACATCACTGCCGGACCACACGACAATGTCGGCATCGCTCACGGGACGCGCCGAAACGACAGCCCCCTCAACAGCGCCACCGACCTCAACGGCCCACTCGGCAACCCCGCCATCCCCAGCGGACCGCCTGGCAGCGTCACCGCCCTCAACAGGCCACTGAACACCCATGGCACCCACAGCACCATCGCCCCTTCACGCAGGGACGGCGACGACAACCTCAACCAGTCGCCGAACGACGAGCGGCCACTGAACGACGAGAACTACCTGGATGCGGTGATCAAGGAAGCCCTACGCGCCCGACCGGTCGTCTTCGAGGCGCCCAGACTGCTGGACGCCCCGCTCAACCTGGGCGGCTACGATCTACCGGCCGGGACTCTGGTGAGCCCGTTCATCCCGCTCGTACACCACGACCCGGCCACCTTCCCCCACCCCGGGGAGTTTCGCCCAGAGCGTTTCATGGACGGCAAACACAGCAAGTCGTGGATGCCCTTCGGCGGCGGTCGCCGCTTCTGCGTGGGCGCGCAACTCGCGCTACTCGAGATGCACGTCATCATCCGCGAAATGCTGACCCGTCTGGAGCTTTCCGCGCCGGACCCGGCGCCCGAGGGCAGGCGGCTCAAGAGCGCCACCTTCGCCCCCGCGAAGCTCACGCGCGTCATCGCGCTTGCTCGGACTCCTGCTCGGACGCCGTAGCCGGGTACATCTCGTCGTGCGGCGAGTCGGCGCCCAACTCCTCGCGGAGCCTGTCGTAGTCGATGTTGTGATTGGTGTACTTCAGCTGGCGAGCGACCTTCGTCTGCTTCGCCTTGGCTCTTCCTCGGCCCATGGCTACTCCCTAGTCCCCGCTGTCATCCTAGCCAACAACGTTACGACTTGAAGAATTATGCAACTGAACTAGATTACTCTGAGACTATGCACGTGGAGGTCCACCAGGCCAAGGCCGACTTCTTCCGAACTCTCGGCCACCCCGCTCGCATCCGAGTGCTGGAACTTCTCCAGGAAGGCCCGCTCCCCGTCCGGGACCTCCTGGCCCAGATCGACATCGAGGCGTCCAGCCTCTCCCAACAGCTCGCCGTGCTGCGCAGAGCGGGCATCGTGAGCGCCATCCGCGAGGGCAGCACCGTCGTGTACACGCTGGCCACCCCCGAGCTGGCCGACCTGCTCGGGGCCGCCCGGCGCATCCTGACCGACATGCTCGCCGACCAGGGTGAGCTTCTCGCCGAACTCCGTGCCGAGGTCCCTTGAAGGGGTGACATCCCTCGACAGGCGACCGCCCCGCGATAGATCGGTATCCCCAGCGCCTCGACGCCTTGCGCCACCCCGACGCTTTGCGCCGTAACAACGCCCGTCGACGAAGCAGCCCCTCCTCGATGGAGCAGTACCCCTCGACGAGGCGCCCCTCCTTGACGAGGTAGCACCCTTCGCCGGAGCAGTTCCTCTTGGCAAAGCAGCGCCCCCCGACGAAGCAGTTCCTCGTGACCGGTCGGTGCCCCTCGGCGCGCCGGCACCGTCCGGCCTAACACCATTCTCCAACACATCAGCGCCAGGGACCCGGTCAGCGCCCATCAACACATCGACACGGCGCAACCAACCAGCACCCTTCGCCGCATCGATGCCGCCCAGCCAATCAGTGCTCCTCGCCGCATCGACCCTGCCCAGCCGGTCAGCACCCTTCAACGTATCGGCACCGCGCGGCCGGTCAGCACCCTTCGACACATCAGCACTGCACGGCCGAACATCAGCACTGCACGGCCGATCAACGCTCTTCGACTCATCAGCGCCGCGTAGCCGATCAACATTCATGGACACATCGACGCTGCTCAGCCAGGCAACAACTACCCGCGCGCCGCCGCTGTTCACCCAACAACCAGTCCCACAGCGGTCAGGCTCCCGATGCCCTACCAGCCCACGACCGATCCACCGGTGGCCCATCATCCACCCACGGCCAATTCGCTGACGGCCAACATCCGCCACCGCCCCGAGCACCCCGGCCGCTCGCCAGGACCCGGCCACCTGCCGGGAGAGGCCATCCGACCCCATACCTCTCGACCGCACACGCCTCCCCACCCTCGCCGCTCGCCCCGAGACGCCTCCCCACATGCCGCATTACGCGACCAGAGACGCCTCCCCTATGCCCCATCGACCGACTTGGCATGCCTTTTCCACACCCCTCATCAGTCACCCGAGCGCACCTTCTCCCCTGGTTCCCTCCCGACCACATTCCCCGCACCGCAGGTACGCGCCTTCCCGCACTCAGCCCGCGATATGTTCCCTCACCGCACACCACAAACACTCGCGTACCAGCCCAACCCAGCCATCGCAGTCATTCCCCGACCACCCCAGCCGCCGCAAAGCTCTCAACACCCGCCCCGCCCGGCCACTACCCCACCGCCGTGCCAGGCAGCAGATAGCCACCGCTCTACAGCACACTCGCCACACCAGCGGCAATCCCCCACCTACATGCTCGCCCCCGCCCCGTCAGCAGCAGACACGGCCGCCGCACCAGGCACAGGCACCGGCATCAAGCACAAGCACCGGCCACCGCAACCAACTTGGGCCACTCCCGCCCAGCCGCCACAAACTCCCAGCGCGGTCTCACGCCAACCACAGAAACTCTCGAAGCCGACCCTACGCACCCCTGCAGAAGAGCTCTCAGACCGATCCCGACAGGCTCTCAGACCGACCCCAGCCAGCCACCAAAGAACCCTCAGGGCGATTCCACCCACCGCAAAAACTCTCAGAGCCGGTTCGCGCTCCCCCCCACAGAAGCTCCCCGCGCTTACACCCTCACCGCAGCAGCTCTCCCCTGCTCACACCCACACCGCAGAAGCTCTCTCCCGCTCACACCCCCACCGCACACGTTCCCCGGCCAACCACCAGTCACCAGGCTTGCACTACCGTTCCTGCTGGTCACCCATGCCCGCCCCCGCAGGGTCAGCCAGCCCATGCCGGAAGGCGTACGTGACAGCCTGCGCCCGGTCACGGACGCCCGCCTTGGCGAACAAGTTGTTGATATGACTTTTCACCGTGGCCTCGGAGATGTGCAGCCGACCAGCGATCTCCGCGTTGGAGCTCCCCTGAGCGATCAACCGCAGCACCTCGGCCTCCCGGTGGGTCAGCCCATCGGGAAGCCCGGCCCCAGCGGGCCGAGAGCCGGACACGGCCTCGGCCAGACGTCGCTGCACCTGCGGCGCGAACTGCGCCTCCCCACCCGCAACCACCGCTATGGCACGAGCGAGCGACTCCGCGTCCGTGTCCTTGGTCAGATAGCCGCGCGCGCCCGCTTTCAGCGCCGCGAAGACCGACTCGTCGTCCGAGTACGTGGATAACACGACCACTTCCGTATTCGGGTGAGCCGCCCGTATCGCCCCCGTCGCCGCCACGCCGTCGAGCCGGGGCATGCGAAGATCCATCAGCACCACGTCCGGCGACAACTCGGCGACGAGCCGCACCGCCTCCTCGCCATCGGCGGCGGTGCCCACCACCTCGACGTCCGGCAGCAGGCCAAGCAGCAGCACCAGCCCCTCCCTGACCACGGTCTGATCGTCAGCGACCAACACTCGCACCGTCATGCTCGCCCCATACCGAAATCGCCGCCCTGACCACTCTCACCGACCGCACCGTACTCAACACCGCCGAGCGCGCCGCACCTCATGAGCTCGATGAAGCCGATCATGAGCTCGATGAGGCCGAACGCCCCGATCCCACCAAGGCCGTCCCAACAAAGCCGCCCTTACCAAGGCCGTCGCCAACAAGGCTGTCCCCAAACAAGGCCGTCCCCTGCAAGGCCGCCGTCAAGCAAGGCCGTCCTCAGCCAAGCTGTGGTCAACAAGGCTGTGCTCAGCAAAGCCCTCCTCCACGAGCATGGCCTCATCGAGGAGGAAACCCCGACGCACGTCCGTCATGCCGATAACCCTGGTCCTCGCCAATCCTTGATCATCGCCTGATCGTGCCGATCACACCGCCGATCACACCGCCGATCACACCTCTGCCCGATCGCACCTCCACTCGCCTCTAACGGTCGGCTGGGGAGTGTCCGGCGTTTGGAGGCGGATTGTCGGCTGAAAGATCGTTTTCCACGGGGGCCATATGCTCGCCGTCTTCCGTAGGCTGCCGGTCCACCGTTGCCCGGACAGGCCCGTCGGCCGGTCATGCCGGCACCTTGAGAATCACGGTGAAGCCGTCCTCTTCCGCGCACGTCGTGAGGGAGCCGCCGATGAGCTCGGCCCGTTCGCGCATGCCGACCAGCCCGTACCCCGTTCCTCCTCCAGCCCCTTGGACCGGCGTGCCCGTGACCTTGCCGTCGTCACGTACCTCCAGCTCGCACCACTTCCCCACGTGGTGCAGCGTGACCGAGACCGATGCGCCGGGCGCGTGTTTGCGCACGTTGGTGAGCGCCTCCTGCGCCGTGCGGACCACCGCCAGCCTGGCTTCCGCCTCCAGCTTGTCGAGGTCGGCCTCGATCGAAAGGACGCAGGTCGCCCCTGTGGTGACGCGGAACTCCGCCGCCAGCCGTTCCAGCCGCTCCATCAGAGGTAACTCGTCGCCACGAAGCGCGTCGAGCGCCCTGCGGGTCTCCTCCAGGCCCGCCCTGGCCAGCCGGACGGCCCGCTCCACGCGATCCAGCACAAGGGCCGGGTCGCCGCCCTCCTTCAGCAGCATCCTGGCTCCCTCCAGGTGCAGGATCTGCGCGGACTGCGAATGCGCGAGAACGTCGTGCACCTCGCGGGCCAGCCGGGTGCGCTCCGACAGCACCGCCTCGCGCGCTTGGGCGGCTGCGACCTCGGCAGACTGCTGCCGGGTCAGGTAAAAGTGCCAGATGCCGTACGTGAAGATGGCGGAGTAGGCGAGCCCGGCCGTCATCCCCAAGGCGGCGCTCGGCTCAAGGCCCCACCACAGCGACACGCACGGGAACACGGTGATGTCGATCGTGGTCAGCACGATGGCCTGGCGAAGCCCGAGGCGATAGGGCGCGACGAAGATCACCATGAAGAAGAACGCCGCTCCCGTATAGGGCTCGATCAAGTGCATGGCTATGCCGCCGACCAGGGCCAGGACAAGCAGCAACGCGTCGCGGGCCGGGGTGGTCTTGTGGAGCGTCACCCACAGACAGGCCCCGAATGCGATGACGCCTATCGGCAGGACGAGCAGGGCCTGGCCGAGACTCGGCTGATGTACGGCGAGGTTGACCGGCCCCGAGGCGAGATAGGCCACGAGCAGGACGTACAGCGCGACGCGAACGGCAGGGCGGCGGAGGAAGGAGGCCACGCGCACACGCTAATCCGGCGGAGGGAGCAGGAACATCAGCCCACGGGTTGAACCCAGAACTCCACCCCTGCTCCGATGCGCCCGCGGGCCCGGATGCAGCAACCTCATGGGCATGACAGCCATCAGCGTCAGCCATCTGGCCAAGTCGTTCGGGAAGGTGGTCGCGGTCGACGACCTCTCCTTCGACGTGCCGCATGGCGCCATCACGGCGTTCCTCGGGCCCAACGGCGCGGGGAAGACCACCACCCTGCGCATGATCCTCGGCCTGGTCGCGCCGACTGCGGGGGCCGCAACCATCGACGGCGTGCCCTACCACGAGCTCGATCGGCCCCCCAGGCAGGTCGGCGCGGTCCTGGAGGCCACGGCCTTCCACCCCGGCTTGAGCGCCGTGGCCCACCTGGAGTCCGTACGCATCGCGGCCGGACTGGAGTCCGCGCAGGTCGAGCATGTGCTCGACCAGGTGGACCTGACCGAAGCCGGCCACCGCAAGATCGGCGGCTACTCGCTGGGGATGCGGCAACGCTTAGCGCTGGCCACCGCGCTGCTGGGCGCCCCCAAGGTGCTCATCCTGGACGAGCCGGCCAACGGGCTCGACCCAGCGGGAATCCGGTGGCTTCGCGGGTTCCTGAAGGCGTACGCGCATCAGGGCAATGCGGTGCTGGTCTCCAGCCATGTGCTGTCGGAGATCCAGCAGATCGCCGACCGGGTGGTGATCATCTCCGGCGGGAAGCTGCGGTGGAGCGGGCCGCTGTACGACGCGTCCTCCCTGGAGGATCTCTACCTGGAGGCGACGGGATGAACGGCGCCCGGGTTCCGGTCCGCAGCGAGCACGAAGGCACCTGAATGCTCGTTTCCGACGCTCAGCCAGGCGTCGACCTCAGGGACCGTCTGCTGTCTCGGATGATCGCCCTCGCGTATGTACCACCACGTGTATCCGCCTCCTCAGGTGTCTGGCGTCTCAGACACCTGGCGTCTAGACACCTGGCGTCTCGGGTGCGGGGGTCGCGGGTGCAGAGGTCTCGGACGTCCAGCCCTTGCATGTCCGGCACCTTATGTACCCCGGCACCATGGATATCCGGCGCTTCAGACACCTGCACTTTCGGCACCCAATGCTTGGGGACGCGGCACCTCGAACAACCGGTGCTTTGAACGCCCAGTACCTCGCGCTATCGGTGCTCGGATAGCCAGCGCTTCCCCGGCCGACGACGCTACAGATAGCTAGAAGCAGCACCTCGCACAGCCCATGCTTCGGACGCCAGACAGCTCGCTCAGCCAGCGCCTCAAGCACCTGATACCTCATTTACCTGCGCTACGGACGCCCGTATTGCGAACGCCCGTCCCATGTCGTGATGCCTGGCCCGTGTCGCGGACGCCGATGTCGCGGGCACCTCGGCCTCGGATATCCACAGCTTGTTGACCAGTGCACGAACACGGGGGCCGTGGCGGCCCGTGTCGAGGACGCCCCGCAGAGGGACGCCCATGCTTGCAGGCCCGCGCTCGCGTCCTGGACGCCTGTGCTTTGAACTCCTGCGCCTTGGACACCCGTGCTCCGCAGAGCCGCGCCCTGGAGCCCCTGGCGCTGGCTCTGGCCCTGGATCGCCTTGATGGTCCGCGCTCGGGACGTTCGTGCTCCTGGAGATCTCGTGTCTGGAGGTCTCCGTGCAACCCACTACCTGGAGGTGGATCGATGAGTTCGTCAGCCGTAACCGTGACCAGCAGAACGGGCCCGCGCCCGTTGACCGAGCTGAACCGGCTTGTCCGGGCTGAGCTGTTCAAGGCTCGCGCCAGCCGTACCACCTGGGTTCTCTCGATCATCGCGCCCGTCTTCTGCGCCTTGTGGGTGTTGGTGCCGGTGCTTGTTCCGGCCTCGTCCGACGCCGCGCGGATAGCGGGGGTCTACTCCATGGCCGCGCAGGCGTACGTCTTCACGCTGATCCTCGGCATCCTCAGCATGGCCGGCGAGTACCGGCATCAGACGATCACCTGGTCGTTCCTCGTCACCCCGCGCAGGGGGACGTTCGTGGCGGCGAAGCTGCTGGCATCCGGGCTGCTCTGTCTGTTGGTGGCGGTGGTGTCGGCGCTGTTCACGCTGGCGGCGGGGAGCGTGTTGCTGGCCGTGCACGGGTATCCGGCGCTGAGCTCGGACGTGCCGTTGGTGCTCGTGGGGGCGGTGCTCAGCACCACGTTCTACGGGCTGCTCGGTGTCGCGTTAGCCGTGCTGATCAGGAACCAGGTGGGGGCGATCGTGCTGGCAGCGCTGCTGTTCTCGTACGGTGACGGGTTCCTCTCCTGGCTGGTGCCCGATGTCTACCGGTGGCTGCCCACCGGGGCGGCTCGCGCGCTGAGCGGCATGCAGGCCGATGGTGGGGCGCTGCTGCCCGCCTGGGGCGGGGGGCTGCTGTTCGTGGGGTATGTCGGGGTCATCGTGGCACTGGCCGGAATGCTCACCCTCCGGCGCGACGTCACCTGAGCGGGTGCTTGAGGGCAAGTAGGTGAGTGTCTGCTGCGAGCGTGAGGGCCGGTGAACGGTGCCCTGCGCTGGTGGGGCGGGCACTCATCTCGCCGGCGCTCGGCCGGTTGGGCGACTACGACAACTGCGGAGCGCTCATGAGGGTGTGGTGGGCGAGGGGCCGAGTCACTGCTGGGCGTCAGCGAGGTGGCGGCGGTAGCGGGCCTGGACGACCTTCGGGTAGCGGGCGGTGAAGATGGCCGGGACGGCGAACGAGAGCGCCTTGATGGCGATGACCACGAGCGTGGCGTGCGGTGCGACGGTCAGGACGAGGGTGAGTGAGACGGCGGCGACGGTGAACGCGATGGCCCACGCCGTCGTGATGACGACGTTGGTGCGGAAGAAGATCGGGTTGTCCCAGGTCTCCTTGGGGGCCATGGTCCGGGCGATGCCGAGGGTGAACGGCTTGCGGATGGCCAGCGAGCCCCAAGCCGTGCCCGCGAGCCACACGTTGACCAGCGCCGGCCCGTACGGCGTGAGAGGCGAGTGCGGATCGATGAAGGACAGGGCGGTGAGGCAGGCGAAGAACACGACGGCACTCGACTCGATCACCATCTCGTCCCAGGCCCGGCCCTGGCGGCGGTCGATGACGACGAGGACCACGGCGATCACAAGTCCGGTGATCGCGCCCCAGCGCCACTCGTCGCTGGTGGCGATGATCGCGTACAGGATCCAGGGGGCGAATCCAAGCAGAGCGCGCATGGGTGACTCCTTATGACGTTCCTATCGTGACATGTCGAAGGTAGAACCTCCTCGCCAGATATGTCAATATAGGAATATGAGTCTTCGACATGCGGTACTGGGACTGCTCTCCGAGGGACCGGCGAGCGGCTATGACCTGATGAAACTGTTCGACTTGTCCCTCTCGAACGTCTGGCCGGCCACGCAGAGCCAGCTCTACTCCGAGCTCGGCAAGCTGGCCGACGCGGGTCTGGTGAGTGTGGCGGCCGAGGGGGCGCGCGGTCGCAAGGAGTACGCGATCACCGAGGAGGGGGCGGCCGAGCTGCGGCATTGGATCACCGAGGTCGAGCCGGTCAGGACCATGCGCAGCGACATGCTCCTTCGGGTGTTCTTCCTGGCTCAGGTGGACCCCCAGGAGGCGCGGGCGTACCTGCGGCGGCAGGCCGAGCTCGTCACCAAGCATCTGGAGCACATGGAGAGCATCCGGAACTTCGTGGACAGCGGGCAGGACAACCTGTCGGTGTACGGGAGGATCGCGCTGGAGTACGGGTTGCGCCTGGGCACGGTGCAGCGCGAGTGGGCCGAATGGGCGGAAGAACAGATCCGTTAGGCTTCGCCCCATGGTCTCCGAACTGTTCGATGCAAAGGCTTGGCACGCGGTCGAGGGATTCGACTTCACCGACATCACCTACCACCGGGCGGTCGACCAAGGGACCGTACGGATCGCCTTCGACCGGCCCGAGGTACGCAACGCCTTCCGGCCGCAGACCGTCGACGAGCTCTACCGCGCACTCGAACACGCCAGGCAGACCACGGACGTGGGATGTGTGCTGCTGACCGGCAACGGGCCCTCGCCCAAGGACGGCGGCTGGGCGTTCTGCTCCGGCGGTGACCAGCGGATCAGGGGCAAGGACGGCTACCAGTACGCGGACGGTTCGGCGTCCACGGGCCGGTTGCACATCCTGGAGGTGCAGCGGCTGATCCGCTTCATGCCCAAGGTCGTCATCTGCGTGGTGCCCGGCTGGGCGGCGGGCGGCGGCCACAGCCTCCACGTGGTGGCGGACCTCACGCTGGCCAGCGAGGAGCACGCCCGCTTCAAGCAGACGGACGCCGACGTGGCCAGCTTCGACGGCGGCTTCGGGTCGGCGTACCTGGCCCGGCAGGTGGGGCAGAAGTTCGCGCGCGAGATCTTCTTCCTCGGCGACACCTACACGGCCGCCGAGGCGCACCGGATGGGCATGGTGAACGCAGTCGTCCCGCACGCGGCGCTGGAGGAGACGGCGCTGGAGTGGGGACGCAAGATCAACGGCAAGTCGCCGACGGCTCAGCGGATGCTGAAGTACGCGTTCAACGCGATCGACGACGGGTTGGTGGGGCAGCAGGTGTTCGCGGGCGAGGCGACGCGGCTGGCGTACATGACCGATGAGGCGGCGGAGGGGCGCGACTCGTTCCTCGAAAAGCGCGCCCCGGACTGGTCGCCATTTCCCTGGCATTACTGACCCCTCCGCCTCTTCCGCTCTCCCGCTTCTTCTGTGCGTGTGAGATTTCTTTTGTACGGCACGCATGGGCCGGCCCCAGTCGCCGCACGGGGCTGAGGACCTCCAGGGACACGGCCGCTGAGCCCGCACGGGGCCAGCCGCCGTTACAAGACGGTGAGACCACGGCCGCCCTCCTCCGGACCCGAGTCGGTAAGGGGGAGGGATTGCGTGAGCGTGGGTTGAGAAGGGGTGCTTGGCGTGCAGCAGCTCACGCTGGCGATTTCAGGGTGATCGAAAACACTGTGCGATGTCTGACTGTTCGACGTCTGATGGCGGTGCGGGTGCAGGTGCCAGTTGCGGTGCAGGTGCGAAGGCCGCTTTCGGTGCTGCCGCCGCCGCACCGAGGGTGAGCGCTGGATCTGAGAGTGGCGCTGTCGGATTGCAGAGTGGAGTGCGGCGGAGCCGGACCGGGAGAGCGGATGCGGCGGTCTTGGGGTGCCTCTGATGTCGGCTCGTGAGATCGAATATCGGCCGTCGAATGTGGGGAAACGGGGGCCGATGGTGCGGGTGGGACGAGTAGGCATCCCCGTATGTGGGGCGGGTGATGCTGGTGGTTTGCGGGGGTTTGGTGGGTTAGCGTTGATGTTCAACTACTTTTCTTGACTATCTCCACCCAATCGTGACCAACTACTGCAATTCTGATACGTCTTGCTGACCGCCCTTTGGGATGGAGATGGGACTGTTGCGAGCTTCCGGGGTGTGGGAGCGCCTTGTCAGGAAAGCAGCCATCTTTGGGATCATCAGCAGCGTGATCGCGCTGGTCCTGGTCTCTCCGGCTCAGGCGGCGGTGGCTGAGAAGACGCTCACCCTTTCCTACACCTGTGCGGGCGGGCCGTTCAGTAACACCTCGCTCAGCGTGGAAATCATCGTGCCGGACACGGGGAGTGGGACGTTCGAGGTCAAGTGGAAGCTCCCCGCGCTGACCCTGCGTACGGCGCCGACCGCCACCACGCAGGTCAAGGTGGCGGGGAAGCTGCTCGTGACCGGAGGGACGCACACTGATCTCGACAAGACCGGGGCGAGCGTTTCCTCCGGGCTGACGACGGTGCTGGCCGCGCAGGTGACGAGCACGGTCGCCGTCACCGCGACCACGGGGCAGCAGGTGACGGTGAAGGGGGCCACCGAGCAGGGCAGCCTGAAGCTGAGCCTGGCCAACGCGACCACTGACGCCACCACGTGCACGACCACCACCGCGCAGAGCGTGACGGTCACCGTCGGTCAGGGTGGAGGCGGCGGGACGCAGGAGGACGTGGTCACGTACTCGTGCACGACCGGTACGGAGAGCAGCCCCCAGACCGTCGAGATCAAGGTCACGCTGACCATGCCGACGACCGCCCCCAAGGCGGGCGAGCAGTTCACGATCGGCTGGGCTGGGGTCTACGAGACGGGGTCCGAGCTTGAAGCACCGTCCACGGGGCTGCAGACGGGCAACAAGATATTCGCCAATGTCTCGATCACCGGGATCACCGGCCTCACCTCCGCGACCGGATCAGCCGACCTGACCGCCGCGACCGACGGTAACCCGATCACGTTGCCGACGCGGATCGACATACGCGCGACCGCGAACACCGCCGGCACCGCGACCATCAAGCCCGCGGCCGTCAACATCGGCACCTCGGCCACCTCACCGACGATCAAGTGCGAGCCTCAGAACGCGACCACGCTCAAGACGTACACGCTGACCGTCGGGTCGGGCACCGGCTCCTCACCCAGCGCGACTCCCACCCCGTCGAAGACCCCGACCCCTACTCCGACGCCCAAGCCGTCGAGCAGCAAGAGCAGCAGGAACTCCACCACGCCGAAGGCCGGGGTCGACACGGGTGGCGGGGGTATGGCTGGGCCTGACGGGCGCTTGTTCGTGCTGGTGGGGTCGGTGTTGATCACGGCGGCCGGAGTGGGTGGGCTGCTGATGCGCCGCCGTCCCGCGGCCAGGTTCAAGCTCTGAGGAGGCGTTCTCGCGTCTCTTCGCGATCTTGAAGAGGCGCGAGATACCTTCCTCGGTCTGTCTGGCGAGTCAGGGGTTATGGCGCGTGTCAGAGGTCGCGGCACATTGGAGGTTCTGCCCTGTCGCTGGTTCCGCCATGTGGGGATTCATGGGCACGTCGAGGTCACGGTGCATCGAGGGGCGCGCCCCTTCGGGGAGCGCGGTGCGTCGGGCTTCTGCGGTGAGACTGGGCGGCATGCATTGTCGGTGAGGCTGGGCGGCACGCGTTGTTGATGTCGCTGGCGGGCACGCATTCTCCCAGGCCGGGGTGGCATTGGCTGTAGCGGCGTCTTCGCAGCAGCCCGTCCACTCCGGGTGGCGGCGCTCGGGAAGCTGCGGTGTGCGGGGGAGGGGCGCTGGCTAGATTGGGGGCTTTCTCACGCCGCATCGGGGATTTCGTGAGATCTATCGCTTCGCTGGACGAGGACGCCCCTGTCTGGTCGCATCCTGAGTCCGAGCGAGCCGGGCGTCCGCTGATTGTTCTGCTTCATGGGTACGGGGGCCATGAGTCCGACTGGACGGCATGGTTCCCGGCACTGCCGGCCGGAACCGTTGGAGTCGCGTTGCGTGGCCCGGTGGCGGTGGAGCAGCGGTGGGCTTGGGCGGATGTCGTCACCAAGGCGCGCGGAGTTACGGCCCTTCCGCGTCGGCTCGTGGTGTGCTCGCGTGGCTGGACCGCCAGGACGCTGAGCGCGTCGCGCTGGTCGGCTGGTCGCAAGGCGGTGCGCTCGGGGTGCACCTGCTCCGGCAGCGGCCGGAACGGTTCGTCTCCGTGGCGCTCGTCGCCGGGTTCGTCTCGGATCTCCGGCCGCACGCCGGGGTACGTGCCCGACGTCCACCCGTCTGGTACGGCATGGGGGGATGTGAGGACGTCATTCCGCCGGATCTGGCCGCGGCGTCACGGCGCTGGCTCGCGGAGCACACGTCCGCTCGTTTGTCGATTTCCCGGACGAGACCCATATGTTGTCGCGCGCCTTCGCCGATGGCGCGCTGAGGTTCACCGCCGAGGCGCTGGCGGCGGATCGTTCCCCGTCGCGGCTATGAAGGGCCGGCGGTGACTGCGATCACCCTGGGGTCTGGGCCGAGGCGTGTGGTGAGGTGGGCCGGGGTGGGGTGACAGACCTCGCCAGGGTGTGGGGGCAGGGCCCGGGGTGGGAGTGACATCGCTCCAGGACAGGGGCGGTATCGCCGCCCCAGGGCTAGGCGGTGGTAGCCCGATGGCTGGGCGGTGGTAGCCCCCAGGGCGGAGAACGCATCGCCCGCGCGGGGCGAAGTGGCATCACCAGTACGGGGTGAGGGCGTCGCCCGTACGGAGTGCCGTGGCACGGTTCAAGGGGCGCTGGTTCAGGGGGCGCTGGTTCAAAGAGAGCGTCGTCCGCGTAGCTGGAATGGTGCCGCGGAAAGTGGCGGCTGCAGGAGCGGTGGCCGGCCCCTGGCAGGTGATGACGCCTCAGCAGGCGGCGGCACCTCGACGAGTGATGGCCGTAGCTGGGCTTCGGTCGTAGCGGGCAGGTGGTCGTAGCGGGCGCATGACCGTAGCCGGGCGGGAGGCCGTAACGAGCGGTGCTCGTAGCCAGCGGTGGCCGTAGAAAAGCGGTTGGAGGGCGCGGCGGCAGAGGTGGAAAACAGGAGGAGTTGTGGAGGGGCGGCGCGGCAGACTGGGCCGATGGAGATCGTAGTGCCCGCCGCGCTGACGGCGTTTCACGTGAAGCACGACGGAGAAGCCGGGCGTGCCTGGTCGGCGGGGTTGCCCGCGCTGACGAAGCGGTACCTCGACGAGTGGGAGCTGCGGCTTGACGGTGGGCCTGCCCATGGCGTGGTGTCCCTGGTGTTCCCCGTGGTGCGGCGGGACGGGACGCGGGCGGCGCTGAAGTTGCAGCCCGTCACCCACGAAAACTGCTGGGAGGCGCCCGGGTTGCGGGCGTGGGCGGGTGACGGGTCGGTGCTGTTGCTCGACGAGGACCCCGAGACCGGGACGATGCTGCTCGAACGGCTTGATGGCGGGCGTTCGCTGCTGGCTGTGGATGACGAGATGAAGGCGCTGGAGATCTTGACCGCGTTGTTGCGGCGGTTGGTGGCGCTGCCTGCTCCTGCGGAGATGCGGCGGTTGGGGGACATCGCGCAGGAGATGCTGGATGACGTTCCTCAAGCGATGGGGGTGTTGGGTCTGGAGCGGGATCGGCACTGGCTGGGGATCTGCGCGGGGGCTGTGGGTGAGTTGGTGGGTGAGCCCGGGGACCGGTTGCTGCACTGGGACCTGCACTACGAGAACGTGCTGGCCGGTGAGCGGGAGCCGTGGCTGGCCATCGATCCGAAGCCGCTCGCGGGGGATCCGGGGTTCGATCTGATGCCCGCGCTCCACAACCGGTGGGAGGAGATCGTGGCGAGCGGGAACGTGGGGCGGGCGGTGTTGCGGCGGTTCGACTACATGGTGGACGAGCTGGGGTTGGATCGGCAGCGGGCGGCGGGGTGGACGCTGGGGCGGGCGCTGCAGAACTCGCTGTGGGATGTGGAGGATGGGGAGTTGGAGCTGAACGAGGTTCAGCTGGCGGTGGCTGAGGCGGTTCATCAGCGGTTGTAGGGGGCGGTTCGTCAGCTGGTTGTGGGAGGCGGTTGAGCTTCCGGCCGCGCGTGAGTCAGGTCAGGCCGGGAGGCTGTGGAGGAACGTGCGGGTCAGTGCGGCGATCGCCGGCCGGTGGGTCTCCAGGGCGAAGTGGCCGGTGTCCAGCAGGTGGACCTGGGCGTTCTTCACGTCCCGGGTGAAGGCCGTGGCACCGTCAGGGCCGAAGATCGCGTCGTTCTTGCCCCAGACGGCGAGTACGGGCGGTTGGTGGGTGCGGAGGTACTCCTGCCATACCGGGTACGCCGCGACATTGGTGGCGTAGTTCAGGAACAGGGCCAGCTGGATCTCCTCGTTGCCGGGGCGGTCGAGGAGGGCCTGGTCGAGGGCTTCCTTGTCCGGGTTGACCAGGGAGACGTCCGGGACGCCGTCGGTGTACTGCCAGTGCGTGGCCTCGCGGGTGAGGTTGGCGCGGAGCGGGGCGAGGTCGGCTTCGGAAGGGTTCGACCAGATCTTGCGGAGGTCGCTCCAGAAGGAGGTCAGCCCGTCCTCGTACGCGTTGCCGTTCTGGGTGATGATGCCGGTGATCCGGTCTGGGTGGCGGACGGCGAGGCGGAAGCCGACAGGGGCGCCGTAGTCGTTCACGTAGATGGCGTACCTGGTCCGGCCGAGGGAGTCGAGCAGGTGGTCGATGACGTCGGCGAGGTGGTCGAAGGTGTAGCTCCACTCGGAGGCGGCGGGGGCGGAGCTGTGGCCGAAGCCGGGGTAGTCGGGGGCGATGAGGTGGAACTCGTCCTACAGATCGGTGATCAGCTCCTGGTAGGCGATCGACGAGGTCGGGAAGCCGTGGAGGAGTACGAGGGTGGGGGCCGAGGGGTCGCCTGCCTGGCGGTAGAAGACGTTGAGGCCGTCGATCTGAGCGGTGCGGTAGTGGGTCGTCACCGGGGCTCCCTGTTAACTGGTTAAAGGTTGTTTGGTGGTTAAGTGATAACATGGGAGCTTGTAACCGGTCAAATTGCTTTGAGAGGTTAATAGCGTGAGGGTGCGGCCGCTTCGTGGGGAGCCTGTGGCGTTCGACCTGGTCGACAGCGTGTGGGTGGAGCACGGGGTGATGGTTGATCAGTTCGACGATCCTGAGGGGGTGCGGGGGTGGCTGCGCGATCACGGGCTGCCGGGAGGTGAGGGGGCGCAGGTCGAGCGGGTGCGTGATCGCCTGGTCGAGGCACGGGATGCCATCCGGGCGCTGCTGGAGGGGCGGGGGGCCGAGCGGATCAACGCGGTGCTGGAGCACGGCAGCCGCCGCCCGGCGATCCGTGACAGGAGCGAGGGCGG
>NZ_JAHKRL010000404.1 GCF_019396405.1 Nonomuraea rhizosphaerae | reverse complement strand
AGGCGGGCCGGGGCGGACGGGCCGCGCAAGCCAAAGGGCAAGAACGGGGTGCCGGCGGCCCAGCGGCGGCCGGCCGCCGGGCAGGGCGCCACGCAGCCCGCCGTCGCGGCCTCACAGCAGCCGGCCTCCCCGCAGGCCAAGAAGCAGGCGCCGAAGAGTGACGACGATTTCTCCGACATCGAGGATCTGCTCAAGCGCCGGGGAATCAGTTAGGCGCGAGGTTCGTCCGGTGTGTGTCACAGTTCCGAGACTCAACCGGGACTGCCCGTAGACATTCATATGAAGATCGATACGAATGAGTTTCGCGTAAATCACAGTTAAGCCACATCGGGGTCTGAGGGACTAGTCACACCAGCTCAGGCCATAGATTCTGCCTCCTGGGGCCGCGACTCGCGGACTTCACGCTCGCGGCGCACTAACCTGACCGGGACCGCGCCGGCACGGACGACGTCGTCTGGAATCCAGGGGGCCATTGGCATGACCGCACCGCTCGATGTTCCTGGTTCGGCCATTGAGGCCGGTCCGGAAACCGTTCTGGAGGGCGCGGACTCCTCAGCCATCCGAGGGCGCTCCCTTGGCCAGATCGCATGGATGAGGCTGAAACGCGACAAGATCGCCATCACCGGCGCCATCGTCATCCTCCTGCTCATCATCGTCGCGATCTTCGCGCCCCTGCTGGTGTCATGGTTCGGGCACCCGCCGGCCGAGTGGCACACCGACCAGATCGATCCGGCGATCGGCGCGCCCAAGGGCACGTTCGGCGGCATGAGCTGGGACTTCCTGCTCGGCGTCGAGCCCACCTCGGGCCGTGACCTGTTCAGCCGCATCCTCTACGGCGCCCGCGTCTCCCTGCTCATCGCCTTCTTCGCGACCCTGCTCTGCGTGCTGCTGGGCACGGTGCTGGGCATGATCGCCGGGTTCTTCGGCGGCTGGGTCGACTCGGTCATCAGCCGCCTCATGGACATCTTCCTGGCCTTCCCGCTGCTGGTGTTCGCGCTGGCGCTGGGCGGGGTGATCGGCGACAAGGCGTTCGGCCTGTCCGGTGACACGCTGAGGATCAGCCTGCTGGTGTTCATCATCGGCTTCTTCAACTGGCCCTACATCGGGCGGATCATCCGCGGGCAGACGCTGTCGCTGCGCGAGCGGGAGTTCGTGGACGCCTCCAGGAGCCTGGGCGCGCGCAACCACATCATCCTGTTCAAGGAGATCCTGCCCAACCTGCTGGCCCCGATCCTGGTCTACTCGACGCTGCTGATCCCGTCGAACATCCTTTTCGAGGCCGCGCTCTCCTTCCTCGGCGTGGGCGTGCGGCCGCCGACCCCTACGTGGGGAGGCATGCTGGCGGACGCTGTCCACAACTACAACGTGGCGCCCAACTACATGATCTTCCCCGGTCTCGCGATCTTCATCACCGTGCTGGCCTTCAACCTGCTCGGTGACGGCCTCAGGGACGCCTTCGATCCCAAGGCCCGATGACCTCGTGAGTTATCCGCAAGTTCTGGACTCCTAGATACAAGGGGTGTGTCAGGTCGATGAAGATAAGATCCAAGGCGTCGGCGGTCGCGATCACCGCTGCTTTCGCCCTGGTCGTCTCCGCGTGTGGTGGCGGTGGCGGCTCTACCCAGAAAACCGGTGGTGGCACTGCCGACGCGCCCGCCAGCCAGTACAACGCCGGTGTGACGCAGGTCGTCAACCCGTCGGACAAGACGGGCGGCGCCATCCACATGGGCATGCCGGGTGACTTCGACTCCGTCGACCCCGGCGACATGTACTACGGCTACGCGTGGAACTTCGCCCGCCTGTACACCCGCGCGCTCACCATGTTCAAGCCGGTGCCGGGTGAGGAGGGCCTGCAGCTCGTCGGCGACCTGGCCGAGGACCTGGGCAAGCCCACCGACGGCGGCAAGACCTGGACGTACAAGCTGCGCTCGGGCCTGAAGTTCGAGGACGGCACTCCCGTGACGTCCAAGGACGTGAAGTACGCCGTCGCGCGTTCGCTGGACAAGGAAGTGCTGCCCAGCGGCCCGACCTACTTCAACGACTGGCTCGACAACGGCGACTACACCGGGCCGTACAAGATGAAGGGCAAGCTCGACGACTGGAAGGCCGTCGACACTCCTGACGACCAGACGATCGTCTTCCACCTGAAGAAGCCGTACGGCGGCTTCGACTACTTCGCCATGCTCCCGCAGACGGCCCCGGTGCCGGAGGCCAAGGACACGGGCACGAAGTACAAGGAGCACCCGGTCTCCACGGGCCCGTACATGTTCAAGGCGCATGAGCTGGGCAAGCGGATCGACCTGGTCAAGAACCCCAACTGGGACGCGGCCGGCGACCCCAACCGCAAGCAGCTCAACGAGACGATCGACGTCCTGCTCGGCCAGAACGAGGACGACCTCGACCAGCGCCTGCTGTCCGGCAAGATCGACATCAAGATCAACAGCACCGGTGTGGCGGCCAACGCCCGCAAGACCGTGCTGACCGACCCGAAGGTCAAGCAGTACGCCGACTCGGCGGCGCTCGACCGCACCTGGTTCGCCAACATCAACGGTGACGTCAAGCCGTTCGACAACATCCACTGCCGCAAGGCCGTGATGTACGCGGCCGACCGCACCGCCATCCAGGGCGCCTTCGGCGGTCCCGAGGCCGGTGGCGACATCGCCCTCAGCCTCATGCCGCCCAAGATGACCGGCTACGAGAAGAACGACCTCTACGGCGTGGAGGCCAACCCCGGCGGCGACGTCGCCAAGGCCAAGGAGGAGCTGGCGGCCTGCGGGCAGCCGAACGGCTTCACCACCACCATCTCCTACCGAAACGAGCGTTCGGCGGAGAAGCTGACCGCCGAGTCGCTGCAGCAGTCGCTCGGCCGCGTCGGCATCAAGCTGGAGATCAAGGGTTACCCGCAGGGTGACTACTTCAAGCTGTACGCCGGCAAGCCCGACTTCACCTCCAAGAACGGCCTCGGCATCCTGATCTACGGCTGGGGCGCCGACTACCCGGAGGGCTTCGGCTTCTTCCAGCAGATCGTCGACAGCCGGGTCATCCGCGACGCCGGTAACACCAACCTCAGCGTCAAGGATCCGGAGATCGACAAGCTGATCGACCAGGCCGCCGCGGAGCTGGACGCCGGCAAGCGCAACTCGATCTGGGCCGCGCTCGACAAGAAGGTCATGGACGACGCGTTCATCCTGCCCTACGTCTGGGCGCACAGCCTGTTCTACCGGCCGCCGGCGCTGAAGAACGCCTTCGTCAGCCAGAACTTCGGCATGTACGAGTTCCTGACGCTGAGCAAGTAGATCGGCAGCAAGTAACCCGTCCGGGAAAACCTCCGGAAGTCGAAAGCAGGTGAAGGCCACGGCGGGCGGGCCCACAAGGCCCG
>NZ_JAHKRL010000403.1 GCF_019396405.1 Nonomuraea rhizosphaerae | reverse complement strand
CGAGTGGAACCCGCAGTTCAAGAAGGTCATCGACGCCCTGCACACGATCGCCGAGAACCTCAAGGGCTCCGGCATCGAGTACGAGGAGGCCAGCACCTCCGCGCAGGCCGTCGCGCAGAACCTCATGAACGCGCTCAACGGCGGCAAGATCTAAAGGGTTAGGGAGGGATCGCCATGACAGGTGGCGGCGACATCATTCTCGCCAATTTCGACGAGATGGAGGAGATCGCGGCCGAGCTGGGCCGCGCCTACGCCAACCTCGTCGGCGAGCTCACCGACCTGGAGAACGACCTGAAGGTGCTGGAGACCTGGGACGGCGCCGCCAAGGGCGTCTACCTGGAGGCCAAGCGCAACTGGAACGACGCGGTCGTGGCCATGGGGGACACGATGCAGCGGTTCGGGCCGGCGCTGCACGACGCGACCGAGATCATGCGGGACGCCGAGAACGCCAACGTCCGGCGCTGGGGCACCTGAGGACGGCCATGGAAGAAGGCGATGGCGGTACGCCTCTCATCGACCCGAAGGCGGCCGGTGACCAGGCGGTATGCCGTCCGGACGTGCTGCGGGACGTCGCGGGGGCCATGTCGCGGGATCTGCTGCCCCAGCTCGAGTCGGCGCCGCACAAGGTGCACGACCTGCCGACCCAGGCCGTGGGGGACTGGGACGTGGCGCGGGGGTACGCGGACACGGCGCATCGGGCGTTCCTGGCCACGACCGAGACGATGGGCTTCGTCGCCGAGCAGGTGAGAAGGATCATCGACGACCTGGTCGCGACCGCGAACACCGTCCAGGACGGCGACGCGCGGGCGGCCGACACGGCGCGCCGGACACAACCTTCCTGAGGGGGCAGGCACGTTGGGGGAACCGAAGCCGATCAAGCTGGGGCCGCTGCCGGAGGGCGCGCCCCGGACCTACGGGGGGCGCGACGCGATCCGTGATCTGCTCGCGCACACCCGGCCGGAGGAGTTCGGCGGGGTGGCGGACACGTTCCGGGCCTCGGGCAACCTGCTGACCCAGACGATCAACGACTTGACGAAGTACGCCGAGCGGCTGGTCGCCGACGACAACTGGGGCGGGGAGTCGGCGCGGGCGATGCTCGGCCGGATGTCGCAGGTGCAGGCCTACCTCAGCACGCTGCGGGACCAGATCACCTGGATCGGGCCGTCAATCAACAAGGTCGGCAGCGATCTGGCGACGGCCAAGCAGAACTTCGAGGACGCCACCAAGCCGATCTGGGAGCCGATCGACAGCGGCTCTCCCGTCAATCCCGACATCGCCTCGCCCGGCCCGTCGAAGATGGTCAACAACCCGGACGCCGACGCGCAGAGGTTCATGGCGGAGCTGAACAACAAGATCAAGGACGCCTACAGGTCGATGCCGGAGGCGCTCGCCTGGGACGCGGCCCTCGCCTCGGGCGCGCCGTACATGCCGGAGCCGGAGGAGCACGACAGCACTCCCCCGGACGACGGCATCACCTATGACGACGAGCAGCCGACCCGGCCGATCACCCACCTGACCGGCGACACCTCGGCGGTGCCCCCCGCGGCCAAGGCGGCGCCCGTGACGACCCTCCCGGCGGGCGTCCCGGCGGGAGCCCCGGCTCCGGGCGCCCCCGTGACCGCCACGCCGGTCCCCGCCACCGGCCCGGCGCCGGCCGTGGTCGGCACCGCGACCGCTGACCCGGCCAGGTCGTCCCTGGTCAGCATGGCGCCGACGTCGGTGGGCACGGCGCCGCAGAAGGTCGTGGGAGAGCTCGCGCCGACGCGCGGCGGGCCCAGCGCCACCCACGTCGGCAGCGTCCCTGCGACGATCGGGCTGGAGCCCGTCGCCACCGAACCGGCGCACACCGAGGCCCGCCGCCTGGAGCCGACACGATCGGCGCCGGACGCCGCCCCGACCCACTCGACCCTGGACGATCAGCCCCGTCGCAACGGTCCCGACCAGGTGCGCGGCCCGATCCAGGAAACCGGCGGCCCGTCCGTGCGGCCCGGCGTTGTGCCGGTCGTGGACGGCTCGTGGACCGCCGTCGGCAGGCCGGGCACGGCCGGTGGCCCAACAGGGGCGGTCACCGGCATGGGGGGCGGCATGCCGTTCATGCCGATGGCCGGCGCCGGCGTCGCCGGCGACTACGACAGCGCCTTCGCGCCGCACCGGGCGGCCGTGAGGCAGCCGGACGACTCCAGCCTGTTCCGTCCGGCGCACGAGCCCGGCCAATCGGTGGTGGACTGATCATGACAAATGACGACAACTCCAAGCTCATCGAGATGGACGTCGACTCCCTCCGCGACGTGGGCCACCGGCTCGGCGGAGCGCCGATGACCGAGCTCAACAACCTGGTCCACGTGGTGGCCGGGATCGACCTGCGCGGCACCCACTACGGGGCGTTCGGCATGCTGGCCTCGTCGCTGGGCGACGCGTTCGACCAGGTCAAGCTGGCCGCGCACCAATACCTGTCGGCGACCAGGCGCGAGCTCTCCGACATGCGGACGAAGACGTTCGACACGGCGAACACGACCGTCATGGGCGACGGCGCGGCCGCCAGAAGATCCGCGGGCATCACCGACGCCCCGGCGTGAGAGGCGGGCAGACACAGTGGAACAGCCGTACTCGGCGATCTCGGGGGCGGGCATGGCCGCCATGGGCACGGCGCTCCTGGGCGGGGGCCGGGCGAAGTTCGCCACCGGGCTCCTCCTGCTCATGATCGCCGACACGCCGAAGCAGCGGCAGGCCGCCGCCGAGTGGCAGGCGCTGGCCGACGGGCTGCGCGCGCATCCCGGCCGCGTCCAGCAGTCGGTCCAGGGCGTGAGGTGGACGGGGACCAGCGCCGACATGTTCGACAAGACGGTCCTGACCCACAGCAACAACGTGGCCGACACGGCGGACAAACCGGCGGCGACGGCGGACTCGCTGAACACCACCGCCGACGTCTTCGACGCGCTCGGCACCTTCGCGCTCGCGAGCGGCGGGGCCATCCTCACCGCTGGGCTGCTCTACCGGTTCGGGTCGTCCAACCCGTACACGCGACCGGCCGCGGAGGTGGCGGCGACGTTCTTCGGGCGCCAGGTCGACCGGCAGGCGGGGCAGGGCGCGGCCAAGGTGGGCACGTTCATCCAGGGGACGGGCGGCCTGCTGAGCAAGATCGCCGGCAGGTTCGCGCAGATGTCGCCGGTCAAGAAACTCGCCCTGGTGGGCGGCGGCGCCATCATGGGCGGGGTCGGCGGCCAGATGGCCGTCGCCGGCGACCTCAGCGAGACGGCACTGCCCCAGGGCAACCAGGTGAAGGGGGCCTGATGCCGCACTTCGACGAGGCGGCCGTGGACCGCATGATCGCCGAGTCCCAGCAGTCGATGGAGGGGCTCGACGAGGTGTACCAGCAGGTCCTGGCCGTGCAGGGGTTCGCGCAGGACCCGGAGAAGCTGGTGACCGTGGAGTGCTCGTCCCAGGGCGTCACCGGGCTGGAGATCAACCCGCGCGCGCTGCGGTGGGGCGCCCAGCGGCTCTCCGCCACGATCCTGGAGCTGATCGGCGCGTCGCTGGCCGACATGGAGGCCAAGTCGGCGGCGATCATGGCCGAGCGGTGGGGCGAGGCGCCGATGTCGCTGACCGACGAGGGCAACCCCGCGCAGGTGCGCCTGCAGGAGGCGCAGGACGCCTACGACCGGGCCATGGACGACGCGATGGCGCAGATCGCCCGCATCGAGCGCCGCCTCGACGGCGCCTGACCCTGCACACCGGGATCGGCGCCACCGGGACCGGCGCCGGTCCTGCCCCGGCGCCGGTCCCGGTCCAGCCCGGCGCCGGTCCCCGTCACTCCCCGGGCGGCGTCAGGTAGGCCGTCTGGATGAGGCGGGAGCCCGAGCGCCGGTCCACGTAGATCCCCCGTCCCGGCGGGAGCTGCTGCGGCCGCACGTTCCCGAACAGCGCGCCCTCCTCGCGGGGGCCCGACAGCATCACGGCCGGGCTGTTCATCTCCTTGAGCCGCCGGACGACCGGGTCGATCAGGCTGCGCCCGGCCCCGCCCATCGCGCGCGCCAGGATCAGGTGCAGCCCGATGTCGCGGGCCTGCGGCAGCAGGTCGCCGAGCACGGACAGCGGGTTGGAGGAGGTGGCGACCAGGTCGTAGTCGTCCACGACGACGTACAGGTCCTGTCCGGTCCACCAGCTTCGCGTGCGCAGTTGCTCGGAGGTCAGGTCGGGCGGCGGCAGCCGGGTCTGCATCACCTGGTGCACGCCCTTGAGCACGGTCGCGGCGGCCGTGCTGGAGGCCGCGTACCCGATGCGGTGCTCGTTGTCGGCGGTGTCGAGCAGCGAGCGCCGGTAGTCGATGATGATGATCCGCGCCTCCATCGGCGTGAACCTGGCGACGATGCCCTCGGTGACCACCCGCAGCAGGTTCGTCTTGCCGCTCTCGGTGTCGCCGAGGACGACGAAGTGCGCGTCGGCGTCGAAGTCCAGCGAGACGGGCGCGAGCGCCGCCTCGTCGATCCCGATGGGGATGCGCGGGCCGCTCTCGCCGGGCCCGGGCAGCGTGTGCACGGGGAAGCGGTCGGGGAGCAGCCGCACGGGCGGCGCGGGCTGCTCGTGCCAGGCGTCCGCGGCGGCCCGTACGAGCGCGGCGACCCCTTCGGTGAGGTCGTCGACGGTCGACCTGCCGTCGGCGCGCGGCAGCGCGGCCAGGAAGTGCAGCGCCTCGCGGGTCAGGCCGCGGCCCGGCGCGCCCTCGGGCACGTTCGCGGCGGCCTTCCTGTCGATCTCCGACTCGAACGCGTCGCCGAGCCTCAGCTCCAGCCTGGTGGCGAACATGTCGCGGACGTTCGAGCGGAACTCCGACCACTTGTTGGCCGTGCCGACCACGTGGATGCCGAAGCCGAGCCCGCGCGAGACCAGCTCGCCGATCGGCCCTTCGAGGGTCTCGAACTCCTGGCGCATCGTCGCCCAGCCGTCCACCACCACGAACACGTCGCCCCAGCCGTCGCCCTCGTACTCGCCGGCGGCCACCTGACGGCGGTAGGTGGCGATCGAGTCGATGCCGCGCTCGACGAACAGCCGCTCCCTGCGCGCCAGCAGGGCGGTCACCTCGGCGACCGTGCGCCGCACCCGGTTGGCGTCCAGGCGGGTGGCCACGCCGCCGACGTGCGGCAGTCCGGCCAGCGCCGACAGCGTGCCGCCGCCGAAGTCGAGGCAGTAGAACTGCGCCTCGCGCGGGGTGTGGGTGAGCGCGATGGAGGCGATCAGCGTGCGCAGCAGCGTGCTCTTGCCGGTCTGCGGCGAGCCGACGATCGCGGCGTTGCCGGCCGCGCCGGACAGGTCCAGCCAGTACGGGTCGCGCCGCTGGTCGAAGGGGCTGTCCACGATGCCGACCACGGCGTGCAGCCGTCCGGGCCGCTGCCCGTCGGTCCCGGCGGCGGTGAGCCCGTGGGTCGCGGTGGTCCGTACGGGCGGCAGGAGCTGGTCCAGCGAGGCGGGCTCCTTGAGCGGCGGCAGCCAGATGCGGTGCGCGGCGGGGCCCTTGCCGCTGAGGCGGTCGACGACGATGTTGAGCAGGCTGTCCTGCTGCTCCTTGTCCTTGGGGGCGGGCTCGGGCTCGGCGGGCGGCGGGGGCGGCAGCGGGACGCGTTCGGTGCCGTACCAGACGATCTTGCCGCGGTGTCCCTGGCGGACGGCGGCGGCGCGGTTCTCGCGCTGGGGGACCTGGTAGGGGCCGGACACGTACGCGGCCTTGAAGCGGGTCATGCCGGTCGTCTCGAACATCAGGTACGCGTTGCCCGGCTCGGGCGGCAGCGAGTACGCGTCGGCGACGCCGAGCACCGCCCGGCTCTCGGCCGCCGAGAAGGTCCGCAGCCCGATCCGGTACGAAAGGTGCGTGTCCAGGCCGCGCAGCCGCCCCGACTCCAGCCGTTGCGAGGCCAGCAGCAGGTGCACCCCGAGCGAGCGCCCGAGCCGGCCGATCATCACGAACAGCTCGATGAACTCCGGCTTGGCCGACAGCAGCTCGCTGAACTCGTCCAGCACGATGAACAGCGTCGGCAGCGGGCTCAGCCGCGCCCCCTGCTCGCGGGCGTGCTCGTAGTCGCGCAGCGAGGCGTAGTTGCCGGCCGCCCGCAGCAGCTCCTGGCGCCGGACCAGCTCGCCGTGCAGCGCGTCGTGCATGCGGTCGACCAGCGGCAGCTCGTCCTCCAGGTTGGTGATCACCGCCGAGACGTGCGGCAGCGTGTCCAGGCCGAGGAACGTCGCGCCGCCCTTGAAGTCGACGAGCACGAAGTTCAGCACCTCGGAGGAGTGGGTGATCGCCATCGCCAGCACGAGCGTGCGCAGCAGCTCGCTCTTGCCGGAGCCGGTCGCGCCGACGACGAGCCCGTGCGGGCCCATGCCGCCCTGCGCGGCCTCCTTGATGTCCAGCTCGACCGGGCGGCCGTCGGCGCCGAGGCCGAGCGGGACGCGCAGCCGGTTCCTGACCGGGCGCGGCTGCCACGTCTGGGCGGGGGTGAGGCGGCGGGCGTCGCCGATGCGCAGCAGGTCGGTGAGCGTGGTGTTGGCCGACAGCGCGTCGCCCTGCTCCTCGCCCCCGCCCGCCACGCTCGCCCGCAGCGGCGCGAGCTGCCTGGCCAGCGCGGCGAACGCGGGCAGTCCCAGCTGGTCCGGGCGGCCGAGCGGGGTGAGGACCGGCTTGCCCATCTCGTCCTCGACGACCCGGACGACCTCCTCGGGCGTGACCTCCAGGTGCAGCGAGAGCTGCGCGGGCACCTGCCCGGCGGAGCCGCTGAGGTCGATCACGGTGACGCCCTCGATGGCGTCGGTGGCGAGCTGGCTGCCCGGCGGCACCCGGCCGCCGTCGAGGATCACCAGGTGGTACGGCAGCGCGTCCTGCGACAGCCCCCTGCTGAACCGGGGCCGGTCCTTCAGCTCGAACCCGAGCAGGTTGTCCAGCTCGCCGAGGTCGCGGCTGACCAGCCGGACCGGGCCCGCGCCGTCCTCCTCGTCGGGGTGGAAGGCGTGCGGCAGCCACTTGACCCATTCCCACTCGGCCGCGCGTTCCTGCCCGGCGCACACCGAAACGCGCAGGTCCTCGGGCGAGTGCAGGGCGACGGCCTGGGCCAGAGCGGCGCGGGCGAGGCCGCGGGCGGCGTCCGGGTCGCCGGTGAGCGTGATGCGGGCGAAGGAGTGCAGCGCCAGCGCGACCGGCAGCCCGGGGACCGTGGCATGGGTGCGGACGAAGCGGCGCAGCGCCCCGGCCGACATCGGGTCCAGGTCCTCGATCGGCTTGCTCTCCGGCGGGATGAGCGGCAGCGCGAGCCGCTGCGCCGAGGTGGCGATCCTGACCTGGGCGAAGTCGTCGTCGCGCGGCCTGCGCTCCCACAGCCGGCTGGTCATCACCAGCGACCACAGGGTCACCGGGTCGGGGTGGTTCCAGGTCATGGCCTTGCGCTGCTGCTCGGCGGCCCGGCGTACGCGCTTGCGCACCTGTTCCAGGTAACGGTAGTAGTCGCGGCGCTGGCCGTTGATGCGGCCCTTGCGCTCGCCGGTGTTCCTGAACATCTGGCCCAGCGTCATGCCGACCATCGAGATCGCGAACAGCCCGCTGGAGACCATCATGATCGGGTTGCCGGTGCCGCCCCCGGTGAACATCAGCGCCATCGCGCCCGCCCCCGCCAGCATCGGCAGGTAGGTCAGCACCTGGGTGAGCCCGCCGCCCGGGATCGTCTCGGGGATCTCCGGTGGCGGCTCCAGCAGGACCTCGCCGCTCGGCTGCTCGGGCGGCCTGCGCCGCTCCGGCCGCCGCACCACCACCGTGTTGCCGCTCACGGGCCCATACAAGCCGCCCATAGCCCTTGATCAGCGACATTTCTAATTTTCTAGACATATTTCCGGCGGCGCGCGCGACGGCGAGTCCCTAAACTCCTCCAGGTGAGCGCCACCGGAACCGACCTGTGCAGGGTCACGATCGTCAGCCCGCGCGGGTCGCTCGATCTCGGCCTGCCCTCGGACATGCCGCTGGCGAGCATGCTGCCGACGTTGCTGCGCATCGCGGGCGAAGGGCTCGCGGAGGCGGGGCTGGCCCACGGAGGCTGGGTGCTCCAGCGGGTCGGCGAGCAGCCGTTCGACCTGAACGCGACGCTGTCCGACCTCGCCGTGCACGACGGGGAGCAGCTCCACCTGCGGCCGCGCGGGCACGAGCTGCCCGAGACCGTCTTCGACGACGTGGCCGACGCGGTGGCCACCGGCGTGCTCGAACGCACCAGCCGCTGGCAGTCCTCCCTCACCCGCTCCTACGGCCTGCGGGCCGCCGCGGCCGCGCTCGGCCTGGGCGCCGTCGCGCCGCTGCTGGCCGGGCCGCCGTGGACGCCCGCCGCCATCGTCGCC
>NZ_JAHKRL010000043.1 GCF_019396405.1 Nonomuraea rhizosphaerae | reverse complement strand
CCGCCCGCGGCCCCTGCGTCTCCAGCAGCGCCACCAGGTCGTCGGCGATCAGCCGCAGCCGCCGGGCGTCGGCGGACCGGCCGATCGACCGGGACGGGTCCATGACCGTCGCCTCGTCCGTCCACCGCTCGTCGGGGCCGAGCAGCGTGCCGAGCTCCTCGCCGGTGCAGGGGAGCGGGCCGTCGAGGAGGGCGTGCAGGGCGGTGAGCGCCTGGCGCGGGCTCTCGGCCCAGTACTCCAGCGGGCCGTCGAAGCCGAAGAAGCGGAGCTTGTCCTCGTGCTCCTCGTTGTAGGCGCGCATCCAGCGGACGAGGTCGCGGTTGCCCGGGGCGGTGCCGAAGTTGTGGCTGAAGCCGCGCTCCATGACGTCGTCGAGCGTGCCCGCGCCCGTCGTGACGTAGTCGTCCACCAGCAGGCCCCTGAGGCAGTCGCTCTCGACCGCGAGCGAACGGTAGCCCTCGTGCTCCACCAGGTGCCGGAAGATCTCGTTGCGCAGCTCGCCCAGCTCCGGTACGAAGTGCCGGGCCTCGCCCAGGCCGAGCAGCACGGGGGCGGTGGGGAGCGAACGGAGGAAGGCCGAGACGCTCGCGCCGTCGAGGGGGCGGGCTGTGTCCTTGATGTCCATGCCTTCAACGGTATCGTTGAACTTTCGATGTAAACTTTCGCGCAGTGATGCGGCCTTTTATCGCGATAAACCCTCAATCGATGGTGCACCCGCGTCGCAGCCCGCCCCGGACGCCGGAGGCGGCGAGAAGGCCGAGCGGCAGCCACGCGTCCAGGAGGCCCGCGCCCGCCGGCGCGATCAGCCCTTGAGCGCCCTGATCAGGGCCACGGCCGCGCCCAGCAGCGCGACCTCCTTGCCGCTGAGGGCCCGGTCGGCGGCCCGGCGCTCCATGGCCCGCTCCAGAGGCCCCCGCGTGTCGAGCGCGTCGCCGAGCCCGTCCACCAGCGCGGCCAGCGTGGCGTGCGCGAGGCGGACGGCGGAGTCCTCGGCGTCCACCGCGATCTGCGCCAGGATGATCGCCGACATCGCGCAGTCCAGCGCGGGCGCCCCCTCACGCGTGTTGCACCAGTCGATCACCACGGGGCCGCCGGGCGCCAGGATGACGTTCTCCGGATGCAGGTCCAGGTGAAGCACCCGGTCCTCCGGATCGGCGCCGGCCCTGGCCGGGATCTCGTGCAGGCGCCGCAGCAGCCGCGCCAGCACCCGGCCCGCCTCCTCCGGCGTGGTCGTCCCCTGGACGAGCGCGTACCCCATGGTCGGGCCGTCCACCCGGTCCATCACGATGTCGGCGCGTGACCCCTCGCCGGGGTAGACCCGCGGGACCGGGTACCCGTGGCCGGCCACGTGCGCCATGACACCCGTCTCGAGCCGCGCGTCGATGTCCTTGCGGTAGCGGCGCAGCACCCTGCCCTCGCCCAGGGCGTACACGTCCGCGCTGCGCCCCGTCCCCAGCAGTTCGCCGACTTCCATGCCTCCAACCTATGATCGCCGCTCCTGTCCCCGCGTCCGATTTAGACTCCTTCTCACAAGGCTCTCCGCGATGTCAGGGTGAGGTGCGGCCGTGGAACTCGACGACATACGCGGGCTCCGCCTGCGGGACAGCCTGCGCCCGCCCCGCCCGGCCTGGGTCAATCTGCTGGTCATCGGCTTCGGCCTGTGCGTCGTCGCCACCCAGGCGCTGGGGCTGCTGTCGGGCAAGCCCTGGGACGGTTACCAGGTGCTGTTCGGCTGGGACTCCAGCTCCTGGTGGTGGCTGGGGCGAGTTGTCGTCATCACGGGCTGGTTCCTCATCATCGCCCTCAACGTCCGGATCTTCGTGCGGAAGCGCGCCGGGTCGTGAGCCGCGAAGCGCCGGGCCCGAGGAATGTCGTCCGTGCGTGATCCCGTACCGGCCGTGAGCCTCGTGGAGGGCGTCGCCTCAGGCGGGACCTCGTGATCCCTCCGCGCCGGGCAGCCGGCCCGCGACGTGGTCGCGGAGCCGGTCGAGCATGTCGAGCAGGACGCCGCGTTCGGCCTCACTGAGGACGCCGAAGGTGAGGTCGGCGTGCGCGTCGTGCAGTTCCTTGATCTCGCCCAGGTGCTCGCGGCCCTTGGCGGTGATCTCCAGCCGGGTGGACCTGCGGTCGGCCGGGTCGTGGCGCCGGCTCAGCAGCCCCTCGTCCTCCAGGCCGTCCACCAGGGACGTGATCGACCTGCCGGTGACGCCGAGCCGGTCCTTCAGCTCACCCATCCGCGGCGTGCCCGCCTCGTCGACGGCGAGCATCAACAGGACCCGGGACGTGGACCAGCCGCGTCGCAGGCAGGGCTGCCCGGTGAAACGCCGCAGCGCGTGCGTGGTGCGCATCAGCGCCTCGGCCAGTGCGGCTCCTGACGGGGGCGCCTCCCGCCGGGGAGGCGTCTTCTCGCTCGACACATCTGCAGGCTACCGACAAACCGGATCTACGTAATTGACACTGTCCGGGGGGAAACTGTTCTCCGGGGAGTGCCTGGACGTACGGAGGGTGAGCCGCGAACCGGACGACGGCACGGCCAGACTTCCGAGGCCCGGCAGCGTCGTTCTCCCGCGGCGTGATCGTGCGGGAGAACGACGTCAG
>NZ_JAHKRL010000402.1 GCF_019396405.1 Nonomuraea rhizosphaerae | reverse complement strand
CGCGCCCCGCCCGCAGGCCGGCGATGAGGCCGCGGTACTCGGCGACGTTGTTGGTGGCGACGCCGATCGCCTCCGCGGCCCCCGCCAGGACCTGGCGGTCGGCCGCGTCCATGACGACGGCGCCGTAGCCGGCCGGGCCGGGGTTGCCGCGGGAGCCGCCGTCGGCCTCCACGAGGTAGGAGGAGGTCACAGGCCCGACTCGGGAGTGCGTACGAGGATGCGCCGGCACTCGTCGCACCGCAGCACCTCGTCGTGGGGGGCGGCCTTGATGCGGTTCATCTCGGCGATGGACAGGGCGACCTTGCAGCCCTGGCAGCGGCCGGCCCTGAGCATGGCGGCTCCGACGCCGTACTGGCCCTTGAGCTTGGTGTAGAGGGTCATCAGGTCGGCGGGGATCTCGTCGGCGACGCCGGCGCGGCGGGCCTGGATCTCGCCCGCCTCCTTGTCGATCTCGGCGAGCGCGGTGTCGCGGCGGTCCTCGGCGGCGGCGCGGGTGGCGGCGAGCTCGTCGCGCTTGGCGCTCAGGTCGGTGACCTTGGTGTCGGCGGCCTCGCGGCGCTCCATGATCTCCAGGACGACGTCCTCCAGGTCACCCTGGCGCTTGTGCAGGGAGGTGATCTCGGACTGGAGGCTGGCCAGGTCCTTCGGCGAGGTGACGGCGCCGGAGTCGAGCCGTTTCTGGTCGCGGTCGGCGCGGGTGCGGACGGTGTCGACGTCGTTCTCCGCCTTGGTCTGCTCGCGGGCGAGGTCACCGGCCTCGGTCTCGGCCTCGATCACCTCGGTCGCGAGCTTGGCGAACCGCTTGGACTGCTCGTCGATCTCCGCCAGCTCGGGCAGGGTGCGGCGGCGGTGCGCCAGCCTGTCCACCACGGAGTCGAGGTCGGCCAGGTCGAGCAGTCGCTTCTGGGCCTCGGGGGCTGCCTTCATGATGAATAACCTCTTGTCCAAGCATCGGTGACCGTGGCGGAGACACGCGTCTCAACGGTAACGCCACTCGAACCCAGGATGGACGCGGCACTGTCGAGCCATGGCCACTCGGTGGCCCAGTGCGCGGCGTCGATCAGCGCCGGCCCGCCCTCCTCCACGAACTCGCTCGCCGGATGGTGCCTCAGGTCGGCGGTGAGGAACACGTCCACCCCGGCGGCGCGGGCCGTGCCGAGGAGGGAGTCGCCCGCGCCGCC
>NZ_JAHKRL010000401.1 GCF_019396405.1 Nonomuraea rhizosphaerae | reverse complement strand
CCGGTGGGGACCGCCCCCGGGGCGCGCGGCCGCGGCGTCGGCGGCGCGCTGCTGCGCCGCTGCCTGGCCGAGCAGCGCGCCGCCGGGCAGTCCAGCGCCCAGATCGGCTGGGTCGGGCCGCTGCGGTTCTACTCATGGGCCGTGGGCGCGCGGGCGGAGCGCGTCTTCTGGCTCTACCGGCGCGACCTGGCGTGATGTCACCCGTAGAGGAGTGGCCCTTCGGGGTGCGCGGGCTCGGGGCACAGGGCGCGCGGGTCCTCCCCCGCGTCCAGGCACGCGGTGAGCATGCCGGAGCCCCACAGGTGGTCCATGAACAGCTCGGGCCCCCACCAGGCCAGCTCGCCCGGGTAGAGCGTGCGGGCCACGTGCAGCATGGACAGCCCGGTGAGCACCGGCCGGTAGGCGTCCCTGTCGTGCACGTGGAGCTGCACCCCCCGTACGACGACCCCGGCGTGCTTGTGGAACGTGGGCGTGAACCACGTCTCCCTGAAGCGCACCCCCGGCAGGTCCAGCGCGGCCAGCGCGGGCGCGAACCGCTCGTCCACGTACGGGGCGCCGACCAGCTCGAACGGCCGGGTGGTGCCGCGTCCCTCGGAGAAGTTCGTGCCCTCGAACAGGCCGGTGGCCGGGTAGGCGAACGCGGTGTCCACGGTCGGCATGTTGACCGACGGCATCACCCAGGGCAGCCCGGTCGCGGCGAAGCCCGTGCCGCGCCGCCAGCCCTCCATCGTCACCACGCTCAGGTCCAGGTCGAAGCCGAACAGGGTGGCCAGCTCGCCGATGGTCCTGCCGTGGCGCTGCGGGATCGGGAACCTGCCGACGAAGCTGGCGTACTCCGGGTCGAGCGGCGGCCCCTCCTGGACGGTCCCGCCGAGCGGGTTGGGCCGGTCCAGCACCACGAACCTCAGCCCGAGCCGGCTCGCCGAGGCCATCAGGTCGTACATGGTCCAGACGTAGGTGTAGTAGCGGGTGCCGATGTCGGCGATGTCGAACACCAGCGTGTCCACGCCCGCCGCGGCCACCACCTCGTCCAGCGCCGCGCCCTCGATCTTGTGCGTGTTGTGCAGCGGCAGGCCGGTGCGCAGGTCCACGGTGTCGTGCTCGGTGCCGGCCGCCTGGGCGGTGCCCCTGATCCCGTGCTCGGGCCCGAACAGCGCCGTCAGCGGCGCTCCGGCCGCCAGGAGCGCGTCCGCGGTGGGGGTCAGGTCGGGCAGCACGCCGGTGGGATTGGTGATCAGGCCCAGCCTCGCCCCGCCCGCCAGCGCGGGATCCGTGGCCAGCCGTTCTGCGCCTGTTCGTACGTACGTCATGGACACACAGTGTTCCCTATGGAACACAGTGACTGAAAGATATTTACAAGAGAGAAGTAGAGGGTGGAAATTAGCGTCATGATTGATCCGCTCCCCGAGCTGCCCACCGAACAGAGCGATCCCCGCTACAGCCAGATCGACCGGCTGCCCACGGAGCAGGTCGCCCGGCTGATGAACCAGGCCGACGCCGCCGTGCCCGAAGCGGTCGCCGTCGCGATCCCGGTCATCTCCGACGCCATCGACGCGATCTCCGCGCGCATGGCCGAGGGCGGGCGGCTGCTGTACGTCGGCGCGGGGACCTCGGGACGCCTCGCCGTGCTCGACGCCTCCGAGTGCCCGCCCACGTTCGGCACCGATCCCTCGCTCGTCCAGGGCGTCATCGCGGGCGGGATGGACGCGCTCACCCGCTCCGTCGAGGGCGCGGAGGACGACGCCGAGGCGGGCGCCGCCGCGCTCGCCGACCTGGAGGTGGGCCCGCTCGACTCCGTGGTGGGCGTGTCGGCCAGCGGCCGCGCCCCCTTCGTGCTGGGCGCGCTGGCCGAGGCGGCCCGGCGGGGCGCGCTGACGGTCGGCCTGTCGTGCAACGACGGCGCGCCCCTGTCGGCCGCCGCCGAGCACGGCATCGAGGTGGTCGTGGGGCCCGAGGTGGTGACCGGCTCGACCAGGCTCAAGGCGGGCACGGCCCAGAAGCTCGTGCTGAACATGATCTCCACCATCTCGATGATCAGGCTCGGCCGTACGTACGGGAACAGGATGGTCGAGATGTCGGCCATGAACAGCAAGCTCGCCGACCGGGCGGTACGCATGGTCAGCGACATCACCGGGGCCGACCACGACGCGGCGGGCGCGGCGCTCGACGCGGCCGGCGGGCAGGTCAAGACGGCGGTGCTGATGCTCCAGCACGGGCTCGACGCCGACGGGGCGCGCGCGCTGCTGGAGTCGCACGGCGAGCGGCTCAGCGACGCGCTGAGCGGCTGACGCTCCAGGGGGCGTTCGGCTCGTGGGGGCGGCCTGTGGGGGCGGCTCATGGGTACGGCTTGTGGGTGCGGTGAGCTCACGAGCGTTGTTTCGGGAGGGGTTGAGACATTTGTCCGATCGGCTGGACGCGATCCTCGCCGACGGCGTGCCGCGCGTGTGCTCGGCCGCCGTGGCGGTCGTCGCCGTGGACGGCGCGGTCGCCGCCTCGGCGGCCACCGGCGAGCTGGTGCGCTACGTGGACGCCGAGGGGACCCTGGCCGGCGAGCGGCCGCCCGCCGGCCGTG
>NZ_JAHKRL010000042.1 GCF_019396405.1 Nonomuraea rhizosphaerae | reverse complement strand
CTCACCCGGACGCAGCTTGCGGTAGATGTCCAGCAACGCGTCGTCCTGGCCCGCCGTGTGGTCCTTCTCCAGCGTGGCGCGGACCGACTCAAAAGCGCCGAAGCGTTCGAGGATCTGCTCCTGGCTCCAGCCCAGCGCCTTGAGCAGCACCGTGACCGGCTGCTTGCGCTTACGGTCGATGCGCACGCCGACGCTGTCACGCTTGTCGATCTCGAACTCCAGCCAGGCGCCCCGCGACGGGATCACCTTGCAGGCATAGAGGTCCTTGTCGGAGGTCTTGTCGAGATTGCGCTCGAAGTAGACGCCCGGCGAACGGGTCAGCTGCGAGACCACGACCCGCTCGGTGCCGTTGACGATGAAGGTGCCCTTCGGCGACATGAGCGGGAAGTCACCCATGAACACCGTCTGGCTCTTGATCTCACCGGTGGTGTTGTTGATGAACTCCGCCGTCACGAACATCGGGGCGGAGAAGGTCATGTCCTTGTCCTTGCACTCGTCCACCGAGTACTTGGGCGGCTCGAACCGATGATCACGGAACGACAAGGACATCGTCCCCGAGAAGTCCTCGATCGGACTGATCTCCTCGAAGATCTCCTCAAGACCCGACTGCAACGGGACGTCCCTGCGCCCGGCCTGACGGGCCGCCTCCACCCGGGCCTTCCATCTGTCGTTGCCCAGCAACCAGTCGAACGACTCGGTCTGCAGGGCAAGAAGGT
>NZ_JAHKRL010000400.1 GCF_019396405.1 Nonomuraea rhizosphaerae | reverse complement strand
GGCCGCCGTGGCGGCGGGCGCGGCCAGGGTCGTGCCCGCCGCCAGCGCCGCCACGGCACTCACGACCTGTATCAAACGCCTGATCATCGACTGCCCCGTCCGGAAGTCCTGCGATACGCCGACATTCTGCGGGGGCCGCCCGCCGGGCGGCGAGCTCTTCGAGGATCTTGGAAGGGTCAGGTGAGGTTCTTCGCCCGGCGCTGGAGCGCGGCGATGACGCCGGCCGTGTCGACGATCCCGTACCCGTAGTCGTAGTCGAAGCCCACCTCGCTGCGGTCCTCGCCGGTGCGCCGCAGCAGGGCGCGCAGCTGCGCCGGTGTCAGCTTGGAGACCGGCCAGCGGCTGCGGATCGCGGCGACCAGCCCGGCGGCGACCGGTGTCGCGGCCGAGGTGCCCGAGTCCGGCGCGCCGTCGCCGAACGCCCTGGACCCGGCGAAGTGCGTGTAGGCGCAGAAGTCGGGCTTGCGGGCGGTCAGCCTGCCCGGGCCCTGCGAGGAGTAGCCGACCCGCTCGCCGTTGACGTCCACGCCGCCGATCGACAGGGCCTTGGGGTGGGAGTTCGCGCCGGCGATGGGCCGGTTCGGGTAGGCGCACCGGCCGTCCCTGCACTCGGCGCCGCAGTTGCCCGCCGCGAACAGCACGTCCGCGCCCACGCTGTCGAGGCTGGCCACCATCAGGTTGAACGGGTGCGCCGTGTTGTCGGAGTAGTTGCCCGGATGGCCGACCGGGAAGTCCCACTCGGGGGAGAACGACCCCCACGAGTTGCTGATCACCAGCGACCTCGTCCGCTCCGGCTGCGCCTCCAGGACCGTGCGCAGGTGCGCGAACGCGGCCACCGCGTCCGACAGCAGCCCGTCGAGCGCCGAGCCGCCCGGACGGGTGGAGCGCAGCACCGGGATGTCGATCAGCGAGGCCTGCGGCGCGGCGATGAGCGTGTCGAACCCGCACATCGTCCCGTGGTCCACCTCGAACTCCCCGGGCCGCCCGTCCACCCCCGCGGGCAGCCAGCTCCGCCCCGCGTCCAGGGTCACGCCCCGGCCGAGCTGCCTGGCCACGTGCGCAACGTTGATCCCGGTGTCGAGCACGGCCAGGGCCACGCCCGCGCCGTCGTAGCCCTCGGCGTGCAGGCCGGGCACGTTCAGCAGCCGCTCGACGTCGTGCCAGTCGCCGACCGGGGGATCGCCGCCGCAGGTGAGCGACGACTGGACGACCGGGTCGGCGTAGATGCCGACGATGTCGGGCCGCAGCGTGGGCAGCAGGGACACGCGCGCCGTCAGCTCGTCGTCGGAGATCGTGCCGCGCACCAGCACCGAGGCGTCGTCGGCGGCCAGCGAGAAGTCGAGCGGCTGGTTGAGCGACAGGGGGTCGCCGCCCGCTGGGGGCACGGGCCGGGGGACGGCCACGGGCGTGAAGGCAGTGTCGAGCTCGACCCCCGGCAGGCCGTCGGCGACGTCGGCCGTGGTGGCGGTCCGGCCGGGGTCGGCGACGGCCGCGACCAGATCGGGGGAGGGGCGCAGCTGGATCAGGACTCGCATGAGTCACCACCGGAACGTTCGGAGGGAAATGAACCCCACAACATTCCTTCATCAGGTCCTGCGCGTCCAGTGTCTCTTATGCCGCGTGACCTGCTAAAACACCGCAAACTACGCCAGGGGGACGGCATTCGTCCGGGGCCCCGGCTTCCGCACCGCCGGTCCGTTCACTAGCGTTGGGGCGCATGACGCTCCAGGCTCAGAAGGCGGTCGCAGGCGAGGACAGCGGCCACTGGCTGGCGGTACGGCCGAGGCTCGTCCTCGCCAGCGCGTTCATGCTCTTCCTGGAGCTGGCGCTGATCCGCTGGACCGGCTCCAACATCGTGCACCTCAGCTACTTCACCAACTTCGTGCTGCTCGGCTCGTTCCTCGGCATCGGCCTGGGGTTCCTGCGCGTCGGACGCGCCAAGCGGCAGCCGTTCTACTCCCCGGTCATCCTGTTCGGCCTGGTCTTCGTCGTGCAGACCTTCCCCGTGACCGTCGACCGCAACACCGAGGGCGTCCTGTACTGGACCAGCCTGCAGACCAGCGGCCCGCCCGCCTGGCTGATCCTGCCGGTGATCTTCTGCGCGGCGGCGCTCGTGCTGATGGGGCCGGCCGAGCTGGTCGGGCGCTGCTTCCCCGAGCTGTCGCGCCTGGAGGCCTACCGCTACGACCTGATCGGCAGCCTGACCGGGATCGCGGTGTTCACCGCGCTGTCGTTCCTGAGCGCGCCGCCCGTCTTCTGGGGGATCATCGCGGCGCTCGCGTACGGGCTGCTGCTCGTGCCCCGGCCGCGGGTCCTCTACCTCGGGCTGGTCACCGTCCCGTCCCTGGCCGTGGTGGCGGTGCTGCTGGCCGAGACGCTGTCGGCCGGAGCGTTCTGGTCGCCGTACTACAAGGTCACCTACAAGCAGTTCCAGCAGCTCGGCGTGCCCGTCACCGACATCTCCGTCAACGGCATCCCGCACCAGCAGGCCGTCCCGGCCGCCGCCCGGCTCCAGTGGGAGCGCCAGTACGGCCTGCCGTACGAGCGGGCCACCACACCGCCCAAGGACGTGCTCATCGTCGGCGCGGGCAGCGGCACCGACGTGGCCATCGCCCTGTCCAAGGGCGCCGCCCACGTCGACGCCGTCGAGATCGACCCCAAACTGCGCGAGCTCGGCGGCTCCCTGCACCCCGACAAGCCCTACAGCGACCCACGGGTGACCACGCACGTCACCGACGGCCGCGCCTTCCTGGAACGCACCTCCAACAGGTACGACCTGATCCTGTTCGCCCTGCCGGACTCGCTCACGCTGGTGTCCGGCGCCAGCTCGCTGCGGCTGGAGAGCTACCTGTTCACCGAGGAGGCCATGCAGGCCGCGCGGGCGCACCTCAAGCCCACCGGCACCTTCTCGATGTACAACTACTACCGCGAGAGCTGGCTGGTGGACCGCCTGGCCTCCACCGTGCAGGCCGCGTTCGGGCACAAGCCGTGCGTGGACGTGGTCAGCACCGCCGGACAGCAGGCCGTGATCACCGCCGGGGCCACCGCGTCCGCGCAGCGGTGCGGGGCCGAGTGGCCCGGAGCCGCGGCGGGCACCCCCGCGCCGTCGGGCGACGACCGGCCCTTCCTCTACCTGAAGGACGGCTCCATCCCGTCGCTGTACCTCATCACGCTCGGCCTGATCCTCGCGGTCAGCCTGCTGGCCGTGCGGGTGGTCGCCGGCCCCTACCGGCGGATGCGGCCGTACGCGGACCTGTTCCTGCTCGGGGTGGGCTTCCTGCTGCTGGAGACCAAGAGCGTGACCGGGTTCGCGCTGCTGTTCGGCACCACGTGGGTGGTCAACGCCATCGTGTTCGCCGGGGTGCTCGTCGCCGTCCTCGCCGCCGTCGAGGTCACCCGCCGCTTCCGGACGCCGCCGCTGCCGGTCATGTACGCGGTGCTGCTGGCCGGCCTGCTGCTGGCCTGGCTGGTGCCGAACTCGTGGCTGCTGTCGCTGCCGTTGCCGCTGCGCGCGGTGGCCGCGGTCACCGTCGCCTTCCTGCCGATCTTCGCGGCCAACGTGGTGTTCGCCAAACGCTTCTCCGACTCGGCGGACGCGACCACGTCCTTCGGGGCGAACCTGCTGGGGGCCATGGTGGGCGGCTGCCTGGAGTACCTGGCGCTGGTGATCGGCTACAAGGGGCTGCTGATCGTGGCGGGGCTGCTCTACCTCGGGGCCTTCGTGCTGCTGCCGCGCAAGGGGGCCGCCGTGTCAGCGGGTTGAGTCTCGACCCGCTTGAGACCCCATAGTGGGCGGCGTGGACGACGACAAGCTGTACCCCATCGGCGACGTGGCGCGCCGCACCGGCCTAAGCGTCAGCGCCGTCAGGTTCTACTCCGACGCCGGGATCATCGCGCCCACCGGCCACACCGGCGCCGGGTACCGGCTCTACGACGTCCACGCCATCGCCAGGCTGGAGCTCGTCCGCACCCTGCGCGAGCTGGACGCGAGCCTGGACGACATCCGCCGGCTCGTGGCCGGCGAGACGACGCTGCGCGACCTCGCCACGGCGCACCTCGCGCTGGTCGAGCGCCAGGCGCGCGGCTTGCGGGCCAGGCGGGCCGTCCTGCGGACCATCGTGCGGCAGCACACCGAGGCCGAGCAGGTGAGCCTCATGCACAAGCTGGTGTCGATGTCCGACGACGACCGGGACCGGCTCGTCGACGAGTTCTGGAACGAGGTCGGCGACGGCCTCGACGTCCACCCCGCCTTCGTCGAGCGGCTGCGCGCGATGCGGCCCCGGCTGCCGGACGAGCCCACCACCGGCCAGCTGGAGGCCTGGATCGAGCTGGCCGACCTGATGCGCGACGACGGCTTCCGCCGCTCGGTGCGCGACCACCTGCGCGACACCTACTCCAACGACCAGGGGCGGCTCATGACCTCCCCGCGGATGCTGGACTCGATCGACGAGCGGGCGGCGATCATGGAGGAGGCGCAGGCGGCGCGCCTGGCGGGGGTGCCGGTGGACTCGCCGCGGGCCCGGGACATCGCCGGCCGTTTCCTGGCCTCGACCGCCGAGGCCGTCGGCCAGCACGACCTCGCCGAGCTGCGGCCCCGGCTGGCCGCCAACCTCCTGGTGGCCAAGGAGCTGCACCACACGGCGCTGGCGGAGGACGAGGACCGGTTCACCGGGACGCACGGCAGATACCTGTCACTGGTGGCCACCATCAACGGGACGGCGGGCGACGACGGGGTTCCGGTGCCCTACGAATGGCTCGCCGCGGCCCTTGAGGCGTCCGGCGGCTGAGGACGCGTCTCAGGCCGGGCCTCCGGGGCGGCGTATCTGGCGCGGAGGGCGGCCTTGTCCGGTTTGCCGCCGCGGGTGCGCGGGATCTCGCCGACCAGCCACAGATGCTCCGGCACGCTCCGGTCGCCGAGTGAGTGGCGTACCAGGGCCTTGAGGCACTCCTGGGTCGCGCCGCCGTCCCGCGCGACGACCGCCGCCGCGAGCACCGGGCCGGCGGGGCCGCCGGGCAGCGCGAAGACGGCCGCGTCGGTGACGGACGGGTGGCCGGTCAGGACGTGCTCGACGGGGTGGGCGTGGACGCCGTGGGGCAGGCGGTTCTCGGCGCGGTCGAGCAGGAACAGGTAGCCGGCGGCGTCCATCCGGCCGACGTCCCCGGTGCGCACCCAGCCGTCAGGGGTCGCGTCGGTGTGTCGGCCGCCCGGCAGGGCGTCGGTGGCGTGCCGTTCGTCCGGTGGGGCGTCGGTGGTGTGCCGGTCGCCCGGTGAGGCGTCGCGGCTCTCGCCGAGCGCTTCGTGGTGCCGGACATATCCGCTCATCGCCTGAGGGGAGCGGACCCACACCTCCCCGGCCTCACCCGCCGGCACCTCACCGCCGCCCTCGCGGACGCTCACCTCCACCCCCGGCAGCGGCCGGCCGACCGACGCCAGCAGGTCGGGCCGCAGATGGTCGGCGGGCGTCAGAGCGGTGACGAACCCCGCCTCCGTCAGCCCGTACGTCTGCAGCAGCACCTCTCCCAGCCGCCCGGCCGTCCGCCACGTGTGCGACGGCACCGCCGGGGCGCCCCCGTACATGACCAGCCGGAACCGGCCCGCCTCCAGCTCGCCCTCCAGCGCGTGGAACTCGAACGGCCGGCCCGCCAGGAAATGCGTCACCCCCTCCCGGACCGCCAGCTCCGGCAGCCCGTCCTCCCGGTTGTCGGTCAGGACGGCGGTCCCGCCGGTGGCCAGCGTCCACAGCGCGAGCTCGTTCGGCAGGTGGTGCCCCGAACGCACCAGGAACCGCCACGGGCCATGCCCGCACACCGCCAGCGCGGCCGCGAGCTGCGCCTCCTCCGCCCGGCGGCTGTAGGCGACGGCCTTGCGCTCCCCGGTCGTGCCGTTGGTGAACGCCACCGACCCCAGCACTCCGGGGGCGGCCCGGCCCGGCTCGCCGGACGGGCCTTGCGGGGGGTGGGGCGCGGCGAACAGGTCCGTGCCCGTCCAGCCGAGCCGCCGCCGCACCGGCGCCGGGTGGGCGGCCAGCAGCGGATCCATCTCACCGGCCCGGGACGGCTCGTACAGCAGCGCCGATACGCCCAGCGCCCGCATCGTGCGGGCCGCGACCTCCACCGGCACCCCCTGCACCAGGTGCACGAACGGGCAGCCGAGCGCCAGCGCCACCAGCCGCGCCACGATCGTCTCCGGCTGCCCGCCGGACAGGCAGCCGATCGGCTCGCCCGGCCGCACCCCCTCGGCGACCAGCCGGGACGCGCCCGCTGACACCGCCGCCAGCACCTCGTTCCCGCTCAGCCGGAGCCGCTCGGACACCAGCGCCTCCCCGGCCCCGGCCATCCGCAACCCGCCGCGCGCGGCCTCCCACACCCCGCTCCGCGCGGGCGGGTCGTGTCGTGCCGTCATCGCGCCCGCTCTCCCAGCAGCACCGGCAGCGAGCGGACGCTGTTGCCCAGGACCGTCCCCAGCGGCGGCAGCTCGTGCGACGGCTGGGCCGCCCGCAGCTCCGGGAACGCCTCGAACAGGGCCGACAGCGCCACCTCGCCCTCCAGCCGGGCGAGCTGCGCCCCCAGGCAGAAGTGCGGGCCGTGGCCGAACGACAGGTGGACCGGCGCCTCCGCGACCGGCTCGAACCGCCCGGCCGCCGGGCCGTACCGGGCCGGGTCGCGGCCGGCCGCGGTGTAGCAGGCCAGGACCGCCTCCCCCTTGCGCAGCCGTACGCCGTCGATCTCCACGTCGTCGATCACGTACCGCATCGGGAAGTAGGCCAGCGGCGAGTCCCAGCGCAGCGTCTCCTCCACCGCCGCGCTCCACGGCAGCGTGCCGTCACGCAGCCGGGCGAGCTGGACGGGGTGCCGCAGCAGGGCGTGGACGGCGTTGGTGAGCAGGTTGACGGTGGTCACCTGGCCGGCGACGAAGATCAGCTCGACGGTCTCGAACAGCTCCTCCTCGCTCAGCCGCCCGCTCTCGTCGGCCTCCCCTTCGGCGGCCTCGATCAGCGCGGTGATCAGGTCGTCGGCGGGGGCGTGCCGCTTGAGCTCGATGATCTCGCCCAGCAGCGCGCGCAGGGCCGCCCGCGAGGCGTTGCGGTCCTCCGGCTCCTCGACCACCCTGGCCAGGATGTCGGTGAGCGTGTTCAGCTCGGCGCGCCGCTCCTCGGGGATGCCCATCAGGACGGAGATCACCTCGCGCGGCAGCGGGTAGCCGAACTCGCGCCGCAGGTCGACCGGCCCCGGGCCGAGCGTGGCCATGCGGTCGATCAGGCCGGCGGCGATCTCCTCGACGCGGGGGCGCAGCTCGCGCACCCGGCGCGGGGTGAACGCCTTCACCAGCGGGCCGCGCAGGCGGCGGTGCTGCTCGCCCTCCGCGTTCAGCATGGAGGTGTCCCTGACGATCTCGTTCACGGCCGTGCCCGGGGGCATGGCGGCCAGCGCCTCGGGGTCCCAGTGCCGGACGTCGCGGGACAGGCCCGGGTGGGACAGGATCGTCTCCAGCGTGCTGTAGCGGGTGGTGGTCCAGGCGCGTACGCCGTCGACCTCTACCGGGACGAGCGGGCCCATCCGCCGCAGGCGGGCGCAGTCGGCGTGCGCGTCACGCGGGGCCGGGTCGACGACGGTGATCGCCTGTTCGGGCTGGGCGGGGATGGCGGGTCTGAGGTCGGTCATGATCGCCCCACCCGCTCCGGGGGGCCACTTGGTGCCCTGTTTGTTTCCGGCGGTCTGCCGGTTCCTGGGCCGGCGGCTCGTTCCGGGATGGCGGCTCGTTCCGGGATGGCGGCGCGTTCCGGGGTGGCGGCCAGGAGGGTCACGTCCATGCCGGGGTTGTGGCCCAGGTACAGGTCGCGGATCAGCTCGCCCGCCGCGGGCGCGTTGCACAGGCCGTGGCCGGAGAAGCCGGTCGCGTACAGGAACGCGGCCGGTCCCGGCAGGTGGCCGATGAAGGCGGTGCGGTCCGGGCTGGAGTCGCGCGCGCCCGTGACCGCCGTGTGCAGCCGGACGCCCGCCAGCGACGGGTACGTGGCCGCGAGCCGGTCGGCGACCGTGGCGCGCCAGGCGGCCGGGTCGCGGCCCGGGTAGCCCATGCCGATCAGCAGCCGGTCGCCGCGCAGGCGGGTCAGCAAGCCGCTGGCCGCGTGCAGGGTCACCGGGATGCCGGGCAGGCCGTCCACCGGGTCCGTGGTGAGCAGCTCCTGGACGGCCGGTTCCGTGAGCGGCAGGTTCACCCCGGCCGAGCGGGCGATCGAGGCCGACCAGGCGCCGGCCGCGCAGACGATCGCCCCGGCCGTGATCGTGCCGCCGGGGGTCTTCACCCGCCCGGTGGCGGTGTTCAGGGCGGTGACGGGGGAGTCGGTGAACAGGACCGCCCCCGCCCGGCCGGCGGCGCTCGCGTAGCCGCTGACGATCGCCGCCGTGTCCGAGATGTAGGCCTGCGGCGACCAGGCGGCGGCCAGCAGCGGCAGGTCGCCGCCGATGAGCGGGTTGAGCCGCCTGGCCCGCGCCGCGTCGATCAGCTCGACGTCCACCCCGGCCGCCCGCTGCGCGGGCAGGTCCGCCTCGAACGCCGCCACCTGCCCCGGCTCGGTGAACAGCACCAGGTAGCCGACCTGGCGCATCGGCAGGCCGGGGAAGGCGTGGTAGGCCGCCAGGCTCCGCACGGCCAGCGCCGAGCTGACCGGGTTGCCGGCGAAGTAGGCGCGCACCACGTCGGCCGTGGCGCGGGAGGCGCCCGAGCCCAGGGCGCCGCGTTCCAGCAGCACGGTGGAGGCGCCCGCCTCGGCCAGGTGGAACGCGGCGGACAGGCCGATCACCCCGCCGCCGATGACCACGACGTCGGCGCGGGTGGGAACGGGCATCATGCCGGCTCCCGCGCGATCGGGTCGTCGGGGGAGGACGTGGGCAGGGTCGTCGGCGAGTGGGCGGCTCCCGCGCGACCGGCGGCCTTCCCCGCGCCTGTGCGACCGGGCTTCCCGGCGCCCGCGCGGCCGGACTTCCCGGCCTTCGTGGGCTTCGTGGGCTTCGTGGGCTTTTCCGCCCCTCCGCCGCCCGTGGCGGTGGCGGCGGCGGTGGTGGCGGTGGTGGCGGTGGTGGCGTCCAAGGGGTCGGTGACGCGGCGCAGGTGGTCGCCCGCCTGCCACGGGAACAGGTGCAGGTTCCATCCGCCCAGGCAGTTCACGTACAGCGCCATGTGCGCCATCAGCGCCACGAAGTCCTCGTGGTCGCCGACCCGGTCCAGGCTGTCGAGCACCCGCCGGGTGAACGCCCACAGCGTGCCGAGCCCGCAGTAGCCGAGGAACTCCGCCGGCGTCGCGGCCATGAGCCGGGCCATCTGCCGCAGCGAGTCCAGCGGCATGCCGTCGAGCGCCGCCCGTACCAGGCCGCCGTAGCAGCTGTAGCCCAGCGGCCGCGTCTCGCCGTTGACGAACAGCAGCGTCGTCATGACCGTCTCGAAGCTGCCCGCCCTGGAGGGGATGCGGCCTTCGTGCAGGTCCACGAGCTCGGGCGGGGCCTGGAGCCAGATGCGTTCGGTCTCGGCGTGCAGGTCGCCGATCAGCCCGTCCACGGCCGGGTCGGACGCGTGCAGCCGCGGCAGGCTGTGGCCGCCGGGCTCGCCCTTGCGGCGGACCTCGGCTATGACCGGCCGCTTGGTCGTGTAAACGGCGTCCCACACCGCGTGGCCGGCCGCGACGAGCGCGTCGGTGTCCTCGGGGACGACCCGGCCGATGGGCGTGGCGGGCATGGGCTCGGTCAGCTCGCCGTACTTGATGCCGAGGTGCTGCAGCCGCGAGCAGAACACCGTGCCGTCGGGCACCGTACGCCGGTCCACGCGGTACGGGGCGGGCAGGTGCAGCAGGGAATGGATGGGGGCGACGTGGTAGAGATGATGGCCGGCCACCAGCGCATGGCCCTGGAGGCTCCGGTACGGCAGCGCGTCCCACAGGCCCTGGGCCAGGTCGGCGTTGCGCTCGTCGAGTTCCGCTGTCACCGTGACCCCCACCTCGGGCCACGTGATCTCCGCATATTTCATGACACCCCCCGATATAACTACCTTCAGTAACGACAACAATACGATGTGTTCCTGAAGCTGGTCATGGCGGGTTCGGCTAAGCGTGGGCGGCGCCCGCGAGCACGGCTCCGTACTGGATCGCGACCAGGTGCCGGATCGGGATCGTCTCGACCTGCGACTCCGACTCGGCCTGCTCGGTCCAGGCCGTGTAGTGGCCGGCCAGCGCGCGGATCCGCTCCCGGATCGTCGGCGTGCCGTTGCCCACCGCCATCTCGGCCTCCAGCGCGCGCAGCAGGATGCCGCCGAAGCGCAGCCGCATGCTCTCGACCCGGTTGTGGCACCAGCCCATCTCCGCGACGGTCGCGATCCGGTCGCCGTCCGAGGCGCGCCGCTCGTCCGTGGTGGCGATCCCGGCCAGCACGTCGACGAACGAGCGGCTGGCCCGCAGGAACGGCGAGTCGGTCACCAGGTCCGGCGTGACCGCCGTCAGCGTCTCGCGCAGCAGGTCGGCCGTGGCGCGCATCTCGGCGGCGTGCGCCCTGATCACCTCGGCGTAGCCCTGCCCGGCCGGCGTCGTGTCGCCCGCCCACGTGTCGGTCCAGTACGGGATCTCGGCGATCATGCCCAGCGTTCCGTACTTCCTGATGTAGGAGTCGCTCGCCGCGCCGCCGATGTGCTCGGTCGGGTCCTCGCCGAGCGCCTCCATGTAGTCGTAGAGGCCCTCGGCGGACGGCGGCAGGTAGACGGCCTGCTCCAGCTGCTTGACCGACGGGTGCTCCGGCTCGCCGGCGTGCAGCGGCACGCCGTACCGGCCGGGCAGGGCCTTCAGCTCGGCCTGCAGCGCGGGCTCGGCGCGGGTGAGGTAGTAGAAGACGCCGCCCGTCTCGCCGTTGTGCAGGGTGGTGAGGAACGCCGGGCGCGTGTCGTCGATCAGCCGCATCAGCGCGAGCGTCTCCGGGATGACGCGGTCGAAGTAGGCCCGCTTGTACTCGAACGGGAACGTCCACTCGACCTGCTCGTCGGCGGCCGGCCGGTAGAAGTGCCTGCCGTAGTGCGAGCGGGTGAACGGGCCGGCGAACCAGCCCTCGTTCAGCCGGGTGCCGTCCGGGTCCAGGCAGCCCACCAGGTGCCAGGTGTAGCCGGAGGCGGCCAGCATCTCAGGGTTCTCGCACAGCCGGGTGGCCAGGTGCGTGACCGTCAGGCCGCCGATGGGCTCGTTCGGGTGCGGGCCGGCCGCCACGATCGCGTGGCGCGGCGCGACGCCGACGGTCAGGCAGAGCAGGGGGTCGCCCAGCCGTGAGGTGCCGATCCGGCGCAGCGACGCCGTCTCCGGATGGGACTGCGCCAGGCGGGCGAGGGTGGCGTGCACCTCGTCCACGGTGGCGAATCGGTCAAAGGTCGGAATGGCATCCAGGTCATCGATCACCTCCTCATTCTGGGCACGGTATGCGATTTGCGACATGGGGGCATGACTCCCCGCTATCGGTGAGGGGGAGCGTGGCCGGTCATGGTGCGATCGGCCTCGGCGGGGCCGGCCGATCGCGGACGGCATCCCCCGAAAGCCATAGCCGCGACCGCGATCCGGCTCCCGGATCCGTCGATCGGCCTATGCCGCCACGCCCACCCGGACCGGCAGGCTTTCCTCATGACCGCACGAGATCAGCAGAGGCAGGGTGAGGGCATTGGTCCGCGTCAGGGTGGCGGGTGCCGCGTGGCTGGCCTGCGCGCAGATATTCGTGGTGGAGGCCGTGGCGGGGGCGAGGTGGGCCGGCTCCGAGCCGGTGATGGAGCGCTACCTGAGCGACCTCGGCAACACCGCGTGCGGGCCCCGGATCTGCTCACCCGCCCACACGCTGATGAACCTCTCCTTCGCCGCCCTGGGCCTGCTGCTGATCGCGGGGCTGCTCGCCGGCGCCCCCGGCCGGGGCGGGCGGGCCGGGCGCACGATGGTGGCGCTGGGCGGCCTCGGCTGGATCATGGTCGGCCTGGGCCCGGAGAACAAGAACATGCCGCTCCACCTGGCCGGAGCAGTGCTGGTCTTCCTGTGCGGCAACCTGGGCATGATCGTGTACGGCCTGAGCCTGCGCGCCCAGGACCCCCGCCGGGCCGCGTGGAGCCTGCTGACCGGAGCGGTGGGGGCGGCCGCCACGGGGCTCTTCCTCGGCGGGCAGTTCTTCGGGCTCGGGCTGGGCGGCATGGAACGGCTGGCCGTCTATCCGATCGCCGTCTGGGCGGCGGCGCTGGGCGCGGCGGACCTGATGCCCCGTGGCAACGCGCACCCACCGCCTTCCACCCGCTCGGAGGGTCGGTGACCTTCCACGCGACTGGCACCCCGACGGCCTTCCGTCGGTCCGGAGTCCCGGCGGTTTTCCGCCCGTTCGGGGGGGCGGCGGCCTTCCGCCGGGAGTCCCGGCACCCCTTGAGCACGCGTGGCGTGAGGGGGGCCGGCCTCGGGTGCCCAACGTCAGGTGGTGGGG
>NZ_JAHKRL010000399.1 GCF_019396405.1 Nonomuraea rhizosphaerae | reverse complement strand
GGGCCGCCCGGGCGGCGGCAGCGCGCGGTCGTCAGCCGAGCAGCCCCGCGACCGCGTCGGCGGTGTCCGGGTGGCGGGAGACCAGCTCGCCCGCCTCCCCCGCCGACGGCGCGCCGGCCGTCTCCTGCCAGCCGCCCTCGCAGCCGAGCAGCGCCGCCACCGCGTCCGTCACGTCCGGGTGGCCCGCCAGCAGGTCCGACACCGGCCCCGAGGGAGCCGCCGCCACGACGGCCACCGGCTTGGCCAGCCATGGCGGCGTCCACTGGTCCAGCGCGGCCAGGCTCCCGGGGAACGTCCGCCCCGCCTCCCGCACCAGCACGGGCACCATCTCGCCCGCCTGCTCCCGCAGCGTGGTGATCAGTCCGGGCAGCCACGGCAGCAGCACCGAGTCGGGCAGCCGCCCGAACGCCTTGGACATCAGCTCGACCACGAAGGACGCCAGCGCCGGCGCCGGCTCCATGGCCTGCGCGAACCCGGTCATGTACTGCGGGAACGCGGGCACGACCAGCGGGTTGTCCAGCAGCTCGTCACACCGCGAACGCAGCTCGGCCAGCGACAGCGTGCCCAGCATGTACGTGGCCGCCCACAGCAGCGCGACCTTGGCCGGCGACTCCGGGTGCGACTGCCGTACGGCGATCTCCAGCTGGGCCCGCTCGCAGCCGAGCGACAGCGCCAGGCTCTCCATCGAGAACAGGAACCCGAGCATGGCCGACACCTGCCGCACCCCGGTGGCCTCGTCCACGAAGGCGGTCGGCAGCAGCGTGCAGTAGTGGGCGAACCCTTCGGTGACGAAGGCCTCGCACCACGCGGGCAGCGCCGGCTCCGACGCCCGGTAGTGCGCCAGCAGCCGCCTGATCCTGCGCAGCACCTCGGGCGCGTCGTCCACGGACCGCTCGGCGGCCAGCAGCTCCACGGCCCTGGCCCCGAGCTCGTCGGTGAAGCGCCGGCTCTTCAGGTACAGGATCGCGTTCTCGACGGCCTCCAGCGCGTCCGCCGCCGTCGCCTTCTCGTCCCAGACCTTGCGCCGCAGCCGCTGCTCCAGCACCTGCTCGACGGTGACGCCCTCGTACCCCAGCTCGATGATGGAGCGCTGGTAGGTGCCGATGCGCAGGTCCCAGCTCTCCTGGAGGGAGCGCTCGCCCAGCCGCCGCGCGCCCATGATGGGACGGACCGCGTCGTCGGGCAGCAGGTGCCGCAGGATCCACAGCAGGTCGGAGCAGGGGACCAGGTCGGGATCGGCCTTGAGGTCCATGAGCGCCCGCTGGACCGTGCGCTTGTTCAGGTCGAGGCCCAGCGGCTCCAGCCGGTCGAACACGTCACGGGCCAGCGGCGGCATGGCGTGGTAGCCGACCTGGCCGATCCGGTCGCCGCCGAGCAGGATCTCGCACAGGCGGCGGATGTCGCGCCGCCCCGGCACCGTGTCCTTCTCGATGCAGGTGACCGCCGCGTCCTGGAAGTCGTACGGCGTGGGCCGCCCGCGGTTGCGCATCCCGGCCAGCAGGATCGACGTCTCGAACACCGCGATGGCGTCGGCGGTGCTCGACATGTAGCCGTTGCGGCGGGCCAGCCGGACGATGTCCACCGACCAGCCGAGCAGCTCGGCCTCGTCCAGGCCGTCCAGCACCGGCGGCTTGGACAGGAACCCGGACAGCTTGTCGGTGACGGGCTCGTTGCTGACCGCCACCGGCTTGCTCTTGCGGCCTTTCTTCTGGTTCGCCAGCTGGTACGGGGTGACGCCGCTGCGGGTCACCGCCTTGTTCCAGGTGGCGGCCGCGATCGAGACCGAGCCGGAGGCCAGGCCGAACTGGGCCTCGATGGCCGAGTGGCTCGACGGGATGAGCCCGTACAGCCAGCGCGTGGCCGTGCGGGGGGTGATCTCGAAGGGCGCGTCCGAGTCGAGCCCGAACTGCTCGACCCGGCTGGCGGCGTGGAAGGCGCCGCAGACGTACAGGCAGTCCGCGGGGTTCGCGCCGGTCTCGGCGAGGTGCTCGCGCATGCGCGTCCACATGTACCGCTCGCGGTCCTCGTCGCGGTCCCGTCGCGGGTCGCCGCTGGGCCGCAGGCGCCGGAACAGGCTGCCGATCAGCACCATGACCTGCCGGTACGACTCGTAGTCCGCGCCGGTCAGCGGCTGCTCCACGTACTGGTCCCACCACTCCGACCAGTGGCGCACCTTGCCGTGGTGCAGCAGGTGCTCCTCCAGCTCGGCGAAGCCGGGCCGCAGGTCGCCGATCTCGATGCCGACGGCGTCGCCGTGCAGCGCCGAGTCGTCGTCCTCGGCCGGCTTGCGCCCTTCCTCCCGCTCGCGCGGCAGCCACTGGAAGACGTGGTCCACCGAGCGGTCCACCAGCACCAGCTCGACGCCGGGCGTCTGCAGCGCGTACGCGATCGCCTGGTACTCGGCCGACGACTCGGTGATCGGCGCCACCACGGAGAGCGGCTCCCACTGCGGCGGGAAGCCGTCCACGTCGGTGGCGAACGCCTGCAGCGCCACCGGCAGCTTGCACTGGGCCAGCTCGTCCAGCAGCGGCCGCATGTCCTCGCACAGCTCCAGGTAGATGACCTTGGGCTGCTTCTCGCGCAGCCGCCGGGCCATCGCCAGCGCGGAGGCGGGCGAGTGGTGGCAGACCGGGAAGATCTCCAGCTTCTCGTTCAGCGCCCGGTCCACGTCGTCGACCAGGCCCGACAGGATCCCGGCCAGGGTGTCCGGCTCCCCCGCGAACGCCGCGGCGGCCTCCAGCAGCTGCTCGCGCAGCGCCCCGAACGGGCTCATGAGAGGGTGTTGATGGCCTTGCGGCCACCCTCGAGGAAGTCCGTCCAGTCGCCGCCGGCCTTCTTGCTGCGCGGCTCGACGACGCCGTGCCAGTACTTGTTGAGGATGGCCAGGTCCTCGGGGCTGCGGCGGGCCAGCGAGCCGACCAGCGAGCTGCCGAGCGTCGAGGGCCGCAGCGTGCTGTCGCCGAAGAACTGGCTGTGCAGGATGGCGTCCTCCAGCACGCCGATCTGCTCGGCCGTGGACAGCGCCGACTCCAGCTTCTCGTCGTCGCTCTTGGCCGAGGCCGCCGCGGCGCGCAGGTCGGCGAAGCTCTGCAGCAGGATGTCCAGCAGCGTGGGCGGCAGGTCCAGCTCGATGCGGTGGCGGTGCAGCAGCTCCGTGGTGCGGAAGCGGACGATCTCCGCCTCGCTGGTCTTGCTGGTCACCACCGGGATGCGGACGAAGTTGAAGCGCCGCTTGAGTGCCGAGGACAGGTCGTTGACGCCCCGGTCGCGGCTGTTGGCGGTGGCGATGATCGAGAAGCCGGGCTGGGCGAAGACGATGTTGTCGTCGTCCAGCTCGGGAATGGAGACGTACTTCTCGGACAGGATGGAGATCAGCGCGTCCTGGACGTCGCTGGTGGAGCGGGTCAGCTCCTCGAACCGGCCGATCACGCCGTTCTCCATCGCGGTCATGATCGGTGAGGGGATCATCGAGTCGCGTGACTGCCCCTTGGCGATGACCATGGAGACGTTCCACGAGTACTTGATGTGGTCCTCGGTGGTCCCGGCGGTGCCCTGGACGACCAGCGTGGAGTTGCGGCTGATCGCCGCCGAGAGCAGCTCGGCCAGCCAGCTCTTGCCGGTGCCGGGGTCGCCGATGAGCAGCAGGCCGCGGTCGGAGGCGAGCGTCACGATGCTCCGCTCGACAAAGCTGCGGTCACCGAACCACTTCTGCGGGATCTCCCGGTCCAGCCCGTCGGAGCGCTCGGAACCGAGCACGAACAGGCGGACCATGCGGGGGCTGAGCCGCCACGAGAACGGCTTGGGGCCGTCGTCGATCGACTCCAGCCAGTCGAGCTCCTCCGCGTACTTGATCTCGGCGGGGGCGCGCAGCATCTCGTCGGACATTCGAGGGTCTCCTAGGTGAGGAAGTTCTTGAGCTCGAACACGAGCTTGCGGATGTGACCGGAGATGACGGGGGTGCCGAGGTCCTTGAGCTTCTCCCGGAACCACGAGTCCACGCTGGCGTACCCCGAGCTGTTGACGGAGCCGACCGGGATGAACTTGACCCCCGAGCGGTGCAGCGACGTGAAGTCGTCGATCAGCGACCGGTTGTCGTAGAAGTCGGAGATCCACACCATCACGGTGTTGCGCGGATCGGCGACCTTGGGCCGGGCCAGGGCCATCGCGGCAGTGCCGTCGGTGCCGCCGCCGAGCGTCGTGCGCAGCAGCACCTCGAACGGGTCGCTCACCCACGGCGTCAGGTCGATCGCGCGGGTGTCGTAGGCGATCAGGTGCACGTCCACCTTGGGCAGCCCGGTGAAGATCGAGGCCAGGATCGTGCAGTTGACCATCGCGTCGACCATGGAGCCCGACTGGTCCACCACCACGATCATCTTGGCCGGGGTGGTGCGTTTGGCGGTGTGCCGGTAGAAGAGCCGGTCGACGTAGAGGCGCTCGTCGTCCGGGCTCCAGTTCGTGAGGTTCTTCCAGATCGTCCGTTCGAGGTCGAGGTTGCGGAAGACGCGCTTCGGCGGCACCGACTTGTCGATCTTGCCGGTGCTGGTCTTCTCGACCTGGGTACGCAGGACCTGGGCGACCTCGTCCACGTATCTGCGGATCAGCGCCTTGGCGTTGGCCAGCGCGACGCCGGACAGGTTGTCCTTGTCACGCAGGAGCTGCTCGATGAGCGACATGCTGGGCCGCAGGTGGGCGGCCAGCGAGGAGTTGGACAGGACCTCGCGCAGGCGCATGCGGCGGACGAGGTCGCCCTCCAGCTCGCCCAGCACCCTGTTCAGCTCCGCCTCGTCGATGCTCCGGCCGCCGCCGCCGGTGCCCAGGCCACGCCCGCCACCAGCAGCCGCGCCTTCGCCTTGGTCCTTGCCTTGGCCCTCGCCGTTCTGGCCCTGGCCGCCGGAGCCGCGTCCGCAGAGCGCCTTCTTGAACCAGCCGGCGTCCTGCTGCCAGGCCGCGAGCTGGGTGGCCGACACGTCGCCGGCTCCGGTGGCGAAGACGTTGAGCAGCAGCTTGGAGACCAGGGCGGCCCGGCGCACCTGCTGGGCGGGGTCCTCGCCGTCCGGGTCCGCGTCGTCCAGGTCGAGCAGGCTCTCGAACTCGGCGCCGAGATCGGGGAAGCGCTGGACCAGGTTGTCCACCGAGATGGACGGGTCGAGCAGGGCGGGCGGCAGGCCGAGGTCGTCCACGATGGCGACGCCGGCCGACTCCAGCGAGGGCTGCTCGTCGGTGTTGAACACCCGGGACAGCAGGCGCCAGTAGAGGACCTGACGCCTGTGCTCGTCATTGGAGTCAGTGGTCATTTGCGCAGCAACCGTCCCGCGCGCTCGCGCAGCACGGCCACGGCGTCGCCGTTCCTGGCCTCGGCCTTGGCGACCTTGGGGTCGGTGGCGCCCTCCGCCCAGTCGCCGTTGTGCGCGGTGACCGGCTTCTTCTTGACCGTCCCCTGGACCGCGAGCGGCTGGAGCAGCCATCGTCCGCCGTCCCAGCGCACCAGCCCGATACAGGACTCGGAGCCGCGTACCAGCTCGGGGGTGAGCGGGCCGCAGGTCGGCAGCCGTTCCACGTCCACGGTGAGCCGCGCGCCGTCGAGGTCGAACACGACCTCCTCGCCCTTGGGCACGGTGTAGCCCTCCACCAGCACCGGCTCGGCGATGCGCACCGGGTGGCGGTCCAGCGGCGGCACCGCCGGGGCGAGCGCGCCGCCGAGCTGGATCCTGGCCGTGGCGAACGGGTCGGCCAGGTCCCCCAGCGCCGCCCGGTCGTCGTGCCAGACCAGGTCGCCGCTGTTGAGCAGCGGCATGTCCTTGATGTCCAGGCTGAGGTGGTTCGCGAGCGCCTTGAGCAGCACCGGGGATCCGGTCAGCAGCCGCCACACGGCCGTGCCGACGATCGTGTCCACCTTCATGGCCGCGACGCTCGTACGGACGAGGCGGCACGGCCCGCCGTCCGCGGGCTCGAAGATCGCGTGGACCTGCGCCTGGACGGCCGTGGCGTGCTCGTGCACGTCCACGCCGAGCGGCAGCAGCCGCCCCGACACGGGCTCGCCCGCCGCCGGGGGCAGACCGCCGGCCTGCGTCAGCAGCAGGGCTCGCGCCCACAGGTCGGCCCAGCGCCTGGCCGGCACCTTCTCCATGGCCGCGACCGGGCTCGACGCCCGCAGCTCCGTCGCCAGGCCGTCGAGCAGCACCGCCAGCCGGCGCAGCCGCGGCTCGGCGAGCAGCGCCTCCATCGTCTGGTCCACGGCGGCGGCGAGGTCGTGGTCCACGCCCCGCCAGCCGGTGATCGCCAGCTCGCTCAGCCAGGAACGGCACCCGCTGAGCAGGTTGTCGCTCTCCGCCGTGACCGGCGGCTCCTCCCACGACGCCCGCGTACGGCCGATCGCGGCGTCGAGGCTGCCCAGCAGCGCGTCGTGCACCGCCCCGAGCAGCGCGGTGCGCCCCCCGGCCAGCGCCGTGACGTGCTCCTCGGCGACGGAGCCCGCGGCGACCTTGCCCGCCGCCTCCCCCAGCCGGCCGCCGACCGGCGTGGCCGCCATCGCGCCCGCCAGGGCGGTCAGCGCGGCGGCGCGCTCCTCGCCGAGCCGGGCGAAGCCGTTGACCAGGGCGTCGTCGAAGCCCGTCACCAGATCGAGCGCCTCGTTCACGCCCTTGAGCGGCTCACCGGTCAGCTCGGCGACCTGCACGCTCAACATCAGCTCACCCCCGATGGGAACCAGTGCAGCTCGGGGAGCGGCCCGCTCGCGGCGGGCAGCTCCAGGTAGGCCAGGTGGCGCAGGAACCGGCTGAACACCGCGGCCCCCTGGCTGCGCTCGACGCCGCCCTGGATGCTGTAAATGAGGCTGCCGTTCTCGGGCACCTCCGCCTTCAGGTAACCGGCGACCCGCTCCAGCCCGTACTGCAGCACCGCCTCGTCGACCAGCGAGCGCAGGTGCTTGCACGGGTCCCCGTACAGACCGCCGCACGGCCGGTTGTTGTTGGTGCTGCAGTTGTACGTGAGCGTCCCGGCGGCGATCGACGAGACGTACACGCGCTCGATGTCCGAGCCGCTCGACACGACTCCTTGCAGCCGCCCGTCTGCCATCTCGACGAAGGGGACCTTCGCCAGCTTGCGCGGCCGGACGGGGGAGACCACCCGTGCGACGCTGCGTTCCTCCCACGCGGTTCTGTCCGCGTTCACGCCCTTCGACCTCCAGCCCAGCGGCTCGCCGATGCCTGCCCATGCGGCGGCATCTGTGCGAACGGCCGATCAGTGATCGCAAAACTTACCGGAGGCGTCCGACAAATCAGGGTGTGTTCGGGGATCTGCGGGTGCCCGCTCAGTGACCGGCGCCGAACACCGTCACCGCCTTCGTCTGGGTGAAGCCGAGCAGTTCCTCCAGGCACTCCTCGCGGCCCACGCCGGACGCCTTGACGCCGCCGTACGGCACTCCCGGGAAATGCTGGGACGAGCCGTTCACCCAGACGAACCCCGCCTCGAACCCCGCCGCGAACCGGTGCGCCCGCACCAGGTCCCGGGTCCACACGGCGGCGGTCAGGCCGTACTCGACCGCGTTGGCCAGGCGCAGCGCCTCGTCGTCGTCCTCGAACGTCAGCACGCTGAGCACCGGCCCGAAGACCTCCTCGTTGGCCACGCGCATGTCCTGCCGCACGCCGGTCAACAGCGTGGGCTCGACGAAGTTGCCGCGGTCGAGGTGCGCGGGCCGCCCGCCGCCCGTGGCCACCGTCGCGCCCTCGCCCTTGGCGGCGGCGACGTGGCCGAGCACCCTGGCGGCGTGCTCGGCGGTGACCAGCGGGCCCACGTCCGTGGCGGGGTCCAGCGGGTTGCCGACCTTGAGCGCGCCCATGAGGACGCGTACGCGCTCGGTCACCTCGGCGGCGATGTCGGCGTGCAGCAGCAGCCGCGAGGTGGAGCCGCAGGACTGGCCGGTGCTGGCGGTCAGGTTCATGCCCTTGACGGCGCTCGCGGCGGCGGCGGCGAGGTCGGCGTCGGGGAAGACGACCATGGCGTTCTTGCCGCCGAGCTCCAGCGTGACGTGCTTGACCGCGACCCGCGCGGCGGCCTGCTGGATGACCCGGCCGGTGGGCTCGCCGCCGATGAAGGCGATGCGGCGGATGCCCGGATGCGTCGCGATGGCGGCCCCCGGCTCGGGGCCGGCGCCGGTCACGATGTTCAGCACGCCGGGCGGCAGGAGGTCGGCGAACAGCTCGCCCAGGCGCAGCGCCGACAGCGGCGTCTGGTGGGCGGGCTTGACGATGACGGTGTTCCCGGCCATCAGCGGGGCGGCGATCTTCCCGGCCGCGAACATGACCGGGTGGTTGAACGGCAGGATCCTGCCGACCACCCCGTACGGCTCGCGCAGCGTGTAGTGCAGGTTCCCGGCGCTGGCCGGGATGACCTCACCCTTCAGGTCCAGGGCGTGGTCGGCGAACAGCTCCAGCGAGTCCGCCGCCCGCTCGACGTCCAGCAGCATCTCCCTGTACGGGCTGCCTAGGTCGCGCGCGTCCAGCTCGGCCAGCTCCTCGCGGTGGTCGCGCAGCCGCCGGGCGAGGGCGCGCATGACACCGGCGCGCTCGCGGGGCGGCGTCGCCCGCCAGCCCGGATAGGCCCGCTTCGCCGCCTGGTAGGCCAGCTCGACGTCCTGGCCGCCGCCGTCGGGGACCGCGGCGAGCGGCTCCTCGGTGCTGGGATCGACGACCTCGTAGACGCGGCCGCTCGCGGCGGGCACCAGCTCGCCGCCGATCAGCATGAGCCAGGGGGACTCGGTCAGCATCTTGGCTGTCCCTTTCATCGTGCCCACGGGGGAGCTCATCGTGCCCGCAGGGGAGTGACGCCCGGGGGCAGGCCCTCGTGCCGGTCCTGGACGACGTCGACGATCGCCGGCCTGCCCGAGGCGAGGGCGCGTTCGAGTGCGGGGATCAGGTCTTCTCCGCTGGTCACCCGCTCACCGTGGGCGCCGTGCAGGCGGGCGAACGCGGCGAGGTCCGGGTTGTCATAGAAGACCCCAAAATATCGGGACTCGTGGGCGTTGCGTTGGCGGTCTCTCGTGTTGCCGTACGCGAAGTTGTTGGCGACCACGGTGACGACCGGGATGTTCTCGCGTACGGCGGTCTCCAGGTCCTGGGCCACCATCCAGAAGCTGCCGTCGCCGCTCAGGCAGATCACCCGCTCCTCGGGACGGGCGAGCTGGATGCCGAGCGCCGCCGGGAACCCCCAGCCCATCGCGCCACCCGCCGACGCGTAGTGGCCGGCCGGGCGGGTGAAGTCGACGTAACGCTGGATCCAGACGCCGGTGCTGGGCGCGTCCACGACGAGGACGGCGGCGTGCTTGTCCAGCGTGCCGGCCAGCGCGGTGGTGAGGTCGGCGCTGGACACCCCCTCCGTGGCGGTCTGCGAGGGGAAGCGGCGTTCCTCCGCGTACGACTCGCGCAACCCGGCCAGCCACCCGGAGCCGCCCGCCTTGTGCTCGTCCAGGTGGGTGAGCACGTCGGCCACCGCCAGCTCCGCGTCGGCGTGCAGCCCGACCTCGGGCGGATAGACCTTGCCCAGCTCGCCCGGGTCGATGTCGACGTGCACGAGCCGGGTCCCCGGGGACAGCAGCGTCCAGCGCTTGGTGCTGAACTCCGAGAACCGGCAGCCCAGCGCGAGCACCGTGTCGGCCTCGCCGATCGCGCGGTCGGTGACCGGGAAGGAGCCCGCGCCCAGGACGCCGAGGAAGTTGGGGTGGTCGTTGCGGAAGCGGTCGCGACGCGCCCAGGTGGTGACCACGGCCGCGTCCAGGCGCTCGACCAGCTCGGTGATCGCGGCGCCCGGTCGCGCGCCACCGTCTGCGCACACGCCCGTACGCACGCCGCCGCCCACGATCACGGCGGGGCGTCCGGCGGCGGCGAGGACCTGGGCGGCGGCCTCGGCGTCCCGCGCCGACGGCCGGGGCAGCCCGGGGCGGAAGCGGCGCTGCGGCTCGGCCTCCACCTCGGCCTTGAGCACGTCCAGCGGGAGCGACACGACCACCGGCCCCGGACGCCCGGTCACCGCCTGCCGGACCGCGCGCTGGAGCAGCTCGGGGATGCGCTCGGCGTGGCCGATCTCCACGCACCACTTGGTGATCGGCCGGAACAGCGACACCACGTCCAGCTCCTCGAACGCCGCCCGCCCCATGATGTCCCCGGGCACCTGCCCGACCAGGGCGAGCAGCGGCACGGACTCGTCGTGGGCGTTGCCGATCGCGGTGGCCAGGTTCGTCGCGCCGGGGCCGCGCGAGGCCACGCAGACGCCCAGCTCGCCCGAGGCCCTGGAGAAGCCGTCGGCCAGCGAGGCGGCGACCTGCTCGTGGCGTACGGACAGGTAGCGGATGCGGTCCTGGCGGGCCAGCGCGTCCAGCAGGTCCATGATCGTCGTGCCCGGGATGCCGTACACCTGGGAGACGCCCTCGGCGGCCAGCACCTCCACGACCAGCTCGGCCCCGGTCATCCGGCCGCTCATACGACCACGAAGATCAGCCAGGTGGCGAGCGGAGCGACCAGTGCCATCGAGAACCCCCACTTGAACAGACCCTTGTACAACTGCTCCCGCTCATTCTCGGGAGCGCTCGCCACCGTGAGCGCGCCGATCGAGGACAGCGGCGTGGCGTCCACCGCCGTGGCCGAGACCGCGAGCGCCACGATCATGCCGGTGACCCCGATGTCGCCGCTCAGCAGGAACGGCACCGCCAGCGGGATCATCGCGCCGAGCACCCCGATGCTGGAGGCGAACGCCGAGGTGACACCGGCGATCAGGCACAGCAGGAGCGCGGCGAGCAGGGGCGTGCTGATGCCCGCGACGCTCTCGCCGATCATCTTGACCGTGCCCATGCGCTGCAGCAACGCGACGTAGGTGACGATGCCGCAGATCAGCAGGACGGTGCTCCAGCTCACCTTGGCCAGCGCGCCCTTGCTGGTGGAGGGGAAGAACAGGTGCAGCAGGACGGCGGCGGTGATGGCCAGCATGCCGATCTCCAGGTCGAACCCGAGCGCGCCGACTCCGACGGCCACGATGGCGATCAGGGTGGCGGCCAGCGGGATCGGCGCGACGGCGCGCGGCCCTTCGGCGGACGGCTTCTCCGGCGCGCGCGCCCCTTCAGGGGACGGCCCGTCGGCGGGCAACCCGTCGGCGGGGGGCTCGTCGACGGGCAGCGCGGCCCCGCCACCCCCGCCACCCCCGGCGGGCGCGGCCACGGCGAGCGCGGTCTCCCGCCC
>NZ_JAHKRL010000398.1 GCF_019396405.1 Nonomuraea rhizosphaerae | reverse complement strand
GGCGTGCCTGGCAGCACAGCCCGCCGCCGGACCGCCCTGCCTGCTGCCGCCCTTCGGGCAGGGCTGGCCGGGGCACGCGCATCCGCCTGTGCGTGACCCCGGCCCTTCACCATCTGGCGTAAGCACAAGTGAGGGCCGTCCCACGGGACTTATCGTGAGGCGGCCCACCGCGTGCAAGATCGGAGAATCATGGCGTTGACGCGAGTCAACTGGGAGGACCTGCCGCTGGCGACCCGGGGGCAGCGCAGAAGCACACTGGGCCGGTCACGGCGGCGCGGACGGTGTCGGAGGGCTTAAACAGCGCGGTGGCGATGCTGTTGACGACGGGCGCGGGGGCTGTGTTCGTGAAAAGGTGTCTTCGAACCCCGCGGCCGAGTAATTGATCCAGGTTCGTCGAAGCGTGAACGCCAGCCTGTAGCCGCTGGAGTCTCCTTCTAAACTGTTGTCGCCTTACGACAAGCTCGCCTGGGTCTACTTGAGGAACCATCTATGGTTCTCCGACGTTGATCCCTCGTGCGCACGACATGGTTCAAAGCGTCGTTTTACCTGTTATTCGCTGCCTTCTTTGCTGTGGCAGGAGGCGCTGAGTGGATGTCGACAAGCGGCATACGCGCCTATGGCATTACGACCAAGGCCACCATCCGAGAAGTGCACCATTTTTACGGTCGTTACTCGGAGTCCTATGTCGTGGTTGAGTTCACCGCAGCCGATGGCCAGCAGATCACGACCGATGTAACTGACTACTTCTGGTGGCCCGAACCACAGGTGGGCGGCGTTACCGAGCTGCTCTATGACCCAGCTGACCCCTGGAATCGCGTGCTGGACCCTCGGGTGGGGCCCGATTTTCTGATTCCTGCCGTCTGCTTCGTCGGAGCGTTGATCTTCGCTGTTATCGGTGCACTCTACTTGCGCCGCCTCCGCGCGATCCGGTAATAGCGAAGCGTTCGCCTATGACGAGAACCTCAGCCCACTGGGGCCGGACGTCACCGACTTTGATCATGCCGGGTGGTTCGCTGGGGATCAGCTGCTGCACGCCGACTACAACCTGGTGAACGTGCTCATCAGTGGGTCGCAGGCGCTGCTGATCGACTGGGCGTAGCCTACCCGGGGCGCGGGCTGGATCGACCCGGCCTGTCTCGTCATCCGGCTCATCGCCTGCGGCCACACCACCGGGCAAGCCGAGCACGTCGTGTCCGGCCTGCCCGCATGGCGGCTGGCTCCGGTCGACGCGGTTCATGCGTTCGCTGCCGCGAGCGTGCGGCTGTGGCGGGAGATCGACGGGGCGGCGTCGATGTCGTGGACGGCCCGGATGGCCGAAGCTGCCCGCGAGTGGGTGACCTACCGGGGAGCGGCAGCGTAGGTCACAGGCTTCGCAGCGGCAGGTCGTCGGTCTGGAACCGGACCTTGCGCGGGTTCGCCACCCGGCGCAGCAGTTCCACCGGCTGGGCATCCTCGTCTCGGATGATGCGCTCGGCCGTCAGGATGGACACGCCGGGCCGTAGCCGTAGTGTCTCGGCTTCGTCCTTCGTTGAGGCGCGAGCACCGACGAGTTCGCGGACCCGCGCTGTCGCGGGGTCGAGCACGCCGGCGGCGATGAGCGCGGCCAGCGTGCCGCCGTCGACCTTGTCGCTCCCGGCGACGGGGGTGCCGTCGACTAGGGCGAGCGGGTAGTACACAGTGTCGAGCATGACGGCCTGGCCGTCCGCGAGGGCGTGCCGGTTGCGGCGGACGATGGTCGCGCCGACGCTGAGCTGCAGGGCGCAGGCGACATCGGGGGCGGCCGGGCCGCGTTCGACGGAGATGAGCTGCATGCTGCCGGTGCGTCCAGCTTGGTGGCAGGCGGTTTCCCAGGGGCCGCGCCCGTTGCTGTGCTGGGTGGCTGTGCTGAGGTCGATGTGAACGGGCCGCAGGTCTTGGACGATGAGGCCGCGGGTGGCGACGCGCCAGACAAGGCCCTCGTCGCGGAGAATCTTCACGGCGGCGCTGATGGTGTTGCTTGTGGTGTCGTAGGTGGCCTTCATGGTGGCTTGGTTGGGGAGGATGTCACCGGGCGCGTAGGTGCCGTTGATGATGAGTTCGCGAAGGTGGTTCGCGATCTCGTCGCGCCTTGTCACGGGTGCGCTCCTCCTGTTGGTGTGCCTCGATCATTGGATGTTGTCACAAGCGTTTGACAATTGATCGTGCCCTGGCTCATCATGCTTTCAGTACGACATGTTATCTAGATAACACTCCGGTGCGGGCGCAAAAGTAAGCGGCCCCCGGAACGCTACGGGTACCCATCCCGCACCGGAGGCCGCCCTGCTCTTCCCAACCAACCCAATTAGCCGAGAGAACACGACCTGAAAGGTCTGCGAGAAGTATGACACGCCCAAACGACCCCACGATGGACCTCCCCCGCCTCCGCTCCATGTACGACACGATCACCGAGACGGGGCTGTGCACCCGGCCCGGCGTCGACCCCGATCACTGGTTCCCCGACAAGGAACCCGGCCTCAACGCCATGATCCAGCGCGGCTTCTACGAGCAGGCCGCCGCCGCCCGCTGCGCCGGATGCCCGGCCCGATACGAGTGCCAGGTGACGGCACAGGCCGAGGAGGCCGCAGACCTCATGCTGCACGGCTACGAGCCGCACGGCATCCGGGCCGGCCTGGCCCCCTGGGTGCGCCTCGACCTCCTTCTCGCAAGCGGTATAGCACGCGACAACGAGGAGGCCGCGTGAACCCCCTCGCCGACGTGTTCGACTACGTCACCACCAACCCGATCAGCTCGGCGATCATCGCCCTCGTCGCGCTCGCGGGCCTGGCGCTGACAGTCAAGGTGCTGCGCCTGGCCTGGCGAGCTGCCGCCTGGCTGTTGGCCCGCTACGTCGCGCCACGTCCCGTCGAGGACGTGCTGACCGTCGTGTCCGCGTCCATCGCGACCGGCGTGTCCGCGCAGGGCATGTGGCGCTTCTCCGGCGACGTGCTCGGCTTCGACGGCCCGCTGCGGGTCCTGCTGTTCGCGTTCATCGAGGTCGCGATGGTGACCAGCGCCGTCCGGGCCCGCCGGAACATGCGGGAGAACCACAAGGCGGGCATCGACGGCCTGGCCGTATGGGCGCTGACCTGCCTGTCCGCGGTGCTGTCCAGCATGGACTCCAGCAGCTTCCCCGAGGCTGTGTTCCGGCTGGCCGCGCCGATCGTCGCCGCCTGGCTGTGGGAGCGCGGCATGTCGATCGAGCGGCAGCGGCTCACCGGCCGAAGCCGGATCAACTGGCGGCTCACCCCTGAGCGCGTGCTGGTCCGGATCGGCCTGGCCGAGTCGTCCGACCGGACCGCGACGGAGGTGGACGTACACCGCCGCCTCACCCGAGTCGCCCTCACAGCGAAGCGTGCCCGCGCGCTACGCGAGGCCGACGCCTCCGACTGCAAGCAGGCCCGCGCGCTGGCGGCGCTGGACAAGGCGATGGACCGCGCGGTCGAGCACACCGGGCTCGTGCAGGACAAGGACAAGCAGGAGCGGCTGCTCAACCAGATCGCCGCGCTGTACAACACGGCCGAGCTGACGAAGGTGAAGACGCCCGCGTTCTGGCAGGAGAGCCGTGGCACAGGTCGTGACACGACGGAGCGTCCGGCAATCCCGCCTGCCGCTGATGCAAGCTCTGTTGCTGGCGCGTACCGTGACACACCTCGTGACACGGATGGTGGCACGAGCGGTGACACAGCTCCGGCCGTGTCACCGCCCTCCGTGGCACACCCTCCCGTGGCACAGCAGCCTGTGTCACCGCCCCCCGTGACACAGAAGCCCGTGACGCAGAAGCCTGTGTCACGCAAGCCGAACAGCACGCGCCATGGCACGCCGGGTCAACCCTCCAGCGAGGAGCTTGCGCGGCGCATCAAGTGGCTGCATGACCTGGTCAAGACCCACCCCGGCCTGGAGGTCGCGGACCTGCGCGACAAGGCCATCGAGGAGTACGGCGTCAGCACGCGCACCGCGTACCGGTACATCGAACAGGCCGGGCTGGCACCGAATGACACAACCGGTGGCACGCCCCGTGACACGACCGGTGGCGCAGACGGTGGCACGCCCCGTGACACGGACGGCGCGACCGATGACACGGACGACGCAGCCAGTGACACGCCTGGTGACACGGCCCGTGACACAACCGATGGCACAACCCGTGACACACCCGGTGACACGGCCCCCGGCACCGCGCCCAACGCGGCGTGACACGACACCCAACCAACCCGACACCCGAAGGACACAACATGGACCACCCCGACGTGAGCTGGGCCAAACTCAGCGCCGTCCTGCCGATGTGGCAGGACAACAACCCCGACAAGTTCCTCATGGGATGGCTGCACTACCTCCCGGTCGACCCATGGTTCGTGCAGGTGCACGTCAGCGGCGGCGTCGTCAGGCTCGACGTGCCCCGCGACGTGCTCCTCAAGGGCGTGGACGAGCTGGCCTCCTGCGGGGAGCTGCAGGTCCGCCCGTCCGGCGACCCGATGTGGACGCTGTTCACGCTGCGCTGGGGCCCGGACAAGGTGACGTTCCGCGTCCCCGCCGCCAGCCTGCGCAGCCTCCTGGACGAGACGGCGAAGCTCGTGCCGGTCGGCCAGGAGGGAGCCCGCATCAACTGGGACATCGAGCTGGCGGCGCTGTTCGAGGACGTCGACGAACCCCAAGGAGGTGACGGTCCGTGACCGGGGTTTCGGGGCGGTTCGCTGCCGCTGCGGCGCTGACCGGCAGCTTCGCGGACGGCCCAACGCGCGCCCGCGCTGCGCAGCGCGCACGCCCGCGCATGCGCGCACGCGAGGCGCAGCCTATCAAAGATCACAGCCTGTAAGCAGGAGGAGGAGCACGTTGGCCAGGAACCGCACCGGCCCCGAGGAGCGGAAGGCGTTCCACACCCGCCGGATCAACGGCGAACGGAACGGCATGCGCCGCTTCTTCCTCGCCGCGTGCTGGGTCGCAGCCGAACTCGCCCAGCTCGCCAAACGCGACCCGGCCAAGGCCCACGCGGACGGCCTGCACCTGACCAAGCAGATGCGGACCATCGCCGAGGACCTGAACACCAAGCACGCCAACCACCTCAAGGCTCAGAAGGGAGGAAGTAGCGATGTATGAGCTGAGCCTGCCCGCAGACGACGGCGACGAGCAGCCCGAGCAGGACAACGTGGTCCACGGCCCGTTCCCCGCACCGGTCGCCGACATCGCCGCTGTGCCCGCCGAGCAGGACGAGCCCGCAGAGAACGCGGTGCCGGTCTGGTCGACGGCCGCCGACGCGCTGCTGCCCCGGCTGGAGCAGATGCTCGACGACCTCGTGGTGGGCGACGGCCTGTTCGGTCAACGGCCCGCGTCGATCGCGACGCTGGCCCGACAGTACTGGATCGACCCGCCGCAGTTCGTCCGCGACGCCATCGCCCTGCGGATCGCCTACGGCCTGTACGGGACGCCGGTCATTCTCGCGAACGTCATCCTGCAGCCCCTCTTCCTGATCATCCGCTACCCGTCGCTGCTGGCCGCTGTCCTGGCCGTCGGCGCTGTCGTGTACCTCTTCACAGTCGTTCTCGCCTGAAAGGCAATCCCTTCCATGAATCTCTCCTTCGGCCTGGTCATCGGCGGTGCCGTGGTCGCCGCGGTGTTCCTCGCGCCCGCCATCGCGGTCATGCGACACAGCACGCTGTTCCGGAAGATCCACTTTGTCGTCGCCGTCGTCATGATCCTCGGCGGTGTCGGCCTCATCGGTGTCGCCGCGTGGCTGGTCACGCTCGGCGCGGACTGGGGCCTGGAGGTGTGGATCGGCGTCCCCGCGTTCATCGCCCTGGTGCTCGTCGCCATCGGCGTCATGATCGGCGTGTCCGACTGGGACATCGGACGGCCCAGCCAGTGGGGCCTGTTCGCGCTCTCGGCGCTGATCACGATCGTCGTCATGACGTCCGGCCCGACCTGGGCGTACATCAGCGGCCAGTTCAGCTCCAACGCCAACACCCTCAAGTCCCAGGTGGAATCGAAATGATCATGCTCATTCTCGCCCTGGTCGTCGCCGCAGCCGTCACCGGCGTCATCCTGTGGCGTCGGCCCGACGCCCGCACCGCAGCCAAAGCCGTCACCGCCGGCGCGTGGCGGTCAGGCCGCACGCAGGCCGCCACCGAGTTCCGCAACGGCTACACCGCGACCCGCGACGCCTACGACCGGGCGCAGAAGGCGCTACAGGGACGCGGCACCAAACGCGCCCGCGCCCTGTCGGCCGGCCTGGAGCTGCTGGGCGTCACAGCCGTGACCGCAGGCGGGACCGTGTACGGCGCGGCCAAGATTATCGGCGCGGCCCGCCGCATCATCGTCGAAGCCGCGAAGGGTGGTCGGCACGCCTACCGGACGCTCGAAGTCGAAGCCGAGGTCGTGCACGACGACCCGACGTACGAAACGCCGCCCGCGCCGGACGGCGGCAGGCTGATCACTAACACGATCATCATCGCCACCGACACGTGCCAGAAGTGCGGCGCCACGCACTCCGTGATGCTCCACCCCGGCCAGGACAAGGCTGCCATCAGATGCGCGTGCGGCCAGGAACTCCGCTTCACCCGAGCCGCCCCCGAACCGAACACGCAAGCAAAACAGCGGGCAGAAACCCACAACACCGGCACCGAGCAAGCGCCGCAACCGGAAGGAAACACCATGTCCGTCGCCCAGGAAGCCACCGGCCTCACCAGCTACGCCCTCGCGCACGAGCAGATGGCGCAGGAGCTGTCCAGCCTCGCCGCCACCAGCAACAACCTCGTCGCGAGCATGGGCGACCTGCTCGCCCAGCACTCCGACCTCGTCGGCAACGCCGCCATCTTGCAGGACCTGCTCAACTAGGCCGCGAACGTGGCCGCGCTGATCGCGAAGGACGCGGCGGCCGCCGCGACCGCCTGACCGCTGAGGTTGCGGGTCCCGCCACGGCCTGGTCGTGGCGGGTGCCCGGAGCAGAGCGATCACCCCGCACGCTCGGAAGGGAGCGCACTCCATGGCCACCACCGTCAGCAAGAAGAAGACCGAGCCCGAGGAACAGCCCGAACCCCGCCGGATGCGGCGCGCGTTCCGCCGGATCAAGCACCGCCAGCGCGGCCGGATGGCGTACGTGCGGCCGGTGGCGTGGCTGGCCACCATCCAGACCGCCGCCGTCCTGGCCGACGTGACCGGCCTCGGCCTGGAAGTCACCGGGCCGGCCGTCGTCATCGCCGTAGGCGCGACCCTGGTCAAGGCGCGGCGACGCGGCCAGAAGGCCGCCCTGAAGCGGAAGGTGGCGGGCGGCCTGTGGCTGCTGGTCGCCCCGTTCGTCGGCCCGTACGGGCTGATGGCGCTGGCGCTGTGGGTCGTTGGCGTGGTCACGTACGCGAACTACTGGTACGGCCTGCACCGCTCGGCCACGGACCGCCGGACGGACCGGCCGAAGGCCCCGCCGAAGGACACCGTGGCGGGCGTCGAAGCGTGGTGGGAGCAGACAGTCGCCTCCAACAACGCCGTGTTCGCCAACACCCACCTCACCAAGCCGGAGCCCGTCCCCGGCGGCTTCACCGCCGTCATCGTCGGCGAGCCCGGCAAGACCGAGTTCGACCGGATGGACAAGGCCAAAGGCACCATCGCGTCCGCCCGCCGCGTCGGCAAGGACCAAGTCGAGCTGGGGCCAGCCCCCGGCGGCGACCACTCCGGAGCCCGGGTGACGATCGTCGAGCGGGGCGACAACCTGCGCAAGGTGCAGTACCTGGAGGACTACGCCGCAGCGATCGACCCGGAGACCGGCATCGCCCGCGTCGGCTCGTTCTTCGACCTCAAGCCCGCCCACTGGTCGTTCTGGACCACGAGCGCGGGCGCGCAGATGGGCATCAACGCCGGGTCGACCGGCGCGGGCAAGTCCGGGTTCGGCGGCAGCAAGCTGGCGCTCGTGCACCAGTGCGAGCTTGCTGTGGCGGTGCTGCTCGACGCCCAGGACGGCAGCTCGCAGCCGGACTGGAACGGCCGCACCCCGATCAGCCGTGAAGGCGTGCCAGCGTGCTGGGAGGAACTTCAGGCGCTCGACTACGTGATGGGCCGCCGCGCGCAGCACATCGCGCACGCGCCGTGGGTCGACAACAAAGGCCGGGAACGGCACGGCAAGCCGTTCCTGGTGCCAGGTGACCCGGACCTGGGCGGCATGGTGCTGCTGTACGTCGCAGTCGAGGAGCTGCCGCTGCTCCTGGGCGACGACGCCCTCGGCGCGGAAGCGACCGTGTTCCTGGCCACCGCCGCGAAAACCTGGAGGAAGCCAGGCGGGGCGATCGACGTCTACACGCAGAACCTGGGTCTGGAGAACTTCGGCGGCAAGCCCATCAGCAACACGCTCCGCTCGAACCTGTCCGGCGGCGGCAGCGTGGCCGCGTTCCGCACCGGCTCCAGCCAGGACTGGAACATGGTCGGCCTGGCCGCCGACCCGTCGCTGCTGCAAGCGTTCTGGGAAGGCACCCGAGACAAGACGCATGGTCTCGGCTACCTCAAGGGCATCGACAACCGGCCCGGCGGAAAGTGGCGCGCAGCCATCTCGCGCGACCTGTACGAGATCGCCACCAGCCCCGCCGCCGGGAAGCTCGACGACATCACCGCGGGCTTCTTCGAGGAGTACCACGAGATGCGCCGCCGCGGCGTCGACCCGCGCGAGCCGGGCGCGGTGACGCCGGCGAAGGCCTCTTCGACCGCGCCGCAGTGGTCGCCGGGGGACGTGCAGGCCGTGGTCGAGCACGTGCTGATCAGCGGGCCGAAGGACGTCGGCGCGCTGTGCGTGGCGGCGCGGCGGCGGCTGGACGGGGTGTCGCTCGGCGAGATCCCGGCCGCGTTGCGGACGTTGGAGAAGGCAGGCCGGATCCGCAAGGGCGGCGACGAGTCGTACCAGCTGATGCAGGAGGTTCAGCAATGAGTGCGGTTCCCGCGCCGCACGCCGGGCGGACCGGCTCCGCGTTGCGGGTGGCGGTTGTGACGGTGGCGTGGCTGGCGGTCGTGGTGGCGATGGAGCTGGTGTGCAGGCCGTGGCCGGGCACGGAGGTGCTGGTGCCGGTGGTTGTCGCCGTGGCGGTCGCGGCGGTCGCCGCGGTTGGCCGCCCGGTCGGCGGCACGCTGCTGCTGTCCAGTACGGCGATTTTGGCCATAACCGTATGGGGCTCAGTAGGCGGTGCGGTCTTGATCGTGTCGAGCGTCACCGCCGTGGTGTTGCTTCCCGTTCACGCCGTTCATCCACGCCCGAAGTAGCTGACCAGCTTGTCTGCCCCGTGCAGTTATGGCCGATGCATTGGCTACAGGTAAGAGTCGGTGCAGCCATCGCTGCGTGACGAGGCCATCCATGCAAGTGCGTATCCGTACCGCGCAGAAGCACATAGGGCGCATAAATCGTCACAAGTAACGTGTCCGAATCTATGCCCGGTCTTTGTCCGGAGTATGCCCTCGATTCCTCCGTGCCATCAGCAGACGCTTAACGAGCGGTGCTAACTTCCCGCACTGCATGATCAGGTTTCACGATTCAGGAGAGGGTCATGACAATCAAGTCAGGAGCACTACAGGTCTTACGAGCAAGGCTGTCGCACATCGTCGCTGCATTCGTCGTGCTGGTTTCTGTGTTCTCGGCTACCACTCCGGCGGCACAGGCGGGGCAAGCGAAAGGGGCGGCTCATGCAAACACGTCTAGTGCAGGAGCACTGGCCTCCCCGGGCCTGTTCCCCTTCTACCGTGATACGGAGGTTTTGATTCGAGATCTGAGCACGCCACTACGCGACATCGCCATCAACAATTGCCCGTCCGCGTATGTATGCGTCGCCGTCGGCGAAGGTGACGGTCAGCACACTGTATTTAAGCTTTACAGGTGCACCGAACGTACCATATCGAACTTCCTGGGCTACGGCGCCGTCGCTAATAGTCAAACAGGAAACGTAACGGTCCGCCTAAAAAAGCAGGATGGAACGAAGTATCAGGATATTCCAGTAAGCTCCACTCCAGCGCGCGTTTATTGGGACCCCGTTTGGTACATCGATCCGTGCCTGTAAGGTATCCCTCCTTCACGTGTACCAGCGACGCCCCTGGAGCGGCCGGACTTCCCGCACTACTCACACCGACTACGCGCCGAAGTCGCCAACACGGCATCACCCCTGCAGGCGAAACCTGCAGGGGTGATGCC
>NZ_JAHKRL010000397.1 GCF_019396405.1 Nonomuraea rhizosphaerae | reverse complement strand
GCCCGCCGTCGGCGGGTCGGCGGCGGGCTGCGACGCGGCGGCGGTCGCCGCGCTCGGCGTCGGCCGGGGCGCCTCGCCGCCGGAGGTGACGAACACCACCACGGCCACGACCGCGCTCAGCAGGCCGACGGCGGTGAACACGAGGCGGGCCGTGGGACGGCCGTCCCTGATCCAGCCGCCCTCGTCCTCGTCGGGCCTGCGCCTGCTCCTGGTCATGCGCTCCGACCCGGCCAGCGTGGCCAGGCGGTTGTGGCTCAGGTCGCGCGAGAGGCTGATCGCCTGGTCGCGCAGGTGGTCGGGGGTGGCTAGCGGCCAGGGGGTGGCTCGGCTGTCGCTGGTCAGCGGCAGGATCGGCTGCGGCCCCGACGGGCCGAAGGGGTCGTCGGCCGAGTCGAGCGGACTCACCGACCCCGGCATCCGGCCGGGCCCCGCCGGGCCGCCGAAGGGCGGGTCGGCGAGCACCCGCGGCGGCTCGGGGAAGGGCTGGGGTCCGGACGGCTCGGCCAGGACCCGCGGCCGGTCGGGGAACGGCTGCGGCCCCGAGGGCTCGGCGAGGACGCGTGGCGGCTCGGGGAAGGGCTGGGGCCCGGACGGGTCGGCCAGGACGCGCGGCTGTTCGGGGAACAGCGGCGGCCTGACCGGCCCTGACGCCAAGGGGTCAGAGGTGCCGCCGAACGAGGGCGGCGCCGTCCCGCGCGGCCGGGCCGGGTCGCTCAGCGACCGGGGCGAGCCCTCCGGCAGCCGGAGCGGCCCCGACGCGGTGCCGAACGCGTCGAACCCGTCCGGCCGGGCCGGGGCGGGCAGCGCGTCCGTCCGGTGGCTGCCCGACGGGCTCGACACCCCGTCGTACGGCATCGAGTATCCGCCGGAGGGGCTGGTCAGCGGGTCGTACGGCACGCGCACCGGCCCGGACGGCGTCTCCACGATGCGCGAGGGCATCGGCCCGGACAGCGAGTCCAGCGGCGGCATCAGCCCGGTGGGCGTCGGGTCGGCCTCGGACGGCAGCGACCGCGACGGCTCGGCGACCCGGGGCCGGACCGAGCCGTGCATGTGCAGCACCCGCTCCAGCAGGTCGCTGACCTGCTCGGCGGTGAGACGTTCGGCAGGGTCCTTGCGCAGCAGCCCCTCGATGATCGGGGTCAGCGCGCCCGCCCGCTGCGGGGCGACCGGGTCCTGCTGGAGCACCGCGCCGAGCACGGCGATCGCGTCGGGCCCCTCGTACGGGGGCCGCCCCTCGACGGCCGCGTACAGCGTCGCCCCGAACGACCACAGGTCGGCCGCCTGCGTGATCGACTGGCCCGACAGGCGCTCCGGCGGGACGTACGCGGGCGAGCCCATGAGCAGCCCGGTCTGGGTGATGGTGACGTCGCCCTCGATGGCGGCGATGCCGAAGTCCGTCAGCACCACGCGGTCGGCGGTGAGCAGGACGTTGCCCGGCTTGATGTCGCGGTGCAGGATCCCGGCGCCGTGCGCGTGCCTGATCGCGTCGAGCACCCGGATGCCGATCTCGGCCGCCTGGATCACCGGCAGCGGCCCGCTCTGGCGTACGGCCTGCTCCAGCGACCACGCGCGGACCAGCTCCATCACGATCCAGGGCCGGCCGTCCTCCTCGACCACGTCGTGCACGGTCACGATGCCCGGGTGGGTCAGCCGCGCGGCGGACCTGGCCTCCCTCAGCATGCGCCGGTGGGCCACCTGCTTGCCCGCCTGGTCGAGCCCGAACGGCAGGATCAGCTCCTTGACCGCCACGTCACGGGCGAGCAGCACGTCGTGCGCGTGCCACACCATGCCCATGCCGCCCCGGCCGACCGGCGACATCAACCGGTAGCGCCTGCCGATCAACCGCCCCTGGCTCTGGGAGGCGTTCCCCTCCGCCCCCTCCGCGCCGGGGCCGCTGAGCAAGCGGTCGGCTGCCATGTCCCGCCCCAATCTCCCGCCTCGTCGGTCACGAACTTCGCGCAATACTTCCAGATTATGAGGATCGCCACGATATAGGGCCGACATTGCCAAAGCCACTCGGCGGGCGTTCTTACCATCAACCTGACGTGGGGAAATGTCAGGACGGGAAAAAGGTCATTCAGTCGCCGCGGCCAGCGCCAGCAATGCCGACGAAAACGCTTCCACCGGCGGTTTCACCAGTCCGGCGCCCACCTGCCCGGTCCCCGCGACCCGGCCCGCGATGCCCGTGTTGACCATCGGCAGCAACCCGGTGCGGGCCACCAGGGTGACGTCGATCCCGACCGGCGTGCCGCGGAAGCCGAGCCCCGGGATCTGGAACGCCGGATGCTCGGTCAGCGTGATCTCGTACATGGACCGCGTGGCCGCCATCGCGTCCGCCACCTCGCCGCCCACGAACCGCACGATCGCCGGGGCCGCCGCCATCGCGAACCCGCCCAGGCCGGACGTCTCGGTGATGGTGGAGTCGCCGATGTCCGGGTTCGCGTCGCCGGGGCCGTACGCGCCGAGGTAGAGCCCGTCGGGGACGCCCGCCGGCCCGGTGAACCACCGGTCGCCCAGCCCCGAGACCTGCACCCCGAAGTCGGTGCCGTTGCGCGCCATCGCCACGATCATCGACGAGCCCGGGATGTCCCTGGCCGCGTCGGTGGCGACCTTGGCCGCGGCCATGGCGGCGTTCAGGAAGAAGTGGTCGTTGCCGTTGACGAACCGCAGTACGTCGGCGGCGCTGCCGGGCGCGGCCTCCACCACCCAGGGGGCCAGCTCGCGCAGCAGCAGCGAGGTCGCCGCGCGGTTGCGGTTGTGCAGCTCGTCGCCCATCTGCAGGGCCTGCGCGATCAGCGCGCGCAGGTCGATCGGGCCGCTCAGCTCGACCGCCGCCGACAGCACCGGGCCGAGCACGCGGTCCATCCACCGCAGCCGGTCGAGCACCTCGGGGCCGTACGCGCCGTAACGCAGGACCTTGCCCAGGCCCTCGTTCAGCGAGCAGTACGCCTTGCCGCCGTGCTCGGCGTCGCTCACCTCCAGCATCCACATGGACGGGCTGACCACGCCCGCCATCGGCCCGACGGTGGCGTGCCCGTGACACGGCTCCAGCCGCACCCGGCCGCCGGCCAGCAGTTCCTGGGCGGACTCGACGTCGTGGGCGTATTCCTCCAGGAGCATCGCGCCGATCAGCGCGCCGCGCATCGGGCCCGACGCGCGCTCCCAGTCGATGGGCGGGCCGGCGTGCAGGAACATCAGCTCCGGCAGGTCGAGCACCTCCGAGGCCCGCCGTACGCCGGCGAGCTGCGGACGGGCCGAGGTCAGGCGGCCGACGGCGCGCTCGTTGGCGGCCGGCAGGCGCGGGTCGGCCAGCACCCGGGCCAGCGCCCGCTCGGTGCCGGGCAGCGGCGGGCGCCACGCGACCGGCGGGG
>NZ_JAHKRL010000396.1 GCF_019396405.1 Nonomuraea rhizosphaerae | reverse complement strand
TCGCCGAGGTGCTCGGCGAGCCGCCGGTGCCCGAAGGGACGTGGGAGCGGGAGGCCGTGTACGTCTCGGCCGCCGCCCTGCGGCGGGGCGTCCCGCCGGGGGAGCTGGCGGCGCGGCTGGGGCCCTCGGCGCGGGTGCTGGGCAACGGGTTCCTGCGGGTCACCGTGGCGGTGCCGGGGGCGCTGGTGCTGTCGGTCGAGCCGCTTGAGGTGCCCGACTTCTGGCCCGATCTTCCGCGTACCTGGGACAACCCCGGCTTTGTCGTACGTTATGGGCATGTGCGGGCGGTGGCCGTGCGGCGGTGGGCCCGCGACCTGGGGGTTCCTGCCGAGGGGTTCCGGCCCGAGCTGCTCGATCACCCTTGTGACCGGGCCGTGCTGCGGGTGCTGGCCGAGCTGCCGGGGCGGCGGGTGAGCCGGACGCCCGGGTGGGAGGCGTACCTGTTCCGGCTGGCCTCGGCGTACCATGACGCCTTCGAGCGGGCGCCGGCCCTCCCCATGGGGGACGCGCCGCCCGAGCCGGTGCACACGGCGCGGGTGCGGCTCGCGGAGGCGGTGCTGAAGGTGCTCCCGGGGCCGGAGCGACTGTGATTTTTACGGCGAATGGGCGAAAAATCGTAAAAATATCCCTTTTGGGGCTTGGTGGCGTCTCGATACGTGGGCAGCCGGTCCTGGGGGTTCGAGGGTTCCGATAGCCTCGATCGGGTGAGTCGATTCGCCCATCCCGCCGGGGACCGGCACGCCGAGATGCTGCCCCACGAGCGCCCGCCGCAGGCGCCCGCCGACCTCAACCGGATCAACCCCGCGATCTGGCCGCGAACGTCGGGCCGGACCGATGGCGCGCTCACGGTCGGCGGCGTCGACGTCCGCGATCTGGCCCGCGAGCACGGCACCCCCCTCTACGTGCTCGACGAGCAGGACGTGCGCTCGCGCATGCGCGACTACGCCACCGCCTTCGCCGGCTCCGAGGTGCACTACGCCGGCAAGGCGTTCCTGTGCAAGGAGGTCGTGCGCTGGCTCAAGGACGAGGACCTCGGCCTCGACGTGGCCAGCGGGGGCGAGCTGGCGGTCGCGCTCAGCGTCGGGTTCCCCGCCGCGCGCATCACGCTGCACGGCAACAACAAGTCCTCCGCCGAGCTGACCCGGGCGCTGGAGGCGGGCGTCGGGCACATCGTCGTCGACTCCTACGACGAGATCGCGCGGCTCGGCTTCCTGGCCGAGCGGCACGGCGTACGCCCCAAGGTGATGATCCGGGTGACGACCGGCGTCGAGGCGCACACGCACGAGTTCATCGCGACCGCGCACGACGACCAGAAGTTCGGCCTGTCCCTCAACACCGGGGCCGCCGCCGAGGCCGTGCGCCGCATCCTCGCGCTGCCCTCGCTGGAGCTGGTCGGGCTCCACTCGCACATCGGCTCGCAGATCGTCGACACCGCCGGGTTCGAGGTGGCCGCGCGCCGCCTGGCCACGCTGCTCGTGCAGATCAAGGACGAGCACGGCGTCGTGCTGCCCGAACTCGACCTGGGCGGCGGCTACGGCATCGCCTACGTCGAGGAGGACGAGGCGCCCGACATCAAGCGCATCGCCGACGGCCTGCGCGAGATCGTCACCAAGGTCTGCACGGACGCCGGGCTGCCGATCCCGCGCCTGACCGTCGAGCCGGGCCGCACCATCATCGGCCCCGGCGGCGTCACGCTGTACGAGGTCGGCACGGTCAAGGACGTCGAGGGCCTGCGCACGTACGTGAGCATCGACGGCGGCATGAGCGACAACGTGCGCACCGCCCTGTACGGGGCCGACTACACGGCCGTGCTGGCCAGCCGCGAGAGCTCCGCCGAGCCGATGCTCAGCCGCCTGGTCGGCAAGCACTGCGAGAGCGGCGACATCATCGTGCGTGACTGCTTCCTGCCGGCCGACCTCGCGCCCGGCGACCTCATCGCGGTCGCGGCGACGGGGGCCTACTGCCGCTCGCTGGCCAGCAACTACAACTACCTGCCCAAGCCCGCCGTGGTCGCGGTCGGCGACGGCGAGACGCGCGTCATCGTGCGGGGCGAGACCGAGGACGACCTGTTGAGGGGGCAACTGTGAAACCGCTGAAAGTGGCCTTGCTGGGCTGCGGGGTGGTCGGCTCGCAGGTCATCCGCCTGCTCGCCGAGCAGGGCGACGACCTGGCCGCGCGCGTCGGGGCGCCGCTGGAGCTGGCCGGGGTCGCCGTACGCCGCCTGGGCCGCAAACGCGACGTCGAGGTCGATCCCGCCCTCCTGACCACGGACGCCGAGACGCTCGTCACCCGCGACGACGTGGACATCGTCATCGAGGTCATCGGCGGCATCGAGCCCGCCCGCTCGCTGATCGTCGCCGCCCTCTCCCGGGGCAAGTCGGTCGTCACCGCCAACAAGGCGCTGCTCGCCGAGGACGGCGCCACCCTGCACGAGGCGGCCCGCGCCGGCGAGGGCGACCTGTACTTCGAGGCGAGCGTCGCCGGAGCCATCCCGCTGCTGCGTCCGCTGCGCGAGTCGCTGGCCGGCGACCACGTCAAACAGGTGCTCGGCATCGTCAACGGCACCACCAACTACATCCTCGACAAGATGGACTCCACGGGCGCGTCCTTCACCGACGCCCTGGAGGAGGCCCAGACCCTCGGCTACGCCGAGGCCGACCCGACGGCCGACGTCGAGGGCTTCGACGCCGCCGCCAAGGCCGCCATCCTGGCCGGGCTCGCCTTCCACAGCCGGGTGACGGCGGCCGAGGTGCACCGCGAGGGCATCACCGACATCACCGCCACCGACGTCGCCTCCGCCAAGGCCATGGGGTACGTCATCAAGCTCCTGGCCATCTGCGCCCGCTCCGACGACGGGCGGTCCGTGGGGGTGCGGGTCCACCCGGCGATGATCCCCCGTACGCACCCGCTGGCCGGCGTGGGCGAGGCGTACAACGCGGTCTTCGTGGAGGCGGAGTCGGCAGGGCAGCTCATGTTCTACGGCAAGGGCGCCGGCGGCGCGCCCACGGCCTCGGCCGTCCTCGGCGACCTGGTCGCCGTGGCCCGCAACCGCCTCGCCGGAACCCGCGGCCCCTCCGAGTCCACGTACGCCGACCTGCGCGTGCACCCGATGGGCGAGACCGTCACGCGCTGCCACGTGGCGCTGGACGTGGCCGACAAACCCGGCGTGCTGGCCCGGGTGGCGGAGCTGTTCGCCAAGCACGACGTGTCCATCCAGACGGTGCGGCAGGAGGGGCGCGGGGACGACGCCCAGCTGGTGATCGTGACTCACCGGGCTACGGACGCGGCGTTGACGGCGACGATGGAGGAGCTGCGGGACCTTGACATCGTGCGGGCGGTGGCGAGCGTGATGCGGGTGGAGGGCGATTCCTGACACGCTCGTTCACGAGCTTGGGGCGCTGTCGCGCAGGGGGGCTCGGCGCCCCCCCACACCCCACAAAAGCGTGGTCCTCGCCGACGTTCGGGCGCCTTCCCGAACGCAGGCGGCACCTTGGCCGGAGCGAGTCCTCTTCGGCGATGCCGTAAGCGCAGGTTATTCCGGTCTGTCGTGAAGCCACGAGTCGAATTCGCCGCTCCTGGCACCGACCTCAGCCGGTGACCACATCGGATCGATCGTCGCCCGTCCTGGCTGATCGATCAGGAGTGGGCTGCGACAAGTCCGGCCAGGTCCAGCGCGTCCCCCCTGACGTCGGCCAGCCAATCGTCGCGCACGTACGCGAAGTCGCCGGTCTCCGTGTCGAGCAGGCCGACGCTGCCGGCCGTCACCCGCTGCTCGGGGTTGACCGGCTCCGGCTCCCATCGGGTGGACTTGGGCCGCACCAACTGGGCGAGCGCGTACGACGTCGTGCGGCCGTAATGGCGTGGGCCGTTGGGGTGGTGGTAGTGGCCGCTGACGTGCAGGCGCGGTTGCAGGTGTTCCAGGAGCGCGGTCAGTTTCGGCGAGCCCTGGACGTTCCCGCGCCGGTCGTGTGACATCCCGTACGGGCCGTCGTGAGTGACCAGGATGTCCACGTCACCCGGTCCGGCCGCCATCAGTCGCGCGTACGCGCTCTCGTCCAGGTCCATCTTCCCGGGAACCTCGATCAGCCCCAGGAACGCCACGCGCTGCCCGGCGACCTCGACCACGTTGCCGCAGGCGACGTGGCGGTAGGCGCCGAGCGGGTCGACCGGCACGACCTCGGCGGACGCCTTGTCGTGCAGGGAGGCCAGCCAGTCGTGGTCCTCGTGGTTGCCGCTGACGAACAGCACTGAAGGGATCTGCCCGAGAGCCGAGCGCACGCCGTCGGCGAGCGCCGGTGACGGGTCGAGCAGGCGGAAGAAGTCCTCCTGGGCGGGATGATCCCCGCCGAAACGGCGGCTGGACTCGTCCCACCGGCCGGACGACGGGAAGGCGCCCAGATCGCCGACCTGGATCACGGCGTCGAGCCGGATCTCCCGTCGCCTCCGCAGCACCACGGCCGCACCCAGCGCGTGCAGCACACAACCATGGACATCACCCAAGAAAGCGATCTTCATCGCCTGCCGACCTTTCGCGAAGAGCCATTCGGACATGGCCCGGCACCGGTCGAGCGGCGCAACGATGCGGTGTCAACCACCGGCCCTGAACCGGTGACTCACATCCCAGCGCTCCACCGCCATCTCGACGACCGAACCAGGCCGAGCATCGCACCCGGGCCGGAAGAACGTCAACGGCTTTGCCCGCATCCCCGCGCCCGGCACATGAGGGCTTGCCGCTGTGACGTCAGCCGAGAGTCGTACGGTGGGTCCGACCGTCGTCGCAGGGAGAGATCGTCAGCGGTGGGGAGGAGATCCGCGTGCGGCGCCTCCAGGATGGAGATCGATCTCCACGACTCCATCGGAAGGAAGGCACGCATGTCGCCAGTGAACGGCCGGCTGCTCTCGGCTGTGGCTCTCGTCGTAGCGGGGGTGCTGTTCCCGTCGCCGGCGGTCGCGCGGACCGGGCACGGCGAGCCGGTCGCGCAGGTCTGGCACGGTGGGTCGGTCGCGCGGACCGGACACGGTGGGTCGGTCGCGCAGGTCGCGCGCGGTGGGTCGGTCGCGCAGGCCGCGCGCGGCGGGTCGGTCGCGCTCCGGCAGGGCCGGCGTGAGGAGCCCGCCGGGGTGCGGCAGGCGCTGGAGGCCGTGGTGGCCGCCGGCGCGCCCGGTGTTCTGGCCAGGGTCGACGACGAGCGCGGGACCTGGATCGGCACCAGCGGCACCGCCGATCTGGAGACCGGGGCGCCGGTGCCGCGGGAGGCGCGCTTCCGGGTCGCCAGTCTCACCAAGAGCATGGTGTCCGTGACCGTCCTGCAGCTCGTACGGGAGGGCAAGGTCAGGCTGGACGAGCCGATCGGGGAGCGGCTGCCCGGCCTGGTGGCTGGCGGTGACCGGATCACCGTGCGCGAGCTGCTGAACCACACCGGCGGGCTGGCCGACTACGTCAGCGCTCCCGAGTTCGCCGATCCCGAGCGTTACGGCAGGCGTACGTACACGCCGGAGCGGCTGATCGAGGAGGCGGAGCGGATGCCGCGGCCGGAGCGGGGCCGGTTCGCCTACTCCAACGCGGGATACATCCTGCTCGGGTTGCTGGTGGAGAAGGTGACGGGGCACGACCTGGGGGCCGAGCTGGATCGCAGGGTGTTCCGGCCGGCCGGGATGACGCGGTCGTACCTGCCCGTGACGTCGAGCGTCATCCACGGGCCGCACGCCACCGGCTACCACCTGCCGCAGGGCGCCGATCCGGGCGCGCCCGGCGCGCTCAGGCCCATCACCCGGCTGAACCCGTCGTTCGCCTGGGCGGCCTACGGCGTGGTGTCGGACGCCCGTGACGTCAACCGCTTCTACCGGGCGCTGTTCGGCGGGCGGCTCGTCGGCCGGGATCTGCTGACGCTGATGCGCACCGGCGTCGCCACGCCGCAGGCTCCGATCTTCCCCCGGTACGGCCTCGGGCTGGAGTCGGTGGGGCTCACCTGCGGGGAGATGTGGGGCGCGACCGGCTCCATCCCCGGCTACCAGACGTTCGGCTTCGCCGACGAGGCGGGCGCGCGCCGGATGACGCTGTCGATCAACGTGCAGCGCAACGATCCGGGGGTGGCGCTGATGTTGCTGGCGGCTGTCGACACGCTGAACCGCTACTTCTGCGGCGAGCCGTACACGTTGCCCACCGGGAAGAAGGGGAGCGTCTGACGTACGCCCGCGCCGTGGTCATGCCGCCTGCGGGAGAACGGCGTCCCGCAGGCGGCAGGCGGAGGTCAGTTCACGCAGTCCTGGCCCCTGAGGCCGAGGGCGAGCTGCTTGACCTTGTTCCGCGCGCTGACGCCGAAGTAGTAGAACGCCTTGCGGTTGCCCGGCACGGTGGCGTACCAGCCGCTCGGCTCCTCCTTGACGTTCGGGTAGGCCCGCTTGACCTGGCGGAGGGTGGAGCCGACGCCGATGTTCTTGGGGGTGCGCACTCCGGGTGGCGCGAAGATGACGGCGACGCCGCGCTTCTTGGAGATGTAGAGGCTCACCTCGTTACGAGGGTTGCGGTGGGCCTTGTAGTCCCAGCCGGAGCAGTAGCCGCCGAACTCGGCCACGATCTTGCCGGTGGCCTTGGCCTGCTTGGCGGTCATCCCCAGCCTGACGCCGCCGTACCCGTACGGGCCGAACGTGC
>NZ_JAHKRL010000395.1 GCF_019396405.1 Nonomuraea rhizosphaerae | reverse complement strand
GGACAACCCCTCGCCGGCCCGCGCGAGGCCGGCGAACTTCTCGAAACCGGCGTCCTCGTCAGTGGAGACGTCGAGCTCCGGGCCCTCCGAGCTGGAGGACGACGCGACCTCGGTGGCGTCGGGCTCACTGCTGGTCGAGTCGTGTTCCGACGAGTCGGCTTCGGTGGGCTTGCCCCCGGCCGAGGCGCCGGGCTCGGCGGGCTTGTCGGCCTGCTCCGCGTCCGGCTCGGCCACGTCGTCATCGGCGGGCTTCTCCGCGGTCTCGGCCGGCACCGCGGCGGCAGGGGACAGCTTGGGGCGGAACGCCTGGAAGCCACCGGAGCCCCGGCTCCCATCGCCGGACGCCGCCTTGCCCTCGGCCCCCGCCCGATCCACCGGCTCGTCCGCGCCCGAATCGCGCTCGGCCTCGCTCTCGCCGGGCTCCGCGGACTCGCTCAGATGAGCCCACGCCTTGGAGGCCGGCGGCTTGCCGCCCGACGACTCCGCCCGCCCGCCACCGGGCTCAGGGCGTCCGTCGCCGGACCCCGCACGCCCGTCACCAGGCCCGGGACGTCCGTCTCCGGGCTCCCGCTGCCCGCCGGGACCCGCCGGGGGCCCGTCCACGACGGCGCGGAAGCCCAACGTCCGCTCCCCTGGCGACTCCTGGCGGCCGTCGCCCAGCCCGCCATTCATGGCCGCGCTCATGGCAGACGCTCCGCTCGTACCATCTCGACCTCCTGGCCGACCCTCACGACATCACCGACGACGACGATCGCCGGCGGCCGTATACCAGCCGCGGACACGCGGTCGGCCACGGTGGAAAGTGAGGCGGTAACCGCCCGCTGGGTCGGAAGAGTACCGTCCTGTACCACCATTACGGGAGTCTCCGGAGGGCGTCCATCTTTCAGGAGCTCCTCGGCGACCGCGGCGAGCCGCTCGACGGCCATCATCAGGACCAGCGTGCCCCGCGAGCGGGCGAGCGCCGGCCAGTCGACGGTGGAGCGGTGATCGTCGGGCGCGACGTGCACGGAGATCACGTGAAACTCCTGGCTGACCCCTCGATGGGTGACCGGGACCCCGGCCGCCGCGGGCACCGCCACGGCGCTGGTGATGCCGGGCACCACGAGCACCGGGATGCCCTCGCGGGCGCAGGCGGCCATCTCCTCGCCGCCGCGCCCGAAGACGAAGGGATCGCCGCCCTTGAGCCGCACCACGAACTTCCCCTGCCGGGCCCGGTCGACGAGCAGCTCGTTGATCGTCTCCTGCGACAGCGACCTGCCGTAGGGCACCTTGGCGGCGTCGATCAGCTCGACGTCGGGGGCCAGCTCGTCGAGCAGGGCGCGCGGCGCGAGGCGGTCGGCGACGACCACGTCGGCCTGCGCCAGGAGTTGTCGCCCCCGTACGGTGATCAGCCCCGGATCGCCCGGGCCGCCGCCGACGAGGGCCACGCCGACGGGTTTGGTGCGGCTGCGCCGCGCGTCGACCGTGCCGTCGCGCAGCGCGCCCACGACCGCGTCCCTGATGCCGGCCGCCCTGCGCGGGTCGCCGCCCGCGGTGACGGCCACGGATATCTCCTCGACGCGCCCGGAGGCGGGCGTCCAGGCCGCGGAGGCGTCCTTGTCGTCGGCGCGCACGCACCAGATCCGCTTGGCCTCGGCCTCGGCCGCGATCGCGGTGTTGACGGACTTGTCGCTGGTGCACGCCTGGACGAGCCAGGCGCCGTCGCAGTCGCCGACCTGGTAGGGGCGGGCGTGCCAGACGACCCTGCCGGAGGCGATCAGGTCGTCGAGTGCGGGCGTGACGCTCGTCGACACCACGGTGACCTCGGCGCCGGCCTCCAGCAGGGCGGGCACTCTTCGCTGGGCGACGCGACCGCCGCCCACGACGAGGACCCGGCGCCCGGAAAGCCGCAGGCCGAGGAGGTAGGGGCCCATGGTGGGGAATCTCCCGTTCGCGAAGCTTGGTGTGTAAGAGGTTAAACCTACCGGGTCTTACCGGGAGAAATTATCGGCCGTCAAGTAGCGGCTGGTAGGGATCCCAGCGGGGCCCGCCCTCATCGTCCTTCCGGCGTCTGGCCATCGCTGACAAGGCCTCAAGGATAACGCGGTTCCCGAGGAAAGCGGTGATGTCCGAGTGATCATATGGCGGGGCGACTTCGACCACCTCCATCCCCACAACAGGCAGTTCGTAGCAGATCCGGCGTACCGCATCCATCAGCTCCCGGGACGAGAGGCCGCCGGGCTCGGGGGTCCCGGTGCCCGGGGCGTGCGCGGGGTCGCAGACGTCGATGTCCACGGACAGGAAGATGTGCTCGCACTCGTCCAGCGCGATGCCGAACGCCTCGGTCAGGCACTCGCCGAGCCCACGGGCGACGATCTCGGTCATCTCGTACGAGCGCATGCCCCGCTCGGCCATCCACCGCAGGGTCTCGGGCTCCGGCCAGTAGCCGCGCAGGCCGATCTGCAGGAACCTGTCGCCGCGGATGGCGCCCGACTCGATGAGCCGGCGCATGGGCTGGCCGTGGCCGTACAGGTGGTCGCCGAAGGTGTGGTCGCCGGTGTCGGCGTGCGCGTCGAAGTGGATCATCGCCGTGCGGCCGGGCCCGTACGCCCTGGCGGTGCCTCTGGCGTCGGGCAGCGCGACCGTGTGGTCGCCGCCCAGGACGAGCGGCACCGCCCCGGAGGCGGCGACGCGGTGCACGGCCTCCTCGATGTTCGCCAGCGAGGTCTCGACGTCGCCCGAGTAGCACTCGACGTCGCCCGCGTCGTACACGCGCAGGTCGCGCAGGGCGTCCACGCGCATCGCCAGGCTCGGCCGGGAGCCGTCGTGGGGCAGGTAGCAGGCCTGGCGCAGGGCCTGGGGCCCGAACCTGGCGCCGGGACGGTTGGAGGTGCCGCCGTCGAACGGGGCGCCGATGATCACGACGTCGGCGCCCGCGTAGGTGGCGGGGTCGGCGACGTCGCACCGCTCGACGCCCAGGAAGGTGATGTCAGGACCGTACATGGAGCCGTACCTCGACATGACTCCATCATCACACGTGCTTTTCGGTCACTCCCGCGGAGTCGAACGTCGCCACCTCGTGCATGACGCGTACGGCGGCGCACACCAGCGGGTAGGCCAGCAGCCCGCCCGTCCCCTCGCCGAGCCGCAGGTCGAGGTCCACCATGGGCCGCAGCCCGAGCTGCTCCAGGGCGGCGGTGTGGCCGGGCTCGGCCGAGCGGTGCCCGGCGACGCAGTGGTCGGCGGCGGCGGGGTCGAGCGCCGCGGCCACCAGGGCGGCCGACCCGGCGATGACGCCGTCGAGGATGACCGGCACGCGGGCGGCCGCGCCGCCGAGGACGAAGCCGGCTATCGCCGCGTGCTCGAAGCCGCCGACGGCGGCCAGGACGCGCAGGGCGTCGGCGGGCAGGGACAGGACGGAGTTGACGCCGTTGACCCTGAGCGCCTCGCGGACGACGGCGACCTTGCGCTCGTACGTCTCGTCGTCGACGCCGGTGCCCCTGCCGGTGACCCGGGCGGGGTCCTGGCCGGTGAAGGCGGAGACGAGCGCGGCGGACGCGGTGGTGTTGGCGATGCCCATGTCGCCGGTGATCAGGCAGCGGGCGCCGCCCTCCACCAGGTCGCGGGCCACCGCGATGCCGGTCTCCAGCGCCTGTACGGCCTCGTCCACGCTCATGGCGGGCCCCGCGGTCATGTCGGCGGTGCCGTGGGCGACCTTGCGCTTGAGCAGGCCGGGGGCGTCGGGCAGGTCGGCGGCGACGCCGACGTCCACGACGGTCACGCCGGCGTTCACCTGCTTGGCGAAGGCGTTGGCCACCGCCCCACCTGTCAGGAAATTTCCGACCATCTGGACGGTGACCTCCTGCGGCCACGGCGTCACGTCACGCGCGTGCACGCCATGGTCGGCGGCGAAGATGGCCAGCTCGGCCGGATGGGGCAGCGGAGGCGGGCTGACCCCGGCCGCGCCCGCCAGCCGCACTGCGACCTCCTCAAGGGCGCCGAGCGAGCCGCGCGGCTTGGTGAGGCGGTCCTGGTGGGCCCGGGCCTCGGCGACGGCCCGCCGGTCGGCGGGGCGGATCGCGGCGAGCGTGTCGGCGAGCACGGCTTCCTCCAGGAGGATCAGGGGACCGGTTGGAGCGCTTCCTCGTAACGGTCGATGACGACGTCGGCCAGTGTCTCGCAGTCGCCGATCACCTCGGCGCACCGGATGTCGAGATCGGGGTGCCCGGCGCCGTACGCCAGCGCCTGCGCCCACACGCGCTCCAGCATCCCGCCCGCGAACAGCAGGTACGGCACCACGATCACGCGTTTGGCGCCCAGGCGGCGGCACCGTTCGAGCCCGCCGGGGACGCCGGGCGGCGTGACGGAGACGAAGGCGGTCTCGACCGTCATGAAGTCGTAGGCGTGCGTCTCCCAGAACAGCCGCGACACCCGGTGGATCTCGGCGTTGGCGGCCGGGTCGGTGGATCCCTCGCCGACCAGCACGACGGCGGTCTCGCCCGGCTCGACGTGGACCGGCGGCGGCTCGGCGGCCATCGAGTCGACGGCGCGCAGCCGGGGCCGGGCGCCGACCAGTTCGAGCGGGCGCAGCCGGGTCATCTCGCGCGGCATCTCGGTGGCGGCGTCGTTGAGCCGCTCGGCCAGCAGCGCGAGCACCCGAGGGTCGGGGCCGAGCGGGCGGCCGTAGTCGCACAGCAGTGTCGGGTGGCGCTCCTGGACGCGCGCCATGGCGGGGTGCGATTCCGTGTCCAGCCTGCTGAGGCTCAGCGGCAGCGCGACCAGACGGTGGTGTCCGCGTGCCACGAGCGAGGCGACGGACTCGCTCAGCCGTGGCGTGGCGCGCTCGAGGTAGCCGCCGGACACGTCGGCGGCCCGTTGGTCGAGGCGGCAACGGAGCCTGTGGACGAACCTGCCGAACTCGGCTGAGTCGGCGTCGTCGTTCGAGCCCTGCCCGATCAGCAGGAGCGGCGGCTTCATCGAGGGTTTCTCCGGTGCGTAGGCAAGACACGCGAGGATAACCGATGCGTGCCGGTCAGGTCAGGTCACGCCGTGCGCGAGGGTGTCGCGTGGACGACGAAGACCGGGTCTGCCGCGGTCAGGCTATGCGATCCGTCCGGCTGAATGGTGAGCTTTGAGGCGATTATCTGGGTTCCCTCAGCGCGATAGCCGTGCTCACGTAGCCGGTCGAGCACCGTGGGCACGCGTTCGACCGCCTTGAGCGCGCAGACCAGCGAGCGCGGGCCGCGCGCGGCGCAGGCGACGATGACGTCGGTGCCTCCCCCGCCGACGTACACGGCGTCGGGGTCGGGCAGCGGTTCGAGCGCGGGCGGGGCCTGTCCCCTGGCCAGCGCCACTTTGACGCCGTGGGCGAGGACGGTGGCGCGCAGCCGGGCGCAGGCGTCGCCGTCGCGCTC
>NZ_JAHKRL010000394.1 GCF_019396405.1 Nonomuraea rhizosphaerae | reverse complement strand
GGGCGGCCGCCGGGCCCGACGGCGACCGTGGCGCGCTGGCGCTCGTTGCGCAGGCACGCCGCCTGCGCGTCGACCTGCTCGCGCAGCCGTGCCCGCTCGCGCTGCGGCAGCCGGAACGGCCCGACCGCGCGTACGTCGATCCGGTCGGTGACCGCGCCGGGCACCAGCGAGACGTCGACGGCGAGCGGATCGACGACGGCCGAGGCGCGCGTCGGCAGCGGCGGCCAGCCGGCGGCCGAGTCCGCGATCCGGGTGCCGCCCTCGGTCGCCAGCGCGACCCGCTGGTCGCTCTGCCTGGCCAGCCCGCGCACGGTCTCCTCGACGCCGTCCCACCGCGAGTGGCTCGCCGCGTAGCCGAGCAGCGCATCGTTGATGCGGGCGTCGCGGGCGAGCGTCTGGCCCTGCTGATGCCGGATCTCGCCGGAGGTGTTGCGCGCCGCCAGCCACGCGGTCGCCACGATCGAGCACACCGCGATCAGCACCGAGCTGGCGACCAGCCGTGCGAGCAAGCTATGGCGCACGGTCGCCGACCAGCTTGTACCCGACGCCGTACACCGTGCGCAGCCGGACCGGCCGTCGCGGCTGCGGCTCGATCTTCTTGCGCAGGTTCTTCACGTGCACGTCGACCGTGCGCTCGGTGATGAAGCGGTCGAAGCCGTGCAGGTGCTCCAGGAGCTGCGCCCGGGTGAAGACCCGCTCCGGCCACGCGGCCAGCGCCTCCAGGATGCGGAACTCCGCGGGTGTGCACTCGACCTCGCGCCCGTCCGCGAGCACCGTGTGCCGCTCGGGGTCCACCGTGATGCCGCCGACCCGGTACACTCCCTCGCCGCTCCCCCGCCGGGCCCGCCGCAGCAGCGTGCGCACCCGGGCCATCAACTCGCGTGGGCTGTAGGGCTTGGTGACGTAGTCGTCGGCGCCGAGGTCGAGGCCGAGCAACAGGTCGTCCTCTGTCGAGCGGGCGGTCAGCATCAGCACCGGCACGTCGGACTCGGCGCGCAGCACGCGGCACACGTCGAGGCCGTCGACGCCCGGCATCATCACATCCAGCAGCACCAGGTCGGGGCGGCGCGCGCGAGCCTCGTCGATCGCGGCCCGCCCGTCGTGGACGACGACCACGCGGTACCCCTCGCGCAGGAGATAGCGGCGCAGCAGCTCCGCCTGTTTGGCGTCGTCCTCCGCGACCAGGACGTTCGCGCACATAGCCCCCGAGCGTAGACGACTCGTGACCGGAACCACGAGATCATCACATCGGCCTCACAGGTTCTTCACTTTCCTCGGCCAGCATCTCGCGACATGCGTCACGTCAGGATTCACACCGGTGCCCTGCTCGCCGCCGGCCTGATCGCCGGGCTGGCCGGCTGCGGCTCGTCGAGCGACGGAAGACCAGGCGACGGCCCGCAGGGGACGGGCCGCTCGGTGGCCACCACCGAGTCATCACAGCCAGGGCAGCCGCAGGGCGGTGCGGAGATAGCGACCGTGCGCGGCCGCCAGATCGCCGTGCACGAGCACAAGGGTGACGGCGCGGCGTGGAAGACGCTGTCCAGCCCTGACGAGATGGGCGCCACCCGGGTCTTCCTCGTCGACGCCAAGGACGGCGACTGGCTCAAGGTGCTGCTGCCGATCCGGCCCAACGGCAGCACCGGCTGGGTCAAGTCCTCCGCCGTCACGCTGTCGTCGACGACCCACCGGGGGGAGATAGACCCGAAGGCGTTCAAGTTCACCGTCTTCGACCGCGACAAGGTGATGCGCACCGGCAAGGTCGCCACCGGCGAGGACGGCACCCCTACCCCGGCCGGCCGATTCTACTTCACCGAGCTGGTCAAACCGCCGAACCCCGACGGCGCCTACGGCGCGTACGCCTTCGGGCTGAGCGGTTTCTCGCCGACGCTCAAGACGTTCGCCGGCGGCCCCGGGCAGCTCGCCGTGCACGGCACGAACAAGGCGTCGGCGCTGGGCGGCAAGGTCAGCCACGGCTGCGTGCGGATCAGCAACGACGGCATCACCTGGATGGCCGACAACCTGGCGATCGGCACACCCGTCGTCGTCAAGAAATGAAGCAACAACCGCAACAACGGAAGGAACATCGATGCGCCTGAAGTCCCTCGTCGCAGTCGTCGCACTGGGCATCGGCCTGGCCGGCACCGGTCTGGCCGCCGCCGAATCCACTACCGCCGAAGCCACCACCGACGAAGCCACCCCCGGGCCCTCCATGCCCCCGGCAAGGCCATCCCCACAGTGCCGAACTACACCGGCTGACCCCTGGCCACAGGCCCGCGCGTCTCCCGCCGTGCGGGCCGGACGGGATTCCGGCTGTGGCCAACCGGGCCAACCACGATCCAGATCTGCTCAACGCCCTCCGCCAGGCTGCAACGGACGCCGCGGGCGGAAGGTGATCACGAAAGGGAGAAGACCATGACCAATGACGGAGGATGGGACCGGCGTTCGCTGTTGCGGGGCGCGGCCGTGGTGGCCGGTGCCGCCGCGGCCGCGCCGCTGCTGGGCAAGGCAGCCATAGCGGAGCCCGGCATCAGTGACGCGGACGCGCTGTACGAAGCCGGGAAGTTCGAGCAGGCCGGCCGTGCATATGAACAGATCCTGAAAACAGACCCCACGAGCCTGCACGCGGCACGCCGGCGCGGCTATGTCGGGTTACTGGGCAACAAGTTCCGCGACGCCGAGAAATACCTCAAGATGGCGCTCACGCTGGCGCCCGGGGACAAGGAAACCAACGAGTACCTGGGCGACTGTTATATCCGGCAGGACAAGTTCTCCCTCGCCGCACCCCGCTGGCAAGCGGCCGGCGAGGAAGGCTACGCCAAATGGTTCGCGGCGGTTCGCGGCAAGGCGTACGAGATTCACGGCGACATCGCCCGGGTGCAATGGCAGCAGTTGGACCCGTTTCCGTTGGTCGAGGCCTCGGTCAACGGCGGGACGCCGAAGCGCTTCACGTTCTACACCGGCGCCCCGAATCTGGGCGTGTCCTCGAAAGTAGCCAAGGAAGCCGGGTTGCGCGCCGTGGCCAAGCAAGAGATCGACACAGGTGTATGGGTGAACTACGGGGTGCTGGAATCCTTCAAGCTGGGCGGCATCGAACTGCGCAACGTCCCCGTGAGCTGGTCGGTCGACGATGCCGACACCGGCAACGACGGCCTGATCGGCACATGGCTCTTCTACCACTTGCTGACCACCTTCGACTACGCGGGCCGGTCGCTGATCCTGCGCCGCCCGACCCTCGAAGCGACCGGCAGGATCCGTGCCGACGCCGAACGGGCGGGCGTCAAGCCCCTGCCGCTGTGGCTGGGCCGTGACCACAACCTCGCCAGCACGGGCAGCATCACCGGCTCCACCGCCGGCTCCGGCCCACGGTTGATGGGCGTGAACTTCGGCGGTATGAGCGGCGAGAGCGTCGCGGGCATGCACGGGGAGGTGGCCAAGCGGTTACGGGTCCGCACCGACTACGACCGCCCGCTCGAGACCGGCGCCCACAGCCACCCGACCGTCGCCTACCCCTGCTACCCGAAGGAGATCCGTCTCGGCGACGCCGTCGCCAAGGAGGCCTACTGCATAGCGGACGCGAACAACCCAAGCAACACTCCTTACCCCTACGGGGACGGGGTCGACGAGACGGGCTACTTCGGCCACTGCTTCTTCAAGCCCTACAACATCACTCTCGACTTCACCGGCATGAGTCTCTACATCGCCCGTGGCAAAGCCACCTGATTTCCGCACCTGGAGTGGCTCTGCCAAGATTCCCGTGGTGACAGGCTGTGCTGTTCCATCCACATTCCGCTGTTGTGGATGAGGCCGTGAGCGGTGTGCGACGGTGACGTGGTGAACATGCTCTTCCCGCACCTGGCCGCGGTGGAGATCGAGCAGGTGGACCGTCAGGACGGCCAGATCCTGGTGACTGCCCGCACGCGAGGCGACCCGGTGTGCTGCCCCTCGTGCGGGATGTCCACGAGCAGGCGCCGGGCCTGGCCGGGCGCGGGTGACGCTGCTTCCGATCATCGCCGTCAACCGGAAGCCGACATGATCGAGCTGCGGCAGGCCCCCGCGACCAGGCGGCGTGACGGATGCACCGCTTCGCGGGAAAGGCAGCAAGCCCGGAACTGGATGCTCCATCAGGCGGCTGAGCGCAGCACTTCGACCTTCTCGCCCAGTTCGTTGATCGCCGACACGGTGGGGTTGTTGTTCCTGGAGACCGCGTACGGGCCTGCCACCGCACGTCCGTCCAGCGTGATCCGGATGACGCGCCTGCTTCCGGCCGCCACGTAATACCTCGCGCCTGACGGCGCCCGCCACCACACACCCGCCACCACGTCGCGGCGCAGCCGGCTGCAGTCCCACGTGTTGCGCCTCGTCCCGGCCAGGGTGGAGGTGGTACGGCCGTGCGCGGTACTGAACAGCACACCGCGCACCGAGCTGCCGCCGATCGCGTCCGTCAGCCGCAGGCACACCCACCGCCCGTGCGCCCCCTCAGGCAGGCGTCCGCTGTAGAACTCCCATGCCGTCGCCGCCTCGACCTCCCCCTCCGGGCGCGCGATCGTACAGCTCAGTCCCTTCCACGCACTGAAGCCGCCGGGCACGGCGTCAAGCTCGCTGGGGCCGTACCGGTTGATCTCGGCCGGTGGCGGCGGCTGGTAGTAGGCGTTGGCCAGCGACAGGCGGCCCAGATCCAGCATCGTGTACGGCATGCCGTGCGCGATCTCCGGCGCCCGCAGCCGCAGCACCGGCCCCTGCCAGCAACCCTTGCCCGTCAGCGCTCTGACCGGCGCGGTGACGCCGTCCTTGATCGTCACCTTGCGCCAGCGTGGCCCGGCCCCGGTCAGCGGCGCGGCCGAGACCTGGCGCACCCACGGCGGCAGCAGGTAGCGGCTGCCTTCGGCGGTCGTGGTGAGCTTGAGCGGGCTGGTGCCATCAGGCTTGGCGCGCGGGGCGGGAAAGGCGGACACCTTGGCGGCGCCAGCCGTCTCGGTGTAGCGGGCCACCTGCTCGCCCTGGCGGATCAGCACCACGCTCACGCCATCGAGACGATCGGCGTACAGGACCTGCCCGCCGGGCCGCCCCCAGGCCCGCAGCGCCCGGCCGATCAATGCCTGATCACCGGCCAGTGTCCCTCTGGCCTGCCAGGTCGCCAGATCAAGGCTCGTACTCGCCCGCCAGGCACCGGGCTCTGCGGTCACGGCCATCGGCACGGCTGGAGGCCTGGCAGGCAGACCGGTAGGGGGCCCGGCGGGCAGGTGCGGCGTCCAGGTGCTGCCCGGATCCTCCCGCAGCGACATCACCGCCGGCGCCGACACTGCCGCCAGCAGGCTCGCCGCCGCGGCCATGAGCAGCGCGAGCCGCAGCCGCCGGTTCAGCGGACGGGCATAGCAGCGGGCCAGCGTCGGATCGACCGCCGGGCGGAACACCGCCGCGGCCCCCTGGCCGAACTCGGCCTCCAGCGCGGCGACCGCGGCCAGGGCGGCGGCCGGTTGCGCCACCCGCGCCCCGGCCAAAATTGTACGTACCTCCTCCTCAGGGCGCCCCTCCAGCCGCAGCAGCGCGTAGGCGGCCCGGGCGGGCGGGCGCAACATGTCCAGCCGCGCGGTGAAGGCCACATCGGCGCCCCGTACGAGCGCGGGCACCGCCTCCATCCGCGCCAGCCGGCCCGTCCACGGCAAGATCACTGCGGCCAGTGTTCTGCGCAGCAACACCTGACGCAGAGCGATCTCATCGCCCCCGGGACGGCGAGCCAGCTCGGAGGCGGCCAGCCGATGGGCGAGCACCAGCCGGCGCTCCTGTCCGATCGACGGCGGAAGACTCAGGTAGGCCAGCCGGACCAAGTCGCGGTACGGCCGCGCCATACTCCTGCTGCCTCTGATGGACCGGCGCACAACTCTCCTTACACATTGCGACGAGAGAAACGCTTATCGTGACACGAGAGTAGTTGGAGGATCTTCCGCTTTTGGAGGGGATGCGGAAACTCGTGGTCACCGTCCGGGGAGGCAGTGTCGTGAGGTAGTCGCGGGCGGCGGCTGGGGCTCCGGCACGCCCGGTCCAGACCGTAAGGGAGTACGACGCGGCCAGGGTTTCAGGAGTGCTCGTCGCCGCACATGCCGGCGACGGCGGGCAGCAGGAGGGTGAACTGGTCATGCGCAGCCGCCGCGTCGTGCGTCTGTCCGGACAGGCCGATGAGGGTGTGCCGGGTGGTCAGCGTCACGCGACGCCCGGCGACACCGTCGCCTCGCACACGCCTGTGGCCTGAGCCACCGCGCGGATCCCGCCATGTCTCAACATGCGGGCCTCAGCGCCCAGCAGCAGCCGGTGTTGCCGCTCGTCCGGATGCGGCAAGATCCGCCCCACTCCCAGCAGGAGGTCATCCAGCCGACCAGCCCACTCATCCATCCGTCCCCGATCAGAAACGACCGGTGAAATCTCCGGAACCGGGGCTCGCACGCCCGGCGGCCACCCGCAGCCGAGCTCTGCGAACCACCTCGGCGACGCTGATCATCAGGGGCACCACCGGCCCCGCCGTCCGAGAGGCCCGCCGCATTCGTGGACGCGGGCAGGCGGGTGACCGGATACCTGGCCACCCGCCTGCC
>NZ_JAHKRL010000393.1 GCF_019396405.1 Nonomuraea rhizosphaerae | reverse complement strand
GGACGGCCGCGCCGCCACCCCAGCGGACCGGTCGACGACCCGGTCGATGGACCGCCCGCCCGCGCGGGCGGTGACCGGCTCGGCGAGGCGCTTGCGCTGCGTCTGGCGGGCCTTGCGGGCCGCCTTGACCCGGACCTTCGCCGGCGTGACACGCCAGACACGCCCGGAGAAGGTGATCGTCTCGGGCTCGGACATGGGCGCCATCCGGCACCAGGCGCGCGGCTCACCCAGGTAGCGCAGCTGCGACTGCAGGAGCTCGGTCAGGCGCTTGTTCTCGATCACCGGCCGGGTGGACAGCCACGTGACGATGCCCGGCGGCACCAGGTAGACGACGTGCCACGGCGCGGCGAAGGGCAGGCCCACGAGCCAGAGCAGCAGGGACCACGGAGCCAGCACGCCGACGAACACGCCGATCCACACGATCGGCAGCGGCATCGGCAGCCGTAGGTCGTACAGCTTGTAGAGCCGCTTCTCGATTCGCCAGATGTTGGTATACGTGGGCAGGTCCACGCGGTCCTCCTCTCCACCCGCTCGTACAATGACCGCCCCTGAGCGGTCTCAATCCTTTACTTGATGCCCAGTGCGCCCGCGATCGCCTTCGCCGTCACCTCGATGATGTTGGGCACGTAGAAGATCACCCCGATGGCGACGGCCAGGATGAGGAACTGTACGAATCTGGTGATCTCACGCGTGAAGAGGAAGAAGAGCGCGACCACCGACACGACCACGAGGAAGAGCGGGGCGAAGAACGCGCGCAGGAAGTTGGCGAGTCCTTCGGTGTCGACGCCTGTCGGTGCGGGCGTGGGGGTCATTTCGAGCAGGTTGAGCAATATGGTCTTCAAGATCACTTTATGTCCTCCCGGGGGGTGCCGATCAGCAGCGCGGTCGAGCGTCTATCCAACGTGCCGTCCGGCGCCGCGGATGTCGTCCACATACCATTTGTCGCCCTGCTTCTCGACGGTGAGGCGATATGCCTGCTCCAGGCGGGCACCGGCCGCGTTGGGGTCGGTGACGGTCGGGTCGGGGGAGGCCGTGCCGCTGGGCACGGTCCACGCCACTTCCACCTGGATGTCTCGGGTGGCACCCCCCACAGGCACCACGATGTTGATGATCCCGGCGTAGGTGAACGCGCCGCCGAAGCTGGTGATGCTCTTGCCGGGGGCGACGTAGCGCTGCAGCCCCGCGGTGTCACCCGAACCGTAGCTCGTGAAGAATCCCTCCAGCTGCGACTTCAGCTCCGCGGCCGCCGCGTCGTCGTTCTCCGGCTTGGCGAGCTGGGGCAGGTCGGCCCTCGGCGGCGCGGGCAGGATCGCGGGCTTGCCCGAGACGACGAACTTGCCGCCGTCGTCGGCCGAGTAGTAGATCGGCACCGACAGCATCAACCTGCGGGGACCGGTCTGGAAGGCCACGCTGACGACCGCGTTGCTGGCGTCGCTCGCCTGGATGTCGTACGGCTGGATCGCGACGGCGGACAGCTTGCCGTTGCCGTCCCAGCCCATTTGCTCATCCATTCCGTCCGCCCGGAACGCGGCCAGCTTGCCCGCCCTGCTCTGCACGTCCTCCGGATTGAAATTCAGGTAGACGCCCGCGAACTGGGCGGCGAACGCCATGCCGCGGTCACCGGGAAATCCGTGATTGACCACGGGCGCGGCGTTGGGGGTCGTGGTATCACCCTGGGTAAACCTCTCGAATGGGGCACGAACCCCATTAACCACGATAACCGCGATAAGCGCCCAGAGAATGATTCGACCGGTCCACACCAGCCATCGTCCGCCACCGCCCGACCATCCGCCCCGGCGCGGCCGGCGCACGGGCGCCATGCCGAGGCCGCCTGGGTCCGGGGGTGCCGAAAGCTCGGGGTCGCCAGCGATCCGAGGATCGTGCTGGACGGTTGACCTACGAGCCATCACGCCTCCGCTCGCGCCTGTCCCCCCGGCTGGCGCGGTGTCGTCCGTTGCCGATCCCCATCACCCGTGGTGAAGCAGTCACCTTACCTGTCTCCGCCATTGTTCCAGGAAAGCCACGCCCATGCTGCAGGCAACGCCGTCCATGGGCAAACCAGGCGCACGTGACGCGCAGGTGTGCCAACTTCTGTCACTTCCCTGACCGAACGGCATTTGACCAGGCCAGGAGCCGGTAATCGCATAACCCGGCAGCCCTAGTTTCCTGTCCTGGGCAGACATGGACTCTCTTGACCTGCGGATTTGGTATAACACGCGAACGGCCGCAGCGCCCTCGGGGGCGTGCGGCCGGGTGCGTCGGAGCCCTCAGGCGGGCTCGGGATCCTCTTTCTGATCACGCCGCCGGCGGCTGCGCAGATCGACCACCGTGGGCGACACCGACCGCTCCAAGGAGCCGCGCAGGTCCTTGAGCATGGTGGTGGCGTCGCCGCCGCGCAGCCTCGTGGCGAGCTCTTCGCGCTCGTCGACCTTCCTGCGCAGGTATGCCTCGCGGTTGACGCGCAGGCCGTACATGAGCTCCACCCGCAGCAGGGCGAGTTCCTCTTCGAGGCTGATGCCGGCGAGCGAAGGTGCTGGACGTCGTTTCCGGATGATGCGACGGATCATGAGGGCCCTCCCGAGTCAGCGTAAACGCCGTGACAATTCGACGCTCGGGAGCCCAAAGTGGTTGACGTCTCAGTTATCCCGCTATCAGATGCCGGGCCGGTGCTCCCCGGCGGGCCGGGACGCGGATGTCGGCGCCTGACTCTAGGGTGGTGCGCGTGGCAGACGAGAAGGCACCCTCATACGAGCAGGCCCGCGAGGAGCTGACCGAGGTGGTGCGCCGCCTGGAGACCGGCGGGCTCACCCTGGAGCAGTCGATCGAGTTGTGGGAGCGCGGCGAGAAGCTGGCCGCCGTCTGCGAGGAGTGGCTGCAGGGCGCCCGGGTGAAGCTGGCCGCCGCGATGGCCCGCCGCGCCGACCCCTCCGCCCAGCCGGACGACGCCCCCTTCTGACGCCGCCACCCCTCGGAAAGGGTCTCAGGACGCGCGGCGCAGCTCCACCACCGGGATGACCCGGGTGGTCTTGCTCTGGTACTCGGCGAACTGGGGCTTGGCCGCCGACACCTTGGCGTAGAGGTCGTCGCGCTCAGTCCCCTCCACCACCTCGGCCTTAGCCTTGAACGACTCCGTCCCGATCTCGGCGGTCACGTCGGGGTTGGCGCGCAGGTTGTGGTACCAGGCCGGGTTCTGGTCGGCGCCGCCCATCGAGGCGATGACATAGAGCTTGCCGCCGTCCTCGAAGTACATGACCGGGCTCGTCCTGGGCTCGCCGCTCCTGGCGCCCGTGGTCGTGAGCAGCACCAGGTCCGAGCCCTCGAAGAAGCCGCCGACCTTGCCCTCGTTGGCGCGGAACTCGGCGATGACCTGCTGGTTGAACTCGCGCGGGTCGAAGGTGTTCGGGTCGACCTCGTCCGCGTTGATCTCTACCGCCATGACAAGCTCCCTTGAATCGGAGAAGTTTCCGTTTCTCTGGAACCAGAGCCTAACCGGAGAAATTTCCGTTTACAACGGGCGCATATGCTCAAAGGGTGCGCACGCGACGAGAGCTGCCGATCATCGGCCAGCCCCAGCCCGAACGGGCCGACGCCGCGCGCAACAGGCAGAAGATCATCGCGGTCGCGGCCAGGATGCTCGCCGAGTGCGGCGCCGAGCGGCTCTCGCTCGACGAGGTCGCGCGGGCCGCGTGCGTGGGGGTCGGCACCGTCTACCGGCGCTTCGGGGACCGGGCGGGGCTGGCGTACGCGCTGATCGACGAGCAGGAGCGGCGCTTCCAGGAGGCGTTCCTGAGCGGCCCGCCACCGATCGGGCCGGGCGCGCCGCCGATCGAGCGCGTCACGGCGTTCCTGCACGCGCTGGTGGACCGGGTGGTCGAGCAGCACGACCTGTTCCGGCTGCTGGAGCTCGGCTCGCCCAAGGGCAGGTTCGGCGGGCCGTACGGGGTCCACCACACGCACGTGGCGGCGCTGCTGGCGCAGGTCTGCCCGGAGCACGCGCGCTTCCTGGCCGACGCGCTGCTCGCGCCGGTCAACGCGCACCTGATCCGCTTCCAGCGGGAGGAGCGCGGCATGACGGTGGCGGAGATCAAGGCCGGGTTCGACGTGCTGGTCCGCGGCCTCCTGGCTCGGTGACCAGCGGCCTCCTGGCTCGACGACCGGCCCCGGTCGCCCCTCAGTCGCCTTCCGTGCGGACCGTCAGCCGGTCGTCGCTCAGCCTGATCGTCAGCGTCGAGCCCGGCGGCACATCCTTGGCCAGGCGCACGACCTCGCCCGACGGGTCCTGGACGATGGCGTACCCGCGTTCGAGCGTGGCGGCGGGCGAGAGGGCCACGAGGCGGGCCCGCAGGTGCGACAGCGAGTCGCCGGCCCGGTCGAGCGAGCCGCCCAGCGAGCGCCTGGCCCGCTCGCGCAGCGCGTCGACCTGCTCGGCCCGGCGTTCGAGCTCGCGCACGGGGTCGGCGAGCGAGGGCCGTGACCGTACGGACGTCAGCCAGGACATCTCCCGGTCGAGCCAGCCGCCGAGCACCCTGCGCCCGCGGTCGCGGAGCTGGCGCACCAGCGTGAGCTGCTCGCCCACGTCCGGCACCACCTTCTTGGCGGCGTCGGTGGGCGTCGAGGCCCGCACGTCGGCCACCAGGTCGAGCAGCGGGCTGTCCTGCTCGTGGCCGATCGCGCTCACGACGGGCGTGCGGCAGGCGGCCACCGCGCGTACGAGCGTCTCGTCGGAGAAGGGCAGCAGGTCCTCCAGCGAGCCGCCGCCACGGGCGATGACGACCACCTCGATCTCGGCGTCCGCGTCGAGCTTGCGCAACGCCTCGGTGACCTCGCCCACCGCGTACGGCCCCTGGACCGCCACCTGCTCGACCTTGAAGCGCACGGCGGGCCAGCGGCGCCTGGAGTTCTCCAGCACGTCGCGCTCGGCGGCCGAGTCGCGCCCGCAGATCAGCCCGACGGTGGCCGGCAGGAACGGCAGCCGCCGCTTCCTGTCGGTGTTGAACAGGCCCTCGGCGGCCAGCAACTGGCGCAGCTTCTCCAGCCGGGCCAGCAGCTCACCCACGCCGATCGGCCTGATCTCCAGCGCGGTGAAGGCGAACGAGCCCTTGTTGACCCAGAAGTCGGGCTTGACGTGCACCACGACCCGCGCGCCGTCGGCCGGGCGCGGGACGGCCGCCTCGTAGACGCCGCGCGGGGCGGTGACCCGGGCGGACACGTTGGCCACCGGGTCGCGCAGCGTCAGGAACACCGTGCCGCCACGGGCGCTCAGATCGGTGATCTGGCCCTCGATCCAGACCGTGCCGAGCTTGCCGATCCAGCCCCCCACCATCTGCAGGACCGTACGGACCGGCAGCGGCGACTCGGGCGTGGTCTTCGAGGTCATGGCGGAAAGACTACGGCGGTCAGCCCTCGGCCCGCAGCTTGGCGAGGCGGTTCTCGAACATCTTGATCACTTCGGGGCGTCCGGTCGTGGCCTGCTCGTAGGCGAGCAGGTCGGTGATCTGCTCGGCCGACTTGCCGCGCATGCGGGCGCGCAGCGAGGCGACGGTCAGGCCGGAGTAGCCGGCCAGCGGCTCGGTCAGGTCCGTGGCCCGCGCCACGACCGGCTCAGGAGCGGCGACCGGCTCGGGCGCCACGACGGGCTCGGGGGCGGTCACGGCCTCCGCGATGTCGACGGGCTTCGCGGGAGCGACGGGCTCCGCGGCGGCGCTGGGCTCGGGCGCGGGAGCGGGCTCCGGCGCGGCCACGGGCTCGGCGGCCGGCTTGGGCTCGGTGATCGTGGACTCGGGAGCGCCGCTCTTCGCCTCGGTCACCGGGTCGGCGGTCTTGGCCTCGGGCTTCGGCTTGGCCGGGCTGAAGATGACCGGGTCCGGCTTGGACTTGGCGGCCCCGTTGGTCGCGCCGGCGTCCGCGGGCGAGGTGCGCGGCGCGAAGATGACCGGCTCCTTGCGCGCTGGCTTGTCCGTCTCCTCGACGGGCACGGGCGTGGCGACCTGGGCGGCCGCGGCGGGACGGGAGTCGTAGTCGGCCTCCTTGTCCTCCTTGCCGCCCAGCCCTCGGATCGAGTTCTTGACCCGGTCGACGAGCAGCAGCGCCTGACCGGCCGCGCTCAGTGTGGTCTGGATCACGAGCAGCGGAAGGTCCTTGGCCTTCTCCTTCAACTCGTCCTTGTTCGTCACGGTCTTGGTGATGTTGCGTATCACGTCGCTGAGGGACATGTACGTCTCCCTGGGAGGTCAGTTTCGGACGGCCAGTCTGGCGTACGGCGGGCGACCACGCACGCGCGGGCCGGTTGGCCGCTCCACGTAGCATAAGAAGTATGGAGCCCCAGACCCCCACTTCCCGCCGAGTCCTGGTAGCCAGGCCCCGCGGCTACTGCGCCGGAGTCGATCGAGCCGTGGTGGCGGTCGAGAAAGCCCTGGAACAGTACGGTGCGCCCGTCTACGTGCGTAAGCAGATCGTGCACAACACCCACGTGGTCAAGACGCTGGAGGCCAGAGGCGCCGTCTTCGTCGAGGAGACGGAGGAGGTGCCGGAGGGCGAGATCGTGGTCTTCTCGGCCCACGGCGTCTCACCCGCCGTCCACGACGAGGCCAAGCGGCGCAACCTGCGGACGATCGACGCCACCTGCCCGCTGGTGACGAAGGTACACAACGAGGCCAAGAGGTTCGCCAACCAGGACTACGACATCCTGCTGATCGGGCACGAGGGCCACGAGGAGGTCGAGGGCACCTCCGGCGAGGCCCCCGAGCACATCCAGCTCGTGGACGGCCTCGACGCCGTCGACCGGATCCAGGTGAAGGACCCGTCCAAGCTGGTGTGGCTGTCGCAGACCACGCTGTCGGTCGACGAGACGACCGAGACGGTGGCCAGGCTCAAGGAGCGGTTCCCGACGCTGATCGACCCGCCGAGCGACGACATCTGCTACGCCACCCAGAACCGGCAGGTGGCGGTCAAGGAGATCGCCGCGCTGTCGCAGCTCGTCATCGTGGTCGGGTCGGACAACTCCTCCAACTCCAAGCGGCTGGTGGAGGTGGCCAAGGACTATGGCGCCGACGCCTCGTACCTGGTGGACAACGCGTCGTTCATCCGCGACGAGTGGCTCGACGGGGTCGACACGGTCGGCGTGACCAGCGGGGCCTCGGTGCCGGAGGAGCTGGTCGAGGAGGTGCTGGCGCGGCTGGCCGGGCACGGGTTCGACGACGTCTCCGAGGTGGAGCCGATCCAGGAGAGCGTCCGCTTCGCCCTCCCCCACGAGCTGCGCAAGGACCTGCGCGCGTCGTAGCCGCCGCCGGGGGGCTCCCCCGCGCGACGGCGGGGGTCAGTCCTCCGTGCGCGGGGTGCCGTACACCTTGGGCTCGAAGTAGCCCTCCGGCTCCGGCACGAACGACTGGTGGCGCGGGCGCTGCGCCTCGGCGCCCGCCCGCAGCTCCTCCCGCAGGTCACGCACGTTGTCGCGGAGCCCCCGCAGCAGCGCCACCACCAGGACGAGCGCGGTGGCCGCGAACAGCCAGGGCGCCCCGCGCGACAGCGCGGCCAGCAGGCCGAGCGCGAGCGACTGCAGGACCTGCACCGAGCCGAGCGCCCGGCCGAGCTCCACGAACAGCGTCGCCACGAAGAACACCAGCGGCGGCGTCACCACCAGCGACAGCAGCTCGCGCGGGTTGACCAGCAGCACGCCCAGCAGGCTCGCCACCACGAACACCGGCCCGACCACGACCGGCAGGTCGACCAGGGCGGCCACGACGTAGGCCGCCAGTGTGGCGACCAGGGCGAGCGCGACGGCGCCGCGGGCGGTCAGCTTGACGCCCGACCGCTTGCCCTTCTCACTCATTCGGCCCCCGCCCTCTTATTCCGACCCGTTGGCCAACTTACCGTTCGCGTGGGAGATGAGAGATGAGGTTTCCAGCAGTTCGGGCGAGGCCAGCGGCCTGGGCAGGCCCTCCAGCATCTCGGGCGGGTCGAGCTCACCGTCCACCACGCCGAGGTCGTGCAGTTTGCGCGCGCTGACGAGCACGCGGGTCTCCAGCGATCCCACGGTCTTGTTGTACGCTTCCACGGCCCGGGTCAGGGACTTGCCCAGCGACTCGACGTTCCTTCCCAGGGACGACAGCCGTTCGTACAGCTCCTTGCCCAGCTCGAACACGGCTCTGGCGTTCTCGCTCAGCGCGGCCTGCTGCCAGGCGTAGTGGGCGGTGCGCAGCATCGTGATGAGCGTGGTCGGGGTGGCGATGTGCACGCGCCGGGTCATCGCGTACTCCAGCAGCCCGGGGTCGCGCTCCAGCGCGGGCGCCAGGAACGCCTCGCCGGGGATGAACAGCACCACGAACTCCGGCGACGGGTTGAACCCCTGCCAGTACGCCTTGGCGGCCAGCCGGTCGATGTGGTCGCGCACGTGCCTGGCGTGGGCGTCGAGCCGTACGGTGGCCAGCGACTCGTCGCCGGCCTCGGCGGCCTCCAGGTAGGCGGCCAGGGAGACCTTGGAGTCGACCACGATGTTCTTGCCGCCGGCCAGCCGCACCACCATGTCGGGCCGCATCGCGCCCTCGACGACCTGCTCGTCGAAGTCGCAGTAGCGCTGCATCCCGGCGATCTCGGCGACCCTGCGCAGTTGCAGCTCGCCCCACCTGCCGCGGGCCTCGGGCCGCTGGAGCGCGCGGACCAGGGCCGTGGTCTGCGCGCGCAGCTCCACGTTGCTCTGCCGGACGAACTCCATCTGCTTGGCCAGCTCGGCGCGGGCGGCGCGCTGGCCCGACTCGGTGTCGCGCAGCTGGGCCTCGACCCGGGCGAGCGCGTCCTTCAGCGGCTCGACCAGGTGCTCGACCGCCTGCCTGCGCTGGTCGAGGTCGCCGCTGGCCTCGGCGCGGCTGGCCGCGAGCCTCGTCTCGGCCAGCTCCAGGAAGCGGAGGTTGTTGACGTCGAGCGCCCTGGTGGACAGGGCCTGGAAGCGCTCGGCGAGCTGCTCCTCGACGTAGACCAGCTTGTCGGCGGCCGACCTGGCCCGCGCGTCCGACTCCGCGACCCGGATCGCCGCCCGCGTGCGAGCCACCATGAACCCGACGGCCAGCCCGACCGCGAGCCCGATGAGAAGCGAGACGACGTCCACTCCAACGATGATTGCAGGATCTTGGGCGCGGATCTCCTCCGACACGCGCGGCCGCCCGGCTTGCCCCGGAAGCTCACACGACCTGTCCGGGCGTCGGGAGCAAGTAAACTCGGCGAACGTGAGTCTCTCCATCGGAATCGTCGGTCTGCCCAACGTCGGCAAGTCCACGCTCTTCAACGCGTTGACCAAGACCGGCAACGCCCTCGCGGCGAACTACCCGTTCGCCACCATCGAGCCCAACGTGGGCATCGTGGGCGTGCCCGACGACCGCCTGCCCGTGCTCGCCGAGATCTTCAGCTCCGCCAAGGTGCTGCCCGCCAAGGTCGAGTTCGTCGACATCGCGGGCCTGGTCAAGGGCGCCTCGGAGGGGCAGGGCCGGGGCAACCAGTTCCTGGCCAACATCCGCGACACCGACGCGATCTGCCAGGTGATCCGGGTTTTCAACGACCCCGACGTCACGCACGTGGACGGCGAGATCTCCCCCAAGCGGGACATCGAGACGATCAACACCGAGCTGATCATGGCCGACCTGCAGACCGTCGAGAAGGCCGTGCCGCGCCTGCAGAAGGAGGCGCGCAACAACAAGGACAAGAAGGCCGCGCTGGAGGCCGCCGAGGCCGCGCTGGCCGTCCTGGAGACCGGCAGGACCGTCTTCGAGAGCGGCCTCGACCGCGACGGGCTGCGCGAGCTGCACCTGCTGACGGCCAAGCCGTTCCTGTACGTGTTCAACCTCGACGCCGACGAGCTGGTCGACACGGCGCTCAGGGAGCAGCTCTCGGCGCTGGTCGCGCCCGCCGAGGCGGTGTTCCTCGACGCCAAGATCGAGTCGGAGCTGGTCGAGCTCGACGACGCGGAGGCGCTGGAGCTGCTGCAGTCGGTCGGCCAGGAGGAGTCGGGGCTGTCGCAGCTGGCCAGGGTCGGGTTCGAGACGCTCGGCCTGCAGACCTACCTGACGGCCGGGCCCAAGGAGACCAGGGCCTGGACGATCCGCAAGGGCGCCACCGCGCCCGAGGCCGCCGGGGTGATCCACACCGACTTCCAGCGGGGCTTCATCAAGGCCGAGGTCGTCTCGTTCGGCGACCTGGTCGAGGCCGGGTCCATCGCCGCCGCCCGCTCGGCCGGCAAGGCCCGCATCGAGGGCAAGGACTACGTCATGCGCGACGGCGACGTGGTGGAGTTCCGCTTCAACGTGTGAGCGGCCCGCGGCTCCGTGGGGAGCGGGGACGACGCCTGGGCACGGCCAGGTGTGGAGGTCAGAATGTCTGGACAAAGTATTGACTGAGGCAGGAGACCTCGCTTAGAAAGAAATCCCCACCCCGTTGGAGGCGCCATGCGCGTGGGACTGCTGGGCCTGGGCAGGATCGGCGCGTTCCACGCCGCCACCCTGGCCGCTCATCCCCTGGTGGACGAGCTGATCGTCGCGGACCCCGTACGCACGTCCCCGCACGGCGCGCCGGGTGACCCGTTCGAGGCCGACGCGGTGGTCATCGCCTCCCCCACCAGCACGCACGCCGAACTCCTGCTGAAGGCGTGCCGGCTGGGCATCCCCGCGTTCTGCGAGAAGCCGGTCGCCGGAGGCGTCAAGGAGACCGTCGAGGTGCTGGAGGCCAGTCAGGGCAATCGGGTGCAGATCGGGTTCCAGCGCAGGTTCGACCCCGGGTACGTCAGCGCGGCGGCGGCCCTGCGCGCCGGCGAGCTGGGCGAGCTGCACCGGGTGCACCTGGTCACCGCCGACCCGGCGCCGCCGCCCGCCGAGTACATCCCGCTGTCCGGCGGCATCTACCGCGACTGCCACATCCACGACTTCGACATCCTGCGCTGGGTGACCGGCCGCGAGGTGGTGTCGGTGTTCGCGACGGGCGCCAACCGCGGCGCCGCGTTCTTCGCCGAGGCGGGCGACGTCGACACCAGCGCCGCGCTGCTCACCCTGGACGACGGCACGCTGGCCACCGTGCAGGGCTCGCGCTACAACGGCGGCGGGTACGACGTGCGCATGGAGCTGGCCGGCAGCAGGGGCACCCAGGCGGTCGGCCTGAGCCCGCGCGCCCCGCTGCGCAGCACCGAGGGCCTGGAGCCCGGGGACGAGCCGTGGCCGGACTTCGTCACGCGCTTCGCCCACGCGTACGCGGCCGAGATCGACTGCTTCCTGCGCAGCGACGTCAGCCTGTGCTCGATCGAGGACGCGCTCGCCGCCCTGTACGTGGCGGAGGCGGCCGAGCTGTCGCGCCGCGAGCACCGTCCCGTCGAGGTGGCGGAGGTCATGCGATGAGCCGGCGATCCGTCCGATCCGGCGCGGAGGTCACCCGATGAACCTGGCGGGAGCGCCCATTTCGTGGGGGGTGTGCGAGGTGCCCGGCTGGGGGTTCCAGCTTCCGGCCGAGCGGGTGCTGGCCGAGATGCGCGACCTCGGGCTCACCGCGACCGAGCTGGGCCCCGACGGGTTCCTGACGCCCGCCCTCATCCACGGGTACGGCCTGCGCACCGCGGGCGCGTTCGTCCCCGTCGTGCTGCACGAGCCCGGCCACGACCCGCTCCCCGGGCTGCCGGAGGAGCCGGAGGGCATGCTCGTGCTGGCCGCCGCCACGGGCGCGGACGGCTACGACACCCGTCCCGTGCTGGACGAGGCGGGGTGGGCCACGCTCCTGTCCAACCTCGACAGGATCGCCGCCGCGTACGGGCGGAGCGTCTGCCTGCACCCGCACGTGGGCACCATGGTCGAGACCCGCGAGGACGTCGTGCGGGTGCTGGCCGGCAGCGCGATCCCGCTCTGCCTGGACACCGGTCACCTGCTGATCGGCGGCACCGACCCGGCCGCGCTGGCCGCCTCCGACCCGGGCCGGATCGCCCACGTGCACCTGAAGGACGTCGACGCGGAGCTGGCCGGGCGGGTGGCCCGCGGCGAGCTGACGTACACCCAGGCGGTGCGCGAGGGCGTCTACCGGCCGCTCGGGCAGGGCGACGTGGACGTCGCGGGCATCGTCACCGGTCTCGACCGGCACGGCTACCAGGGCTGGTACGTCATGGAGCAGGACGTCGTCCTGGACGGGCCGGACGATCAGCCGGTCCACGACGTGCGGCGGAGCATCGCGTACCTGGACGGGCTGCTCAAGGCGGAATGACCACCGGCTCTCACGCCGGGGCCTTCACGGCGGGCTCGAAGCCCCTGGCCAGCACGATGATCACGGCCGACAGCACCAGCGGCGCCGCGAACGCCACCTGAAGGTCGGCCGCGTCCGCGATGCCGCCGACCAGCGCCGCGCCCACGATGAAGCCGACGTAGTTGAACAGGTTGACCCGCGCGATGGCCACCCCGGTCCCCGCCGGGTCCAGCCGCCCGGCCGCCGAGAACGACTGCGGCGCGATCACCGACAGCCCCACCCCGGTCAGCCCGAACGCGACGATGGCCAGCGGCTGGTTCGGCGCGAGGACGATGCCGAGGAAGCCGAGCGTGGCGATCACCCCGCCGATCCTGACGATGGCCGCCGGGCCGTACCTCCTGACGGCGACGTCGCCGCCGAGGCGGACCAGCAGCGTGGTGGCCTGGTAGGCGGCGTACGCGAGGGGGATCACGGCGGGGCTGCTCAGCAGGATGTTCTTCATGTAGACGGTGCTGAAGTTGGAGACCGAGGCGTCGCCGACGTACAGGAAGGCCATCGCCAGGCAGAGCGGGACGATGGGCCGCCAGGGGAACTTCCCGGTCGCCGCCACGGCCGTGGCCTCGACCTTCTCCTCCTCGATCGTGCACAGCCGCGGTCCGGCGTACAGGGAGCCCGCGACGGCCAGGACCATCGGCGCGGCCATGATGACCGGCAGCGGCAGCGACGACCCGGCCGAGGCCCACAGCGCCCCGGCCGTGCTGAACACGCTCCACATGCAGTGGAAGCCGTTCAGCACCGCCCGCCCGTACTTGCGCTCTACCGCCACGCCCTGCATGTTGATGCCCGCGTCCACCGCGCCGAGCCCGAGCCCGAACAGGAGGTTCGCCACGACCAGCGCCGGCACGTTCGGCGCCAGCCCCACGAGCACCACGGCGACGGCCACGAGCGGCTGGGTCACCCGCAGCAGCAGCTTGCTGCCCTTGCGGGCGGCGAACGCGCCGGCCGCCACGCTGCCCACCCCGGCGAAGAGCGGCACGATGAGCAGCAGGATCGTCAGCGCGCCCTCGTCGAGCCCGTGTTTGGTCTGCAGGCTCGCCACCTGGGCGAGCAGCGTGATGAACGACAGGCCCTGCACGGCGTACACGACGAACGTGGCGATGCGGGCCTCGCGGTCGCGAGGGGTCGGCACGGCGGCCTCCTGAAGGGGGATGCAAACGTGAGGCGGGGTCAGGTTAGCTGCTCGACCAGCCCGTACGCCAGCACAAGATAAGCCGTCACACCCCTCGTCCGACAGACCCGGCGATCATTCGGCCCGAGCGGGCTGTCCCACGCTCCCAGGGGTCCCCGCCGCCGGGGAGCCCAGGACCGGTCCGGGCCGGTGCGTGGCGGCCCAGACGCCCAGCGCCGTCAGCGCGGCGACCTCCGTGATCGCCATCCCCCGCTCCACCAGCCCGAGCGGCATGACGCGGTACCACGGCAGCCCGTTGTGCGCCCCGATCAGCGCCATCGTGGCGATGCCGGCCACCCACAGCACCGACCCCACCCCGAACACGAACGCCGTCAGCGCCGCGCCGCGCCGCTCGGCCCGCCGCCATGTGCGCGCGATGACCACCGCCGCGACCGGCAGGCTGAGGAAGGCCACGAAGCTGCCGTACCGGTGGATGCTCCCGCTCAGGCTCGGCCCCACGGCCCAGTTGTGCTTCGGGAACCAGGCGGCGACCAGCAGCCCCGCGCTCCAGGCCACCATCGTCAGCGTGCCGACGACCCCGGCCAGCCGGGTGCGCGCCAGCGACACGCAGATGGCCAGGGACCCGGCCGCCAGCAGCGCGACGCCCAGCCCGAAGATCCAGCCCTCGGGGCCGAGGCCGTGCTCGCTGATGGTGCGCCGCAGCGGGCTGACCTCGCCGACGCTGGTCACGACGCTGATCACGTCGAGTCCGACGATCACCGTGGCGCCGGCCGCCACTCCGCCGAGTCCCCATCGCGCTGGTTGATGCACGAGCACCCCTCTCCGCCGCCCTTTTCGGACAACGGCCGAAAAAGCGCCCGGATTCCGAGGGGCTCCGGTCAGCCCGGCGCTCCGGTCAGCTCGGCCTGCGCCGGTCAGCTCAGCGCGCTCCGCGCCGGTCAGCTCAGCGCGCGCCGTACGAGGTCGTCGCTGAGCCGGCGCAGGCGTCGGCGGGGCCCGC
>NZ_JAHKRL010000392.1 GCF_019396405.1 Nonomuraea rhizosphaerae | reverse complement strand
GGCTGCATCGGAGTCTGGCCCACTGCCATCGCTCGTTCTCTCCCCACGCCCGGTGACCAACACCGATCACCCTGGCACAAGAGGACAGACCTACGCGAGATAGATCAAAAAACACCAGCCACCTAGGACGGCAGTGAGGTGCGGGGGAAGGCGAAGATCGCGCGGCCGCAGGCCAGCGGGGTGGCCGTCTCGGTGGCGCACTGGTCCTTGGTCCACTCGGTGAGCGACCAGACCAGGCCCGTCGCGTAGTCGTACGTGAGCGACTCCGGATGCATCGCCCAGCACTCGTACGCCGAGCTGTACGGGTTCGCGCAGGTATGGGACTTGCCGGAGGACGTGGTCAGCGCCCACAGCTCGCCGTTCTCGTCCGGCCAGCTGTGGGAGACGTACCAGGTGCCGTTCCAGGACAGCACGCCCTGCATGTTGCCGACCCGCGTCCGGAACGCCTGCGCGGCGGGGGTGTAGCCGGCGGCGTTGGCGGCCAGCAGGAAGTCCGGGCCGCCCAGGTTGTAGCGGTAGACGCGGCCGTGCAGGGCGGGGTTGCTGAAGTACTCGACGGCCGTCAGCGTGTCGGGGCTGGTGCTGCGGTCGAGCGAGATGGAGGCGAAGCACGGGACGCCCGAGTCGGTGGACATGCTGCACGTGCCGCTGGCGTAGCTGTAGAAGCCGACCTCCGGCATCACGTACTGGTAGCCGTAGGCGGCGTACCCGGCGGCGGTCCTGCCGATCGCCGAGGCGGAGTCGTTCACCTGGAGGATCTCCGCCATGCTGAAGACCCTGATGCCGGTGGAGTTGGCGCCCGTCGCGCTGACGTACAGCTTGTCGCCGTACCAGGCCATGCCGCCCATGTGCGCCTTTGCCGGGCCGAACGTGTTGTTGGCGTAGCTGGTGGCGTTGGCGTTCGTGGTGCCGTCCGTGGGGGCGACCAGGTAGACCCAGCGGTATTTCGGCGCGGACGGGTCGGTGTAGTCGATGAAGGCGACTCTGGCGTCGTTGTTGCGGGGGTTCGCTCCGCATTCGCCGGAGTTGCAGAAGTTCCAGCCCGCGAGGATGGCCTTGTACGCGCCCCAGGTGCCGTCGTCGTCGGCGTCGCCGGAGGTGGTCAGGCTCTGCGGGATCCAGGTCGTGGTGGCGGCGTCGCCGCTGTCCCAGCACCAGCTCACCGTGGCGGCCGGCTTGATCGGCAGGCCCGCGGCCTCGGTGCCGTCGCAGGCGCGCATGGGGTGGTTGGCGCTGTTCATGACGGCGGCGAATCCGGCCTGGGTGAGGCCGGGCTGGGCCTTGAGCGAGGCGAGGCCGGTCGTCGGGTGCCAATTGACGCCGGCTCCCGAGACGGCGACCAGCGGGGTGCCGTAGGCGGAGTCGTCCACCGGGTCGGCGGACGCGGCCGTCGCCGCGGTGAGCGGGGCGGCGGCCAGCAGGACGGTGGCGGCGATTCTCGTCAGGAGCTGCATGAGGCGTCCTCTCCGTCTGGGGGGGAACGGGACGCGAACCGTAAAAATCATGAAAGCCGGAGCGGGGCCGCAGATAGCACTAAACGCGTCAGACTCGGACGATCTTGCGGTGAATCACAGTCGCTAGGGTGGCGGCTGTGATCACCACCCCCCTCAAGCTGTCCAGAGGTCTGCTCTTCTTCGCCGACGGCTCCCCGGCGTTCGCGCGGCGCTACCGGCACGAGGGCGAGGAGCCCGTGCACACGCACAGCTTCGTGGAGATCGCCGTGGTGACCGCCGGCACGGCCGTGCACCACTCGTCGTCCGGGCGGATGAATCTGCAGGCTGGAGACGTCGTCCTGTTACGCCCGGGCGTCTGGCACGGGTACGAGGACTGCGCCGGGCTCGCCCTCTACAACTGCTGCGTCGGCACCGACCTGCTGCGCAACGAACTCGCCTGGACCCGCGAGGACCCGCGGCTGGGATACCTGCTGTGGACCGGCCCGCACTCGTTGCAGCGCCGCGGGCTGCTGACCACCCACTTGGCGGAAGTTGACCTGCGCACCTGCGTCGGCTACCTCGAAGCCCTCGACCGGCTGCGCGAGCTGAGCATCCACAAGCACCGGGCCGACGTGATCGGCTGGCTGTCGCTGTTCCTCGGGCACCTGTCCCGCACGGTCACGACCGGGCAGGACGAGCCGGACGAGGCCACGGTGACGCACCCCACGGTCATGCGCGTGGTCGGCATGGTGGAGGCCGACCTCGCGCACGACTGGACGCTGGCCGAGCTGGCCGGGGCCGTCGCGCTCAGCCCGGCGTATTTGGTGCGGCTGTTCAAGTCGGCCACGGGGCTGCCGCCCATGGCGTACCTGGGGCGGCTGCGCGTGGAGACCGCCGCCGACCTGCTGCTGCGCACCGACGAGCCGGTGACGTCGATCGCCAGGGCGGTGGGCTGGCCGGACCAGAGCTATTTCGCGCGCCGCTTCAAGAGCTACTTCGGGCTCAGCGCGACCACCTACCGCAACCGGTTCCGCGTCACCAACCTCACGGAACAGAACACCTAATATCGCAACCGCACGGGGCCGTACAGGCCGGTCGCGCGCTGGCCGTCGAAGACGAAGTGGGTGGGGCTGACGGCGTCCAGGTACGGCGCCAGCGTCCCGAACACCTCGACCTCCACGACGTTCTCCCCCGCCCGCAGCGCCGCGCCGACGTCGAAGCGGTACGGCGAGCAGACGCGCACCCCGCACGACCGGCCGTTGACCAGCACCTCGGCGGTGCCACGGACGCGCCCGAGATCGACGACCGCCCCGCCCGCCGCCTCGTCCACCGCCCCGTCTGCCGCCTCGTTCATCGCCTCGTCCGCCGCCCCGTCTACCGCCTCGGGGAGACGCGTGACGGTGCGGTAGCGGACGCCGCCGCTGTACTCGGGCAGGCCGGCGCGCTCCCAGTCGCCCAGCTCGATCGGGCCGGGCCCGGTCTCGAACTCGACCGGGCCGGTGAGCGTCGCGCCGCCGGTGTGGCCGGGCTCGGTCACGACACGCAGCAGGGCCTCGCGCGGGCCGCGTTTCGGGGCGAGCGGCGTCTCCAGGTGGCCGGTGCCCTCGGCCAGCTTCTCGCCGTCCACCAGCAGCTCGGCCTGCCCGCGCAGCGGCACCCGCAGCGCCGTGGCGCCGGGCGGGACGGGGAACCGCAGCCACTCGACCCGGCCCGCCGTCCCCTCCTCGGCCATGACCACGGGCAGCACGACAGGCGGGGGAGCCGCCGGGGCCTTCGACAGCCAGCGGGTGTCCGGCAAGGGGTGGGGGCGGCGGGGGAGGTGCAGCGCGGCCGGATCCTGGTACTGCGTCCTGCGGACCTCCGCCCGGGTGCGCCCGCCGTCGTGGACCGCCCACCAGCCGTGCCCCGACCGCACGCGGCCATCCACCAGCACCGGCTCGGCTCCGTCGCCCGTCCGCACGCTCACCGTGTTCTCGCCGGGACGCAGCACGCCGGTCAGGTCGTAGCGGCGCACGCGGGGTTTGCGCTGGTCGTCGTACGGGTCGAAGCCGCCCTGACGGCCCAGCTCCAGGCCGTTGACCAGCACCCGGCAGGCGGTCATGGAGGCGACCTGGAGGACGGCGCCGCCCGGCACCGAGGAGTCGTTCCCGGAGCCGGCGGGACGGTGGTCGAAGGTGGTGGTCAGCTCGGCCGGTCCGGCCGGGCCGGTGATCCACTCCGGGCGCAGGTACCGTCCGGGGTCGGTCACCACGGCCACGTGCGCGCGCAGCCACCCGTCGTCCTCCGGCGTCAGCCCCACCTCCAGCAGGTGGCGGCCGGGGGCGAGCGGCAGGCGGGAGATCGCCAGGTAGCCGTGGTCGTCCAGCTCGACGTCCCGCCCGTCGAGCCGGACCGTCTTGACGGCCGCCGCCCCGACCGCGAGGCATCCCTGCCTGGACACGGTCAGCTCGGTCCTGAAGCAGGCGCTCCGACCCGCGCCGACCTGGCCGAAGTCCAGGAACTCCTCGGGCACGTGCCCCTTCGGGCCGAGGTTGAGCCGGTGGATCGGGTCCTTGCGGATCCCGCGCGACGTCGAGAACACCGCCGGCCGCCACGCCCCGCCGTCCGTCCGCAGGCTGCCGTGCGAGCCGAACGTCGCGTACGCGGGCGCCCAGTCGTCCTGCCCGTCGAGCCGTTGCCGCACCTCCCAGCGTTGCAGGACCGGACCGGAGTGGCCGAGGTCGCCCCAGGTGTCGTCGAGGGTGGGGACGAGCTCCATCTCCCACGACGTCCCGAGATCCAGCTCGCGCGCCGGGGAGGCCGCCGGGGACGGCTCCACGTGCTCGCCCGTGAAGACGAGCAGTGCGGCCGGGCCGCCGTCGAAGGGCACCACGACCTCGACGGCCCCGCCGCTGACCGTGCACGGCAGCGCCCGCGTCCCGCCCCCGAACGGGTCCACCAGCAGCGGCGTCCCCGAGACGCCGTGCACACGCACCGGCATCCCGGCGGCGTGGCGGGCGGGGTCGAAGGTGATGGTGGCCGTGTCCCAGCCCTGGTCGGCGCCCCGGTCGTCGGGCCGTTCGACCGAGACGTGGCTGGCCATCGGGAAGGCGGCCTGGAGGTAGACGATCGTGGCGCCGTCGTACTCGCGTACCAGGGGAGGGACGGGCGCCTCCACCCGGCGCAGCGGCGTCAGCAGCGGGCTGAGGTCGGCCGCCGTCGCGGCGAAGCGGACGCGCGAGCGCAGCTCGCCGTCGGGACGGGCGCCGACGGCGACGACCAGGCCGCCCCGGTCGGCGAACGCCACGAGCGCCTGCTCGGACGCGGGGTCGAGCGTCACGCACGCGGGCAGCACGATCGCGGCATAAGCCTCATCAGCAACCGCCAGCCGCACCCACGCAGCCGCCCCGCCAGCCGCGCCCGCTCCACTGGCCGCGCCCGCCCCGCCGACCGCGCCCGCCCCGCCGGGCGCGCCCGCGTCACCGG
>NZ_JAHKRL010000391.1 GCF_019396405.1 Nonomuraea rhizosphaerae | reverse complement strand
GCGGGCCTCCTGCGCGCCCCCGCCGCCACGATCCTGCGGCCGCTGCTGTCCATGGACAGGGACGGCGCCCTGCTGGAGACGCTGGCCGCCGTCCTGGACGAGGGCGGCGCGCTGAAGGCCGCCGAACGCCTCGGCGTCCACCGCAACACCGTCACCACCCGCCTGGACCGCGTCAGGGCCGCCGGCTACGACCTGGACGACGCCCCCACCCGGCTGGCCCTCCAGCTGGCCTGCCACGTGCTGATGAGCTGACCGGGCTCAGGGCGTGATCACGGCCTGAGCATGAACCGGTCATGCACCGGTCATGATCTGGTCATGCACCGGTCATGCCCTGGGCGAGGTCGTCGGCGACGGCCTCGGGGGAGCGGTCCGCGGGCGGGCCGTAGCCGCCGCCACCGCCCGACTCGCAGCGCAGCACCGTGCCCGCGGGCACCGGCAGGGCGTTCACCTTGAGCAGCTCACGCTCGTCCGGGCCGCCGGGGTCCAGCGTGACGCGCGGCGGCGCCCCGGCCGAGCCGCCCGCCAGGCCCCACGCGGGCGTGACCGAGCGCTCGAACCACAGCGACAGCGACGTGTCGCCCTGGAACTCGTACTCGCGCACCACGCCGTTCCCGCCCCGCCACCGGCCGGCGCCGCCGGTGGACGGCCGGATCTCGTAGCGGGTGACCCGGACCGGGAAGAGCGTCTCCAGCACCTCGATCGGCATGTCGCGCAGCGCCCCGTTGACGTTGTTGATCAGGCAGGTCTCGCCGTCGCCGCCCTCCCAGGCGCCCCAGCCGCCGACGGTCGCCTCCTGGGAGACGTACAGCTTGCCGGTGCGCGGGTCCGTGCCGGTGAACTGGACGATCATCGAGTCCCCGTACGAGGCCGCGGCGGCCTTGTCCGGCAGCACGGGCGCCAGCGCCGCCACCACCAGGTCGATGAGCAGCCCGAGGTGGGAGTAGTAGTACTGGCAGGCGGCCGGCGACTCGGCGGCCAGCATGGAGCCGGGCCGCGTCGCGACCGACAGGGGACGGAAGGAGCCGCCGTTCAGCGGCACGTCGCCGGAGACGAGCAGCTTGTAGCCGACCCGCACGGCCGCCACGGCCTGGGCGGCGCCGCAGTTGACCGGCCCGGTGGCCTGGTCGGCGCAGTCGGTCAGGTCCACCTCCATGGACGAGCCCGAGACGGTGACCGTGACGCCGACGCGCAGCGGCGTGCCCAGGTCGATGCCGTCGTTGTCGAGGAAGCCGGCGGCCCGGTAGACGCCGTCGGGGATGGCGGCGACGGCGGCGCGTTCGAGCGCCTCGGTCTGGGCGAAGATCTGGTCGCGGGCGGCCAGCACGGTGGGCACGCCCCAGCGGGAGACGATCTCGGTGAGGCGCCGCTGCCCGGTCCGCGCGCAGCTGATCTGGGCGCGCAGGTCGCCGAGCGTGGCGTGCGGGAAGCGGACGTTACGCGCGATGACCTCGTGCAGGTCGAGGCACGGCTCGCCGCCCGCGTAGACCTTGACCGGGCCGAGCCGCAGCCCCTCCTGGAAGATCGAGGTCGAGTCCATGGAGCCGCCGGGGTCCTTGGAGCCGACGTCGAGCCAGTGCGCCCGCGAGGCCGCGAACCCGGCCAGCTCCCCGCCGGCGAAGATCGGCCCGTACACGGTGACGTCGTTGAGGTGCGTGCCGCCGATGTAGGAGTCGTTGAGCAGCCACACGTCGCCCTCGCGCCAGACGTCGCGGCCGTGCAGGCGCTCGGTCTCGCGGGTGCACACCTCCAGGTTGCCGAGGAAGATCGGCAGCCCGGACGACTGGCCGAGCACGTTGTGGTCGGCGTCGAGGAGCGCGACGGCGCAGTCCTTGGCCTCGTAGATGACGGGGGTGTAGGAGCTGCGGATGAGGGTGGTGTTCATGTCCTCCGCCGCCTGGAGGAGCGCGCAGCGGATGATCTCGGTGGTGATCGGGTCAATCAAGGGGGGAGTCCACCTTCACGCTCGTGCGGTGTTGTCGACTTTGATGATGAGGAACCCGTTGCCGTCCACGCCGACCATGCAGCCGGGCGGGACGACCGTGGTCGCGGTCTGCTCGACCACGATCGCCGGCCCGGCGAACTCGCCGGGCAGCCCGTCGCGGCGCAGCACCGGCGTGCTGTGCACCTGCCCGTCGAAGATCACGTCCCGCACGTACGGCTCCGCGGCCTCGTCCCTGACCCGGCCGGCGGCGGTGCGCTCGAACGTCCCGAAACCGGTGCTGCGCAGCATCACGAACTCCACGGCCGCCTCGGGGGTGGCGTGGCCGTAGCGGCTGGTGTGCGCCTCGGCGTAGCGGGCGGCGATCTCGGCCAGGAACTCCGGCTCGGCCGGCTCGTCGGCGTCGCGCAGCGGGATGGTCAGCGTGTAGTCCTGGCCCTCGTAGCGCATGTCCACGGCGTGCTCGACCCTGCGCCGCTCCGGCGGCACCCGCTGCCCGGTGAGCGCGTCGAGCGCCTGCCGCTCCAGCCCGGCCAGGCACGCGGCCATGTCCGGGCCGTCGAGCGCGTCCTGCGGCCGGAAGTACGGGTAGGTCAGGTCGCGCCGCACCTCGGCCTCCAGCATCCCCCAGGCCGAGAACGCGCCCGGGTAGCGCGGCACGACCACCTCGGCGATGCCCAGCTCACGCGCGATGAACACCGCGTGCATCGCCCCCGCCCCGCCGAAGGCCACGAGCGCGAAGTCGCGCGGCTCGACCCCGTGCTCGACGGTCAGCGTGCGGATCGCCTGGGCCATCTTGGCGTTGGCCACGTCGCAGATGCCCTCGGCGAGCTGCAGCGGGTCCATGGCCAGCCGCTCGGCCAGGGTGGCGACGGCGGCGCCGGCCGCGTCGCCGTCGAGCGTGAGCTGCCCGCCGGCGAACCAGGCCGGGTCCACGCGGCCGAGCACCAGGTTGGCGTCGGTGACGGTCGGCTGCGTGCCGCCGCGCCCGTAGCAGGCGGGCCCCGGCACGGCCCCGGCCGAGCGCGGGCCGACGCGCAGCGCCCCGGCCTCGGAGTAGGCGATGGAGCCGCCGCCCGCGCCGATGGTGTGCAGGTTCACGATGGGCATCAGCACCGGGTGGCCCTCGACGTGGGCCTCCGAGCTGACGTCCGGCCTGCCGTTGACCACCAGCGACACGTCGAACGAGGTGCCGCCCATGTCGACGCAGATGAGGTTGTCGCGGCCGAGCAGCCGGGCCGCGGCGACGCCGCCCATGGTGCCGCCGACCGGCCCCGACAGCAGCGTCTGCAGGGGGTGACGCATCGCGTACGAGGCGTCGACCAGGCCGCCGGACGACTGCATGACGTGCACGGGCACGGCCAGGCCGCGTTCGGCGAAGCGGTGCTCGATCCTGGCCAGGAAGTCGCGGACGACCGGCCCCGTGTACGCCTCCAGCACGGCCGAGGAGGTGCGCTCGTACTCGCGCCACTCCCTGGCCACCTCGTGCGACAGCACGACCAGCACGCCGTCGCCGAGCTCCTCGCGCAGGATCCGGCCGGCGCGCAGCTCGTGGACGGGGTCGGCGTAGGAGAACAGCAGGCAGACGGCCACCGCGTCGAACCCCTCCTCGCGGACGCGGCGGGCGGCCCGGCGCACGTCCTCCTCGTCGAGGGGGATCAGCTCCTCGCCGCGCCAGTCGAGCCGCCCGCCCGCCTCCATGACGTCCTGGCGCGGCACGAGCGGGGCGGGCTTGCGGTAGCGCAGGTCGAACATGCGGTCGCGGTTGCCGCGCGCGATCTGGTACACGTCGCGCCCGCCCGCCGAGGTCAGCAGCAGCACGCGGGCGCCCTTGCGTTCGAGCAGGGCGTTGAGGCCCTGGGTGGTGCCGTGCACGAAGAACGCGATCCCGGACGGGTCGGTGACGACCTGGCCCAGCGCGGCGAACACCCCGTCGGCCAGGTCGGCGGGAGTGGTGGGCGCTTTGGCGGCCAGGACGGCTCCCGAGCGGTCGTCGTGGCAGACGACGTCGGTGAACGTGCCTCCGATGTCCATGGCGACTCGGTAGCTCATCACAGCACCGTATGACGCACCGCGTGGGCGCGCATGTGCGGGGTGCACAGGCCACCGGGACGAAGTGGGCGCCCAGCTCGTCCGCCCAGTTCAGCCGCGCAGCTCATCCGCCCAGCTCAACCGTCCAGTTCAGCCGCGCAGCTCGGCCGCGCGGGCGGGCAGCATGGCGGCGATCTCGCCCGCCAGCCGCGGGTCGGCCGCGAACGCCTCGGCGACGGCCGCGCGCAGCTCCGCCGGGTCGCCGGGACGGCCGGCCGCGCGCTCGATCGCCTGCCGGGAGGCGGCGTCGCCGCGCCCGAAGATCCGCTGCAGGACGCGGGTGCCGCGGGCGACGTCCGACCCGGCGGCCAGTTCGGTGGTCTTGGCGAGGACGGAGCCGCCGTAGGCGCCGATCGCCACGGCGGCGTACGGCATGACGTCGTCCACGACGTCCGCGGGAATGCCTACCGGAATGCCTGCAGGAATGCCTGTAGAAATGTCCGCACGAATGTCCACGGGGATGTCCACGGGCACCTCCAGAGGGCCGGCCGGGGGATGAAGGCGATGCTAGTGCGGCGGGCACTAGCCTGTGGACGTGTCGTCATATCTCACCCTCAGTGACGTGGCCGAGCACGAGACGGAGGCCCGCCGCTCCCGCTTCGTCTGCGCGCTCGCGCCCGTCTCGACGGTGGCGCAGGCGGCGGCGTTCGTCTCCGGGCGCCGCCTGCTGCACCCGGGCGCCAACCACCACTGCACCGCGTACGTGATCGGCGAGGCGCGGAAGGGCGACGACGACGGCGAGCCGGGCGGCACGGCGGGCACGCCCATGCTCCAGGCGCTGATCGGCAGGGGCTTCAACGACGTGGTGGCGGTGGTGACCCGCTACTTCGGCGGCACCCTGCTGGGCGCGGGCGGGCTGGTGCGCGCCTACAGCTCGGCGGTGACCGAGACGCTCGACCAGGTGACCCCGGTGCGGATGGTCCCGGCCACGCTCATGGAGGTGTCGGTCTCCCACGACCTGGCGGGCCGCCTGGAGAACCACCTGCGCGCCTCGCGGCACCAGGTCACGGACGTGGCCTACGGCTCACGGGCGGTGTTCACCGTGGCGGTGGGCCAGGAGGAGCAGGCCGGGTTCGCCGACTGGCTGGCCACGCTGACGGCCGGCCGGGCCCGGCTCGTCGCCGGCGCCCCCGTGCACGTGGCTGACCCCGCCGGATGAGGTCAGCCCTCCAGGGCGTACTGCATGACCCGGAACTTGGCCTGCGCCTCGGCCAGCTCCGAGCCGGGGTCGGAGTCGCCCATGATGCCGCCCCCGGCGAACAGGCGCGCCCGGCGGCCCCGCACGATGCCCGAGCGCAGCGCGATGCCCCACTCGCCGTCGCCGTGGGCGTCGATCCACCCGACAGGGCCGGCGTACCCGGCGCGGTCCATGCCCTCCAGCTCCCTGATCACCTTGATCGCGGTGCCGGTCGGCGTGCCGCCCACGGCGGCGGTGGGGTGCATGGCGGCGACCACGTCGAGCACGGACGCGCCGTCGGCCAGCCGCCCGGTGACGTGGCTGGCCAGGTGCTGCACGTTCGGCAGGACCAGCAGCTCCGGCTCGTCGGGCGTCCGCAGCGACGAGCACAGCGGGCCGAGCGCCTGCCGCACCGACGCGATGGCGCACTCGTGCTCCTGCCGGTCCTTCGCCGAGGCGAACAGCGCCTGCCCGCGCGCGAAGTCGTCGGCCGGGCCGGCGCCGCGCGGCGTGGTGCCGGCCAGGACCAGCGACTCGATCTCCTGGCCGGTACGGCGGATCAGCAGCTCCGGCGTGGCCCCGACGAGCCCGGCCACGGAGAAGGTGTAGCACTCCGGGTAGCGGTGGGCCAGGCGGCCGAGCAGCAGCCGCACGTCGATCGGCCGCTCGGCGGTGGCCAGCAGGTCGCGGGCCAGCACGACCTTCTCCAGCTCGCCCTCGCGGATGCGCTTGGCGGCCTGGGCGACCACGCCCTCCCATTCGAGGGCGCTGAGGCTGCCGTCGCCGTAGCTGATCCGGCCGGGGTCGCGTACGGGCGTGACGGGCTCAAGGCGCGCGTCGCCGATGGTCGTCAGCCAGGCGCGGCCGTCGCGCTTGGCCAGGACGGCCTGCGGGACGACCAGGACGGAGCCGGGGGAGTTCTCGTCGAAGGTGAAGGTGCCGAAGGCGACGGGCCCGGTGCCGGGGACGTCCACGGCGTCGTCGATGTGGGCGTCGCCGAACAGGGCGTTGAGCCAGCGGCGTGCCCAGGCGAACCTGCCGGGCCCCGCGGGGACGGACACGCGGGCGGCCTCTCCCCAGCCGACGAGCCCCTCTCCGTGCCTGATCCAGGCGTAGGGTGCGGTCTGGGGCAGGGAGGCCAGCAGATTGCCGGGGTCACCTATGGGGGTGGTGCGAACCGGCAGCGGGCGGGTGGTTCCGAGCGCGACACTCACCCAAGACACTCTATGCGGGAACTGAACACGTTCGACTGTGACCCCCGCGAATGAGTGGTTACGGTCAACGAACCATGAAAAAGCGGGAACTGAGCTGGTATTGAGGGCATCCTCTTCGGATCTGGACTGTCAAGCGGCGATAGGAAAACGGTCCTGAAATGGCAGTTGTTGCCCCAACGACATAGTCGCTCCCATGGCCGGTCCCTACCTTTGGGCCATGATCACTCGCCTGGCGCCTGTCGCCGCCGCCGCGGTCGTTCTCCTGGGTTCCGGTTCAGCGCAGGCCTCGTCGCGGGAGGCCGTCCCCGAGGTCATGGCGGCGCTGGGGGACTCGATCTCGACCGGGTTCAACGCCTGCGGCTGGTACGTCTCGTGCACCTCACGTTCCTGGTCGGCCGGCGACAACGCCGAGGTCTCCAGCCACTACCTGCGCCTGTCCGGCCTGGGCGGGGCGATCAAGGGACACAACCGCAACTTCGCCGTGCCCGGCTCGACCAGCGAGGACCTGATGAAGCAGGTCCGTGAGGCCGTCGCGGCCAAGGCCGACTATGTGACGATCCTCATAGGCGCCCAGGACGCCTGCAAGCCGACCGAGAAGCAGATGACGCCGGTCGCGACCTACCGGCGGCGCCTGGACGCGGCCCTCCAGGAGCTGCGGGCGGGCATGCCCGCGGCGCGGGTGTTCATCTCCAGCATCCCCGACCTGCGCCGGCTGTGGCAGGTCGGCAAGGACAACCCGATCGCGCGCACGTTCTGGACGCTCGGCAAGATCTGCCCGGCGATGCTGGCCAACCCGGGGTCGGTCAAGCGGGCCGACGTGGCGCGCCGGGCCAGGGTGCGGGCGCGGGTGATCGAGTACAACCGCGAGGCGGCCGAGGCGTGCGCCACGCTGGGGCCGGCCTGCCGTACGGACCAGGGGGCGGTGTTCGCCTACCCGTTCACGCTCAGCCACATCAGCAAGTGGGACTTCTTCCACCCGAACGCGCAGGGGCAGCGGGTGCTGGCCGCGCAGACGTTCAAGAACGGCTTCGAGTGGCTCGACATGCGCTGACCTATCTGCACTGCCTGATCATCGTGTCCTTGTCCTCGCGGGTGACGGGCAGGTCGTACTTGAGCGCCACCTGCGCGAAGCGGGTCACGTACGCGCAGCGGATGTGCCGCTGCGGCGGCAGCCAGCTGGCCGGCCCCGAGGCGTCCTTCTGCTCGTTGGCGTCGCCGTCCACCGGCAGCAGGTTCAGCGGGTCGTTGGCGAAGTCGACGCGCCTGGACATCGGCCAGCGCGGCGCGCCCATCTTCCACGCGTAGGCGAGCGGGACGACGTGGTCCACCTGGATCTCGTCGGCGCGGTCCTTGCTCCACTCGATGACCCGGCCGGTGTAGGGGTCGGCCAGGCGCAGGGAGACGACCTCGCAGCGCGAGCCGCTGCGGTACCTGACGTCGCGGCCGTCGCGGGCCAGCAGGTCGTCGCGGGTGCGGCAGCCGTTGCGCGCGTACGGGACGCCGGTGGCGGTGTCGGCCCAGTTGTCGCCGTACCTGATCCGCTCGTAGCCGGTGCCCGCCCCGCGGCCCTTGACCCGCAGGTCCTTGATGAGCGCGCGCGCCTTGGCCCGGTCCACGTCGGTGGAGATCGCGGCCAGGCCGGGCAGGGTGCCGCTGGCGTTGCCGAGCGGGCTGGCCGCCGTGGCCGGGGTGCTCTTGGTGCCGGCGAACAGCGAGACGATGAGAACGCCCCCTGCCAGGAGGGCGATCGTGTCCTTTGTGCTCAAGACGCCTCCGGGACTCTGGCCCAGGTTCTCTAGAGACAAATCCCCGGCCTCGCGGCGTTTGACACGGCGCGGGACGCCCGGATGGCCAACAGTCACCGGTCGGCTAGACACGTGAGGCCCCGGCCCGCCGGGCCGGGGCCTCCTACGGCCGGGA
>NZ_JAHKRL010000390.1 GCF_019396405.1 Nonomuraea rhizosphaerae | reverse complement strand
GCCCCCCCGCCTGGAGGAGATGCCCCCCCACGGCACCCGCCTGGTTCGCTTCGCCGCCAAGTCGGCGGTCGGCGGCGGCAGGCGCCTGTCCCTCATGCTGGCCGGCGCCCAGCTCGGCATCACCCTGTGCACCCTGGGCCTGGGCCAGGTGACCGAGCCGGCGATCGAGCACGCGCTGGAGCCGGTCTTCGCCGCGATCGGCGTGCCGGAGTCCCTGCGGATGCCCATCGCCCTGGCCATCGCCCTGGCGCTGGTGACCTTCCTGCACATGGTGGTCGGCGAGATGGCCCCCAAGTCGTGGGCGCTGACCCACCCCGAGCGGGCCGCGCTTGTCCTCACCCTGCCGTTCAGGGGCTTCACCTGGCTGATGAGCCCGCTGCTCTCGTCCCTGAACGCCCTGACCAACCTCATCCTGCGGGTGTTCGGCGTGAGCCCGCGGGACGAACTGGCCACGACCAGAACACCTCGCCAGCTCGCCCTGCTGGTCGGCGAATCCGGCCGAATGGGTCTCCTGGACAGAGAAGAACACGACCTCCTAACAAGAGCCCTACGCCTACAAGCCGAGGGCATAGAACGCCTAATGGTGCAAATCCACCAAGCAGTAACCGTTCCCCCAACAGCGGAAGCAACCGAGATCAAACGAGCGGCAGGCAAGAGCGGCCACCTAAGGCTCCTGGTAGGCGCCGGCTCCGACATTCAGGGTGTCCTCCACGCCAGGGACGCACTTCTGAAGCCCGACAGCAGGGCAGCGGACCTGGCAAGGCCACTCCCGAGGTTGACCTGCACCACGCAGGTCCCGGAGGCGGTGACGGCCCTTCAGGACGCGAGGGCGCACCTGGCTCTGGTAACGAACCAGACCGGAGAGGTCATCGGAATGGTGAGCCTGACCGACCTTCTCGGCCAACTCCTCGATACACGAGCATTGGCCGCCTGACTGTGGCCAAAAACACAGCTCCGGAAAGTCATCCGAAAGCCCCTTGCAAGCGTCTCAACGTACCTTCCGTAGGCCGACCACAAGGTTCTTGAAAAAAGAAGCCCCGGCTCTTGCGAACCGGGGCTCTCTTCGTCAGTGTGGGTCTGCCGCTGATAGAAGCCTCAACAAGCGCTCATATCGGCGGCAAGCCCCGGGCAGACCTCCATCGGGCAGACCGCTCATATCGGCGGCAGCCCCGCACGGGTCTATGCCTGGGGGTCCGGGGGTCACCCCTCGGTGTAAATGACGAGGGGACCCGCGGAAGCCGACCGTTAGGTCGGCGACCACAGATCCCCTGTCACCGAGTGGGCGAGGAGGGATTTGAACCCTCACGTCCTTTCGGACACACGGACCTGAACCGTGCGCGTCTGCCGTTCCGCCACCCGCCCTTGTGGGTGCGGAGAAACAGTAGCACGTAACAGCCGCTGGTACTGAACCCGGATACGATCGCATAAGACACGGGAGCGGAGGAGCTGGGCGCGACAGCCGACGAGCGCCGGGACCACCCGCGACGTGGGACGAGCGGGTGCCAGGCGCGAGCAGCGTCCGGTGACCGCGATCATATGCACGGAGGAAGGGAGGTACCCGGTGGGAGTCCTTCAGCGCTTCGAGCGAAGGCTCGAAGGCTTGGTTGAGGGGGCCTTTGCGCGGGCGTTCAAATCTGACCTTCAGCCGGTCGAGGTCGCCAGCGCGGTTCAGCGGGAGATGGATGAGCGTGCGGCGATCGTCGCTCAAGGTCGCACGCTCGTGCCCAACGACTTCGTGGTTGAGCTGTCCACGACCGACAGCGAGCGGCTTGAGGTCTATGCCGACAGCATCAGTCACGAGCTGGCCAACCTCGCCAGGGAGTACGCCAAGGAACAGGGCTACTCCTTCGTGGGACCGGTCCGGGTCCGTTTCGAGACCGCCGCAGACCTGGCTGTGGGATTGTTCCGCATCAGGTCCGGTGTCATCCGCGGTGCCACGGTGGAGCAGGACGAGATCCGCCAGCCGGCGAGCGATCTGCCACCATCGAGGCCCAATGCCTTCAACGGGCGGCCCAGGCTGCTCGTGTCCACACAGGACGACCCGCAGGGCGACCGCTCCTACGAGCTCACCACTCCGGTGACCTTGCTCGGCAGGGGTACGGACTGCGATCTTCGTCTCGTTGATCCCGGCGTGTCGCGCCACCACGCGGAGCTACGCGTCGAGGGTCAAAACGTCGCCCTAGTCGATCTCGGATCGACGAACGGCACGTTCGTCAACGGCCAGCCGGTACGCAGGGTCGAGCTCCAGAACGGCACGAGAGTGACGCTCGGACGCACGACTCTGGTGTTCCGGCGCGATTAGGGGTAGACAAACGGTCCATGTCCGAGCTCACGCTGCTGCTGATCCGGCTCGCATTCCTGGCGGTGCTGTGGTTTTTCGTCATTGCCGCAGTCGGCGTGATCCGGACTGACTTGTTCGGATCACGTACGGCACCCGCGGGTCCACGTAAAGGCATCAAGCCTGCCAAACCGGCTGCCAAGCCGAAGAACAAGAAGGGCGAGCCACGCCAGCTCGTTGTGACGGGTGGCCCGCTCCAAGGCACCACCATTAACCTCACGGAGACGCCCATCACCATTGGCCGGGCGAACGACGCCACGCTGGTAGTCAGCGACGACTACGCTTCCAGCCGGCATGCCCGGCTCTTCCCCCAGGACGGTCAGTGGATCGTGGAAGATCTCGGCTCGACCAACGGCACGTACCTCGACCGCTCAAAAGTCACCCGCCCGACCCCGGTGCCGCTCGGAGTTCCGATCCGCGTCGGCAAGACAGTCATTGAATTGCGCAAATGACCATCGCACTCCGCTACGCCGCCCGCTCGGACGTCGGCCTCCTCCGCGAAGGGAACGAGGACTCGGCGTACGCGAGCGGCCGCCTGCTGGCCGTCGCAGACGGCATGGGCGGGCACGCACACGGCGAGGTGGCGAGTTCCGTCGCCATCGCCGCAATGGCCTCTCTCGAAGAGGCCCAACAGGGTGGTGACCTGCTCAACGCCATCGAGGCAGCGGTACGCGACGCCAACCGCAAGCTGCACGAGATGGTGGGGCGGGACCCCAGCCTCAAGGGCATGGGCACCACGCTCACGGCCATGCTCTGGCACGGCACCCAGGTGGCCCTGGTGCATGTCGGCGACTCGCGCGCCTACCTGCTCAGACGCGGGGAGCTGTACCAGATCACGCATGACCACACGCTCGTGCAGCAGCTCGTCGACGACGGCCGCATCACCCCTGAGGAGGCGGCGACGCATCCCCAGCGGTCGATCCTGCTGCGGGCGCTCGACGGCAGCGGCGAGGTCGACCCTGACCTCACGCTGCGCGAGGCACAGGTGGGCGACCGCTACCTGCTCTGCTCCGACGGCCTGTCGGGTGTGGTGAGCGCGGAGACGCTGCACGCCACGCTGACGAACATCGACGACCCGGAAGAGGTCGTCCGGCAGCTCATCGACCTGGCCAACAGGGGCGGGGGGCCGGACAACATCACCTGTGTGCTGGCCGACGTGCTCGACCTCACCGACGGGCAGCAGGTGGCCGCCGAGGCGTCGATCGTGGGGGCGGCGGGCATGACCCGTCTGCGCCCGGGGCCTCAGGACACCTCGCCGGGCCGGTCCGGCGCGGTGACGGCGCCCCAGCCGGTGCTGACCGACGAGGACTTCGACGATCCGGGTCCTCAGGCGGTCCGGCGGCCGGTCAAGCGCCGCCGGGCCTGGCCGCTGCTGGTCACCGTGCTGGGCGTCGCGGTCATCGTGATCGGCGCCGGTGGATATTTCGGCTGGAAATGGACCCAGGATCAGTTCTTCGTGGGGGCGAGGGGTGACGAGGTGGTCGTGTTCCAGGGCATCCGCCAGGAGGTGGGGCCCTTCCAGTTCTTCTCGGTCGCCCAGCACTCCGGCAAGCCGCTCTCCCAGCTCTCCGCGCCTGACCAGGCGCTGATAAAGGGTGGCATCCCGGTCACCAACGTGGCGGAAGGCGTGACGAAGATCAACGGATTCAAGCTCACGACCGATCAGCCCACCGACCAGGCCGCCACCCCGTCCGCGACAGCCTCGCCGACCGCGACAGCCACGGCGACGAAGAAGAAGCCCCAGTAGATGAGCGAAGTGGCGGAAGCTCCCGTCCTCATGCCGGCCAAGCGGCGTGCGGCCCAGTTGGCGATGCTCGCGTTCGCGGTCGTCATCGTCATGGCCGCCTACGCCAATGTCGGGCTGGCACTCGACGGGCAGATCCCCGCGGGCATGCTGACGTACGGCCTGGGCCTGGGCGGCCTGATGCTGGCCGCCTACCTCGTGCTCGCCAAGTTCGCCCCGTGGGCCGACCCGCTCATCCTGCCGCTGGTGACGCTGGTCAACGGGCTCGGCTTAGTGATGATCTACCGGCTGGAGAACTCCGGCTCCAAGCTGCAGGCCGGCGCCTCGGCCACCCAGCAGATCATCATGACCGGCATCGGGGTCGTGCTGTTCGCGGTGACGCTGATCGTGCTGCGCGACCAGCGCATGCTGCAACGCATGACCTACACCGCCGGGCTCATCGGCGTCCTCCTGCTGATCTCGCCGCTGATTCCCGGCCTCGGCAAGGAGATCAACGGCGCCCGGATCTGGATCGGGTTCGGCCCCGCCACCATCCAGCCGGCCGAGTTCGCCAAGATCGCGCTGGTCATCTTCTTCGCCGGCTACCTCGTGGCCAAGCGCGACGTGCTGGCGCTGGCCGGGCGGCGGCTGCTGTTCATCGACCTGCCCAGGGCGCGCGACCTCGGGCCCGTCCTCATCACCTGGGGCGTCAGCATCGGCGTGCTGGTCCTGCAGAAGGACCTGGGCTCGTCGCTGCTGCTGTTCGGCGGATTCGTGATCATGCTGTACGTCGCCACGCAGCGGACCTCGTGGGTGCTGATCGGCGTCCTGCTGTTCGTCGGCGGCGCCTGGCTGGCCGGTCAGCTCTTCAGCCACGTCGGCGACCGGTTCGACGTCTGGCTCGACCCCGGCAACCAGGCCTACTACGACCGGCCGTTCGGCGGCAGCTTCCAGATCATGCAGGGCCTGTTCGGGCTCGGCGCGGGCGGCGTCATGGGCACCGGGCTCGGCCAGGGCCATCCGGAGCTGATCCCGCTGGCCTTCTCCGACTTCATCTTCCCCGCCACCGGCGAGGAGATCGGCCTGACCGGGCTGATGGCGCTGCTGATGATCTACGCGTTGATCGTCCAGCGCGGGCTGCGCACCTCGCTCGCCGCCCGTGACCCCTTCTCCAAGCTCCTGGCCGGCGGCCTGTCGTTCACCCTGGCCTGGCAGGTGTTCATCATCGTCGGCGGCGTGACGAACCTGATCCCGCTGACCGGCCTGGTGACCCCGTTCATGTCCCAGGGTGGTTCGGCCCTGCTGGCTAACTGGATCCTTATCGCGCTCTTGGTACGCATGTCGGACGCGGCCCGTCAGCCTCCGCCCCAGGCGATCCAGAACGAAGGAATGACGCAGGTGTTCCAGCGATGAACGGCACTCTGAAGCGCGTGGCCGTGGCCTGCCTGGCCATGTTCGCGCTCCTGATGGTCAACGTGAACGTCCTGCAGGCCGTACGCGCGGAGGGGCTGAGCAGCGACGCGCGCAACACGCGCAACTACTACGACCGCTACGCCGTCGAGCGCGGCCGCATCACCGCGGGCGGCAAGGTCATCCTGGCGCAGTCGAGGGAGCAGAAGAACAGCGACTTCCGCTTCGTCAGGGAGTACCCGGAGGGCAAGCTCTACGCCCACGTCACGGGCTTCTTCTCGCCGGAGAGCGCCTCGCAGATCGAGGCGTCGCGCAACAAGCTGCTCGACGGCTCCAGCGCCGACCTGCTGCTGCGCCGCAGCATCGACCTGTTCACCGGTGAGCCGACCCGGGGCGCCAACGTCGACGTGACGATCAACCCCAAGGCGCAGAAGGCGGCCTACGACGCGCTGCGCGAGAGCGGCAAGCGCGGCGCGGTGGTGGCGCTCGACCCGAAGACCGGGGCGATCCTGGCGATGGTCTCGCTGCCCACCTACGACCCCGCCGAACTGTCCGGCACCGACAAGGGCACGGTGTTCAAGCGCTACGACGAGCTGGCGGCCGACAAGAGCCAGCCGTTGCTCAACCGCAACATCGACCGCACCTACCCGCCGGGCTCGACGTTCAAGGTGGTGACCGCGGCCGCCTTCCTGGAGGACGACCCCAGCCGCGACGGCCAGACGGTCGTGGACGCGCCGCAGGTGCTCGACCTGCCCAACACCACCGCCGGTCTGCCCAACTACGGCGGCGCGGCCTGCGGCGCCGGTCAGGTCCCGCTGGTGTTCGCGCTGGAGAAGTCCTGCAACACGCCGTTCGGCAAGATCGGCATGGAGCTGGGCTACGAGCGGATGGAAGAGCAGGCCGAGAAGTTCGGCATGGGCACCCAGATCGGCATCCCCATGTCGGTGGCCAAGAGCAGCTTCGGCGCGAAGGAGGACCAGGCGGCGGTCGCCCAGGCCTCCATCGGCCAGCGCAGCAACCAGATGACGCCGCTGCAGATGGCCATGATCGCCGCCGGCATCGCCAATGACGGCAAGGTGATGAAGCCGTACCTGGTCAACAAGGTCACCGACGCCAAGGGCGACTCCATCGAGGAGGCCAAGCCTGAGGAGCTGACGGAGGCGGTCAGCTCGGACACGGCCGGCAAGCTGCGCCAGATGATGGTCAGCGTCGTCCAGAACGGCACCGCCAACCTGGCGCAGATCCCCGGCGTCGAGGTGGGCGGCAAGACCGGCACCGCCGAGACGGCCGACGGCAAGCCGCCGCACGCCTGGTTCATCAGCTTCGCCCCGGCCGAGAACCCGAAGGTCGCGGTCGCGATCATCGTGGAGTCGGGCGCCGCCAACGTCGGCGCCGAGGCCACGGGCGGTCACACCGCTGCACCCATCGGCAAAGCCGTCATGGAGGCGGTGCTGAACAAGTGATGAGCGGTACGCTGCTGGATCATGCGGCTCGGTAACCGCTATCTCCTGCTCTCCCGCATCGCCACGGGCGGTATGGGAGACGTCTGGCGTGCCCGCGACGAGCTGCTCGGCCGCGAGGTCGCGGTCAAGGTGCTGCGCAGTCACTTCAACGCCGACCACACCTTCCGTGACCGCTTCCGCAACGAGGCCAGGATCACCGCCGCGCTGGCCGACCCCGGGATCGCCCAGATCTTCGACTACGGCGAGCAGAGCGACCTGGCCTACCTGGTGATGGAGCTGGTGCACGGGGAGCCGCTGTCGGCCATCCTGGCCCGCAACGGCTCCATCGGGCCCGAGGTGACACTCGACGTGGTCCACCAGACGGCCAAGGCGCTGCACGCCGCCCACTCGTCCGGGGTGATCCACCGCGACATCAAGCCGGGCAACCTGCTCGTCACGCCCGAGGGCGCGATCAAGGTGACCGACTTCGGCATCGCCCGCGCCCTGGAGTCGGCCCCGGTGACGCAGACGGGCACCGTGCTCGGCACCGCCCAGTACGTCAGCCCCGAGCAGGCGCAGGGCTTCCCGCTGACGCCCTCGACCGACCTGTACTCCCTGGGCGTGGTGGCCTACGAGTGCTTGTCGGGGCGCACGCCGTTCCGGGCCGAGGGGCAGGTGGCGATCGCGCTCATGCACCTCAACGAGCAGCCGCCGCCGCTCGGCGTGGACGTGCCGGCGTCGGTGCGCGAGCTGGTCATGGCGCTGCTGGCCAAGGATCCGCAGCGGCGGCCCGGCTCGGCGATGGGGGGGG
>NZ_JAHKRL010000389.1 GCF_019396405.1 Nonomuraea rhizosphaerae | reverse complement strand
ACCGTCCGCGGCGATCACCTCGGCGGCGCCGCGGTCGACCCGGGAGACCCGGGCGGGAACGGTCAGCGGTGGCAGCTCGATGGAGCGGGAATCTGTCCAGCCGAGCATGGAAAGGTCGAAAGACAACGGAGTGACACCTTTACGGTCGAGAAGGGTGGTCCCAGGCGCCTAAGCGGACGCCCGGAGGCTGACGGACGGCAGACGGAACAGAACAATCCGCATGGTCGTCACCTCCTCGCTCCAGTTGCGGACCGACTCTACGCAGGACTTGCGCAGGTACGCAAACGGAATTCTTCTCCCGATGTTGAACCGTCACCAGGGATCTGGCCGTACTTCTCCCCGACTGCACTTTGAAAGGGGAATGATGCGAGTCAGCACGTGTCCCCCGCCCTCGGCCGAGGGAGTCGCCCCCATGGGCAAGTCTCGTTCACGCCACCGGATCAGGCGAGTACACCCGGACGACGAGGTTGTCGTGTCCAACCTCTACCGGGAGTACCACCGACCATTGCTGGCCTTTGTGATCCGGCTGACGGCGGGCGACCGGCAATGGGCCGAGGACGTGGTGCAGGAGACCATGATCCGGGCCTGGCGCAGCTCGGAACAGCTTGATCCCGCTTCGGCTTCGCTCATGCCCTGGCTCGCCACGGTCGCCCGTCGTATCGTGATCGATGACCGGCGGCGCAAAGAAGCCCGCCCGCAAGAATCGGGCGACGGCCCGCTGGAGAGCATGCCCGTGCCGGACGAGATGGAAGGACTGCTGCACCAGGTGGTCGTGTCCGAGGCGCTGATGGCGTTATCACCGGCTCACCGCGAGATCCTCAACGAGACGATCTTGCAGGACCGGTCGGTGAACGACGCCGCCTTGGCCCTCGGCATCCCCGTTGGCACAGTGAAGTCCCGGGTTTATTACGCGGTTCGCGCCCTGCGTGTCGCGCTACAGGAGAGAGGGGTGACGGCGTGAACAGAGTGGAGCACACCGACGTGGGCGCCTACGCCCTCGGCCTGCTGGACCATGACGACAAGATCGCTTTCGAGGCGCACCTCTCCCTTTGCCCGTCGTGCACGGCGGAGTTGTCTGAATTGTCCGGAGTTGCCAGCGTTCTTACGGGGATTGGGCCGGTGCGTGACGACCCCCCTCCCCGGGACGGGCAGGCCGAGGTCATCGACCTGCTCCGTCGCAAGAAGGCGGAGGACCGGCGGTCCAGGCGCGGCACGTTCGTGATCGGGCTCGCGGCCTCGGTGACCTTGGTGGCAGGAGGGCTCGCGGTCGGCACTCAACTGGGGGGCAATGACTCGGCGCCGTCCGTCGCGGCCAGCGGCCACAACTCGCACCTGGGGCCGGCGGAGCAGTTCTACGCCGACGGCACGCCCATCCCGGGCCAGGGCGCGGCCGGCGTGAGCGGTGGCCTGGTGATCGAGGAGAAGGGCTGGGGCACGCATGCCGCGCTCAAGCTGGCCGGGGTGACGGGGCCGCTGGAGTGCGAGCTGGTCTCCGTGGCCAAGAACGGGCAACGGCGGATCATGACGGGGTGGTCGGTGCCGAAGGCCGGGTACGGGGTGCCCGGGCAGCCGGAGCCGCTCTACATGCACGGCGGCAGCCCGTGGGCGTTGAAGGACATCGACCATTTCGAGGTGGTCACCTCGACAGGGCAGACTTTGCTTACCGTTCGAGCCTGATCGAGCGCTCAGAAGCCCTTCCACCGCAGGTGGGAGGGCTTTTTCAGGTCTTCGCCCTTCTGTGCAGAATTACGCATAACCCGGTTGAACCGCTTCGGGGCGGCGGCGCGTACTGCCTGCCGTACTCCACCGGATAAACATCTCCTGAAGAGGTTCTTGCCATGCCGATCCGCACGCTCGCCGTGTCCGGGGCACTGCTCGCCACGGGTTTCCTGACCGCTGCCGTCACCGCCTCCCCCGCCCAGGCCTCGGGCGACGAGGTGTATCTCGCCGCCGGCCTCCGCGGCGCCAACGAGGTGGGTTCCAAGGGTGACGACGACGGCCGCGCGACCGTCGTCATCAAGATCAGTGGCAACGAGATCACTTTCGCCGCCCGCTGGAACAAGATCGGCTCTCCGGTCGCCGCCCATGTCCACGCCGGCGCCAAAGGCGCCGACGGCGACGTCAAGCTGGAGTTCTTCGCCAAGCCGCTGCCCAAGTCCGCGCTCGGCGTGACCGGCACCGTCACCACCGACCCCGAGCTGGTCAAGGCCTTGATCGACAACCCCGCCGGGTTCTACGCCAACGTGCACGACGCGGCCCACCCCAAGGGCGCCGTGCGCGGGCAGCTCATGCGGCTGAACAAGCCCGTCGACCTCAACGGCGTGCTTCAGGGCAGCGAGCAGGCCGGCCTCTCCTCGGCCGCCGACGGCGCCCAGGAGGTGAAGGCGGACGACGGCAAGAAGCGCGGCGACCAGGACGGCAAGGCCACGTGGTGGCTGCGTCCGGACGGCTCGTCCATCGGCTGGACCGTCTCCTGGAACGCTCTCGCGCCGGTCACTAACGGCCACCTGCACAAGGGCGTCGCGGGCAGGAACGGCGCCGTGGCGGCCGACCTGTTCGCCGACCCGGCCGGCCTGCCGGGCAACCTGACGGGTCTGGCGGGCGAGACCCGCGTCGCCTCCTCCGTGGTCAGGCACATCGCCGCCGACCCCGGGCGTTACTACACGAACCTGCACACCACCGAGTTCGGCGGCGGCGCGGTGCGCGGCCAGCTGTCCGGCGCGCCGTTCAAGCACCCGCGCGCGCTGACCGCCGAGGTGCTCAAGGGCTCGCAGATCTACGCCTGCACCGAGCAGAACGGGACGACCGCGTTCACCCAGTACGGCGTGACGGCCAAGCTGCGGCGCGGCATCGACCACTCCTTCGTGACGCCCGCCGCGGGACCGCCGCAGTGGATCGCTCCAGACGGCAGCGCGGTGCGCGGCGCCGTGGTCACCAGGACGCCGAACGGCGACGGCAACATCCCCGAGCTGCTGCTGGACGCCACCCAGTCCGGCAAGGACAGCGGGCTGCTGGCGCACGCGACCACGATCCTGCGCCTGAACACCGAGGGCGGCGTGGCTCCCGCCGGGACGTGCACGGTGGGCGCGCAGGCGCAGGTCCCGTACAAGGCCGACTACATCTTCCTGGGCTGACGGACCTGGTCAGGCATCGGCGATTCGGTCCCGTTGATGCCGCGGCCATCCCGGGTCACGTGTGGACGATTCGGTCCCGTCCGCACCTGACCGCTCAGCCTCCCGGGGGTAACCGGCCACACCCCTGAGAGGCGTCCCGGACGCCCCGTCGCTTCCTCCGAGCGGCGGGGCGTCCCTTTTTGCGCGGAACGTCAGGACACCAGCTCCGCCGCGTCCCTGACCGGGAAGAAGCAGGCGGCGACATGTCCCGGCGAGCCCGCCTCCTCCAGCGGGGGGCGGGCCTGTGCGCATTCGTCCCGGGCCACCGGGCACCGCGTACGGAAGCTGCACCCCGACGGCGGATCGGCCGGGGACGGCGGGTCGCCGCGCAGGACGATGCGCCTGCGGGTCCGTTCCACGACCGGGTCGGCGACGGGGGCGGCCGACAGGAGGCTGTGGGTGTAGGGGTGACGCGGGGCGGTGAACAGCTCCTCGGTGCCGGCCAGCTCCACGATCCGGCCGAAGTTCATCACCGCGACCCGGTCGGCGATCTGCCGCATGATCGACAGGTCGTGCGACACGAACAGGTACGTCAGCCCCCGCTCGGCCTGCAGCCGTTTCATCAGGTTGATGATCTGGGCCTGGATCGACACGTCCAGCGCGCTGACCGGCTCGTCGCAGATGACCAGCTTCGGCTCCAGCGCCAGCGCCCTGGCGATGCCCACCCGCTGCCGCTGACCGCCGGAGAACTCGTGCGGGTAGCGGTCCTGGCTGCCCGGCTCCAGGCCGACCGACTCCAGCAGCTCCGCCACCCGGGAGCGGGCCTCGGCCCGGCCGCGCCGCACCCGGCCGTGGGTGACCAGCGGCTCGGCGACGATCTCACCGACGCGCATGCGCGGGTTCAGGCTCGCGTACGGGTCCTGGAGGACGACCTGCATGTTCTCCCGTACGGACAGCAGCTCGCGCCGGCCCATCCCGAGCAGCTCGCGGCCGTCGAACCAGATCTCCCCGGCGCTGGCCTCGACCAGCCGCAGGATGACGCGGGTCAGCGTGGTCTTGCCGCAGCCTGACTCGCCGACCAGCCCCAGCGTCTCTCCCGGGCGGATGTCGAGCGAGACGTCGTCCACGGCCACGACCTTGGAGCGCCCGAAATGCCCGGTGTACTCCTTGCGGACCCCTCGGAGGGACAGCAGCGGCTCGCTCATCGCAGGCTCCCTTCCAGGACGCACGCCGCCTTGTGGCCCGGCGCCTTCTCGGTCAGCTCCGGCACCAGCTCGGCGCACTCCGGCCGGGCCAGCGCGCAGCGCGGGTGGAAGGCGCAGCCGCGCGGGGGCGCGAACAGGCTCGGCGGGGCGCCGGGGATCGGGTCCAGCGGCGCGCCTCCGGGCACGTCGCCGCGCGGCATGGAACGCAGCAGCGCCCGCGTGTACGGCATGCGCGGGTCGGCGAAGACGTCGTCCACCGGCGCCAGCTCCACGGGCCGCCCTCCGTACATGACCAGGACCTGGTCGGCCGAGCGGGCGACCACGCCGAGGTCGTGCGTGATGAGCACGATCGCCATGCCGAACCGCTCCTGCAGCCCGGCCAGCAGCTCCATGATCTGCGCCTGGACGGTCACGTCCAGCGCGGTCGTGGGCTCGTCGGCGATGAGGATCTTCGGGCGGCAGGCCAGCGCCATCGCGATCATGGCCCGCTGGCGCATGCCGCCGGAGAACTGGTGCGGGTACTCCCCCGCCCGCCGCTCGGGGGTCGGGATGCCGACCTCGCGCAGCGCGTCCACGGCCTTGGAGCGCGCCTCGGACCTGGACAGGCCCTGGTGCAGGCGGAGCGACTCGGCGATCTGGGCGCCGATGGTCTTGAGCGGGTTCAGGCTCGTCATGGGGTCCTGGAAGACCATGGCGATCTCGTTGCCGCGGATCCCGCGCATCTCGCGTTCGGACAGTTTGAGCAGGTCACGGCCGCCGGCGACGATCTCGCCGCCGGTGTAGACGCAGGGCGGGGTGGGGTGCAGGCGCAGGATCGACAGCGCGGTGGCGGTCTTGCCGCTGCCCGACTCGCCGACGACGGCCAGCGTCTGGCCCTCCTCGACCGACAGCGACACCCCGTTGACCGGCTTGACCGTGCCGGCGTCGAGGCGGAACTCGGCGTGCAGGTCGTTGATCTCCAGGACGGCGCTCACACCGGTCCCCCGCTCCTGATCCCCAGGACGGCGCTCACACCGGCCTCCCGCTCCTGATCTCCAGCACCTTCATCCGATCCCCTCCCGGAAGATCCGCAGCAGCTCCGCCGGGTCGGCCCGGACCGTGCCCTGCGGCGGCCGGGCCGCCCGGGCCAGGGCCGACGGCTGCTTCAGCGCGCCGCCCGTCACCACGCTCACCACCGTGTCGCGCTCGGACACCCAGCCCTGGGCGCGGGCGCGGAGCAGGGCGGCCGTGGAGGCGGCGGCCGACGGCTCGGCCGACACGCCCTCCTCGCCGAGCAGCCGCATCGCCTCGAACAGGTCGTCGTCGTCCACCGCGACCACCCGCCCGCCCGACTCGTACACGGCCTTCAGCACCCGGGAGCCGCCCTGGATGGGGGCGTCGCCGGCGATGCTCTGGGCGACGGTGAGGTTCGCGTCGCCGTGGCGGCCGGCGACCTTCTTGCCCTCGTTGAACGCCTTGACCAGCGGCGCGGAGGCGGCCGGCTGGACGCCGACCATCCGGGGCAGCCGGTCGATCAGGCCGAGGCGGTGCAGCTCACGGAACCCCTTCCAGGCGCCGTAGAGGCCGCCGCCGGTGCCGACCGGGTGCACCATGACGTCGGGCGCGCGCCAGTCGAGGGCCTCGCAGATCTCGTACGCGTACGTCTTCATGCCCTCGTGGCGCACCGGGTTGATGAAGTTGACGAAACAGTAGAACCCGGCCTCCGACAGGGCGCTCACCCCGGCGAAGATCTCCAGGCTGGAGCGGTAGCGCAGGCGCAGCACACGGGCCCCGGTCAGGCTGATCGCGGAGATCTTCGACTCGTTGGCCACGTCCTCGACCAGGATCGTCGCCTCGATGCCGGCGCGGGCCGCGTACGCGGCGAAGGACGCGCCGGCGTTGCCGGAGCTGTAGGTGAACGCCTGGCGCACGCCGATCGAGCGGGCGAACCCGACGGCGACCGAGAAACCGCGGTCCTTGAAGCTGCCGGTCGGCATGAGGGTGTCGTTCTTGACCAGCAGGTTCGGCAGGCCGACGTGGCGGCCGAGCCGGCGGGTGCGCATGAGCGGGGTGTCGCCCTCGCCCAGGTGCAGCGGCTCGGCGTCGGGCAGCAGCGCCGACCAGCGCCACAGGCCGAGGTCGCGGCGCTTGGCCGCCTGCTCGACGATGCCGGCCGGGTCGGCGGCGGCCAGGTCGTACTCGATCTCCAGGAGCCCGCCGCACGCCTCGCAGAGCAGCGCGGGGGTCCTGAGCGGCACCTGCGTGTGGCAGTCGTCGCAGACGTAATGGGAGGCCAAGTTCATCTGTTGTATGCCTTCGGGTCGGCGACGTCGCGGAGCATGTCACCGGTGACGTTGATCGCGAGTGTTGTCATCATGATGGCAGCGCCGCTGAAGACCGCGATCCACCAGGCGCCGCGCAGGTAGAGCTGGCCGTCGGCGAGCATGCTGCCCCAGGTCGGGATGCTGGGCGGGACGCCGAGACCGAGGTAGCTCAGCGACGCCTCCGCGACGATCATGGAGGCGACCTGGAGGGTGCCGATCGTGGCGAGGGGGGCGACGATGTTCGGCAGGAGGTGGCGGCGCATGATCTGCGGCCCGGTGTCGCCGATCGCCCTGGCCGCGGTGACGAACTCGCGGGTGCGCAGCGACAGCACCTCGGCTCGGACGACCCGCGCGTACGACACCCAGCCGGTCAGGCCGAGCACCAGGATCAGGAAGAACAGGCTGGGCCCGAGCACGGCGATGATCGCCAGCGCCAGCAGGATGGACGGGAAGGCGAGCTGCACGTCGGCCAGCCGCATGAACACCTGCTCGCGCCAGCCCCGGTAGTAGCCGCTGACCACGCCGACGGCCGAGCCGACGACCCCGGACAGCAGCGTGGCGGCCAGGCCGACGAGCAGCGAGACGCGGGTGCCGTACATGACCCGGCTGAGCACGTCGCGGCCGAGCTTGTCGGTGCCGAGCGGGTAGCCGGGCTCGCTGCCGTCCAGCCAGAACGGCGGGCGCAGCTTGAGCGAGAGGTTCTGCAGGTTCGGGTCGTGCGGCGCGAGCAGCGGCGCGAACAGGCCGACGACCACGACCAGGGCGATGATCCCGATCGCGACCTTCGCGGCGTGGTTCCTGCGCAGCGCGCGGAGAATGGCGGTGCCCATCAGGTCAGCCTCACGCGGGGGTCGAGCACGGCGTAGGACAGGTCGACGATCAGGTTCACCACGACGAACACGGCCGCCAGGAACAGCACGGTCGCCTGCATCAGCGGGTAGTCGCGGTAGGTGATCGCCTCCACGGTCAGCCGCCCGATGCCCGGCCAGGAGAAGACCTGCTCGGTCAGGATCGCGCCGCCGAGCAGGCTGCCGACCTCCAGGCCGACGACGGTGACGACGGGCAGGGAGGCGTTGCGCAGCCCGTGCGAGGTGACCGCCTTGAACCCGGACAGGCCCTTGGCCCTGGCGGTGCGAATGTAGTCCTCGCCCAGCACGTCGATCAGCGACGACCGCAGCAGCCGGGCGATCATCGCGGCCGAGTACAGGCCGAGGGTGATCGCGGGCAGGACCAGGTGGGCGGGCGAGCCGGTGCCGGAGGCGGGCAGCCACCGCAGGTTCACGGCGAAGACCAGGATGAGCAGGATGCCCACCCAGAACGCCGGCGTGGACTGGCCGACCAGGACGGAGGCCATGACGGAGGTGTCGGTCGCGGTGCCCCGGCGCACGGCCGAGACGATGCCCGCCGGTATGGCCACGGCCAGCGTGAACACCATCGCCGCCACGGCCAGGTCGACGGTCATCGGCAGCCGTTCGGCGATCACCTCGAAGGCCGGGCGGTGGAAGAACACCGACTGGCCGAAGTCGAGGCGCAGCAGGCCGGTCATGTAGGAGACGTACTGGTCGAGCAGCGGCCGGTCGAAGCCCAGACTGGCGCGCAGGGTGGCCTCCTGCTCGGCGGTCGCCTCCGGCGGCAGCATCTGCTGCACCGGGTCGCCGGCCAGCCTGACGATGAAGAACGACACGGTGGCCACGCAGAACAGCACGAGCACCGTGTGGCCGACGCGCCTGGCGATGAACCCCGTCATGCCAGCTTGGCGCTCGCCATGGCGAGGGTGCCGTTGGCGTTGGTCTTCCACCGCACCTTGTCGCTGACGGCGTACAGGATGCTCACCTGGTACAGGTACAGGAACGGGGCCTCGTCGATCAGCAGGTTCTGCAGCTCGGTGAAAGCCTTCCGCCTCGTCTCCGGGTCGACCGACTGCTCCTCCTTGTCGATCAGCTCGTCGGCCCGGGAGTTGTCCCAGCGGCTCTGGCGGCGGTCGTGGCGGACGAAGGACTGCAGGTTGCTGGAGGCGTCCATGGTCCAGCCGGAGTTGCCGACGTAGTACATCGCGCCGAGCGCCTTCTTGTTGTCGCTGACCAGGCGGCCCTTGAAGGTGGCCGGGTCGAGCAGCGACACCTCGGCCTTGACGCCGACGGCGGCGAGCTGGCCGGAGATGGCCTGGGCGATGTCCTTGTCGGCGGTGGAGGCGCTCATCTTGAGCGAGAATCCACCGGACTGCCCGGCCTCGGCCAGCAGGCTCTTGGCCTTGGCGAGGTCATGGGCGAACGGCTGGATCGCCGGGTCGAAGCCGAACGCCTGGCGCGGGATGAGCGTCGGCGTGCGCTCGGCGGCGCCGTTGAGCACCGACTTGATCAGCGTCGGCACGTCGAGCGCGTGGTTGAGCGCCTGGCGCACGCGCTTGTCCTTGAGCGGGCCCTCGGTGGTGTCCAGCGAGACGAAGAACGTGCGGACGCCGGGGGCGGTGACGACCTTGAAGCCGGGAGCGTCGCCGAGCTGGTCGGCCGCGTCCGGGGTGAGACCGGTGACGACGTCCACCTCGCCGGACTGCAGCGCGGCCAGCGACGACGACGGGTCCGGCATGACGCGGAAGGTGAGCTGCTCGACGGCCGGCTTGCCGTTCCAGTAGCCGGGGTTGGCCTTGAGCGTGATCTGGCTGTCGCGCTGCCACGACTCGAAGGTGAACGGCCCGGTGCCGACCGGGTGCTCGGCGAAGGCCTGCTCGCCCTTCTCCTTGATGTACTTGGGCGGCACCACGACCCCGCCGAACAGCGACAGCTTCGCAGGCAGGATCGGGTCCGGCTCCTTGGTGATCAGGTCCACGGTCCGGTCGTCGACCACCTTGGCCTTGGTGACCAGGCGCAGCTCGACGATGGGCGAGCGGGTGGCCGGGTCGATCAGCCGTTCGATGCTGTAGGCGACCGCGGCGGCGTCGCAGGGCTCGCCGTTGTGGAACGTGACGCCCTGGCGCAGGTGGAAGCGCCACGTCCTGGGGTCGACCGACTCCCAGCGCTCGGCCAGGCCGCCGACCAGCTTGTCGTCGGTGTCGCGGACGGTGATCGTGTCGAAGACGTTGATCAGCACGTTCATGGAGGACAGGTCGCCCTGCTTCTGCGGGTCGAGCGTGGTGGCGTCGGAGGCCAGGGAGACGCGCAGCGCCGCGGCCGCCTTCTCGCCGGAGGCAGGCGATGAGGTGCTGGCGCAGGCCGCGAGCAGGCCGGGCGCCGCCAGTCCCGCCGCGGCGAGGCCGCCCATCCTGAAGAGATCTCGGCGGGCGATCGTCATTCCTGCCCCTTTCATTTCATCTGGTGAAATCTCGTATCATCTGGTTGAATATGGCCGGTTTCGGTTAGGCGCGTCAACCCTTTCAGGACAGGTGCATATGAATGCGGTGGAGAAGACGCTCGCCGTCATCGGGGCTCTGGCCAGCCACGACAGGCCTCGCAGCCTCGCCGACATCGCCCAGCGGACCGGCGTCAACAAGACGACCGTCCACCGCATCCTGCAGATCTTCATCGCGCAGGGGTACGCGGTCACGAAGGGCGACGGCACGTACGCCTCGGGCCCGGCGATGCTCGCCCTGGCCGGGGCGGCGCTGACGGACGGCGACATGACCGCGCTGGTCAGGCCGATCCTGGCCAACCTCCAGCGGCACACCTCGCACACCGTGCACTTCGCGGTGCGCAGCGAGACCGCGGCGGTCTACCTGGCCAAGGTCGAGTCGCAGCAGCCGTACCGGATGGCCTCCCGCGTGGGCACGCAGATCGCGTTGCACAGCACCGCGATCGGCAAGGCGATCCTGGCCCACCTGCCACAGGAGGAGGTGCGCGCGGTCATCGCGGCGACCTCGCCGCTGATCCGCAACACGGCCGCGACGATCGTGGACCCCGCGCTGCTGCTCCAGGAGCTGGAGGCGGTGCGGGAGCGCGGGTACGCGATCGACGACGAGGAGAACGAGACCAACGTCCGCTGTGTCGGAGCGGCGGTCCGCGACGGGAGCGGGACGGCGGTGGGGGCGGTGAGCGTCGCCGGACTGACGCTGAACCTGAGCAAGGACGACGTACCGCTGCTGGGACCGCTGGTGGTGGCCGCCGCCGCCCGCGTCTCGGCGGCGATCGGGAGGAACGGATGACCGACGTGCTCGAACGGGCTCGCGCCCTCGGGGAGTTCTCCGGTGCGGCCTGGGCCTACGGCCGATCCCGGGGGCCCGTGACGCGCGGGCGGCTGGGGACGCTGGCGTGGGACGGCGACCCGGTGACGGAGAGCACGCTGTGGGACCTGGCCTCGGTGACCAAGCCGATCGCGGGGCTCGCGGTGATGTCGCTGGTGGAGTCGGGTGAGCTGACGCTCGACGACCCGGTGGCGCTGCACCTGCCGGAGTACGCCGGGACCGACAAGGCCGGGATTTCGGTGTACGAGCTGCTCACGCACACGTCGCGGATCCCGGGTCAGCAGCCGCTCTACCGCGACCACCCGACCCGTGACGAGTTGCTGGGCGCGGTGACGCGGCTGTCGCTGCGCCCCTCCCCCGGCGTCGAGTACAGCTCCCAGGGTTTCATGATCCTCGGCCTGATCGCCGAGCGGGCCGCCCGCTTGCCCCTCGACCGGCTCGTACGCGAGCGCGTCACCGCCCCGGCCGGCATGGGCGAGACCCGTTTCCTGCTGCCCGAGCCGGAGTGGCGGCGCGCGGCGGCCACCGAGGACTGCCCGTGGCGCGGCCGGCTCGTCCAGGGCACCGTGCACGACGAGAACGCCGAGGTGATGGGCGGGGTGGCCGGGCACGCGGGGCTGTTCGGCACGCTGGACGACCTGGCCCGGCTGGGCCGGGCGCTGTGCTCGGGCGGCGGCGGGGTGCTCGGCGCCCGCACGCTGGAGGTGATGACCCGCACCCGCACCGGGGGCCGGGCGCTGGCCTGGGCCGGCTGGGAGCAGCACGGGTGCAGCGGCGGCGACCTGCTCAGCCCCGCCGCCTACGGGCACACGGGGTTCACCGGGACGAGCCTGTGGGTGGATCCGGAGCTGGACGTGTTCGTGGTGCTGCTCACCAACCGGGTGCATCCGACCAGGAACTCGGCGGCGATCGGGCGGATCAGGCGGGCCTTCCACAACGTGGCGGTGACGGAGGCGCTGTCGTGAGCGAGTCCTCCACGAACGAGTCCTTCACCAACGAGGCCTTCACGAACGAGCTTTTCACGAACGAGGTCATGACGGTCGCCGGCTCCGGGGCGACCGTGCGGCTGACGCCCTCCGGCACGCTGGAGCCCGCGTCCGGGCAGCCCGGAGAGCTGTGGATCGGTCCCGGCTGGGTGGACCTGCACACGCACGTCTACGACGGGATGACCCAGATCAGCCTCGCCCCCGACCGGGCCGGGCTGGAGCAGGGCGTGCACGTGGTCGCCGACGCGGGCAGCGCGGGCCAGGCCACGATCGACGGCCTGGCCAGGTACGTGGCCCCGGCCGCCGGCACGACGGTGCGCGCCTGGCTGAACATCGGCTCCCACGGCTTGGTCCACCTGCGCGAGACCGCCGACCCCGCCTTCATCGACGTGGACGCCGCCCTGGCCGCGATCGAACGCCACCGCGACCTGGTGTGCGGCGTGAAGGTCCGCTCCAGCGGCGCGATCGTCGGCGCGATGGAGCTGCAGCCGCTCAAGCTGGGCCGGCTGGTCGCCCGCCAGGCCGGGCTGCCGCTGCTGGTCCACGTGGGCGAGGCCCCACCCCTGGTCGAGGACGTCCTCGACCTGCTGGACGACGGCGACGTGATCACCCACTGCTACCACGGCAAGACCGGCCACCCGTGGCGGCCCGACGGCACCCCGGTCCCCGCGCTGGCCCGCGCCCTGGACCGGGGCGTGCTGCTGGACGTGGGCCACGGCGCGGCCAGCTTCAGCTTCGAGGTGGCCGAACGCGCGATCGCGGCCGGCCACCCGCCGCACACGATCAGCACCGACCTCCATGTCCGCAACGTCGCGGGCCCGGTGCACAGCCTGGCCACCACGGTCACCAAGCTCCTGGCCTGCGGCCTCTCCCTGGCCGACGCGATCAGGGCGGTGACGGACACACCCCGCCGGGTGCTCGGCATGGCCGACCCGTGGCTGGCGGACGGCACGGTGCGGCATGCCACGGTGTTCCGCCTGACGAAGGAGGCGCCGGACCGCTCGTACGTGGACGCACGAGGAGCGGAACGGCACCCGGACCAGCACATCCTGCCGGTGGCCATCATCCGGGAGGGCGACCTGCGGCCGATCCGCGACGGCACCACCGGCTGAGCGCCGCCCACGCCACCGGGAGACGTGAAACACGCCACCGGCCGGCGCTGTCCACGCCACCGGCTGAGAATTCGCGCGTGACGGCGCCCGGCCGTCATCCGGTCAGCGGCCGTGTTCCTGGAGGCCCCCAGCCACGTGCGGCGGGTGGCGGTGGGGGCGGCTGTGCCGTAAAAGATCTACGAAAGCCCGGGCGCGGGGAACTGCGCGGTGAGTTCGCTCACCTCGTTGTGGACGCGCGCGATGACCGCCTCCGCGTCCCCCTTGGACAGCGCGGTGACCACCTCGTCCATCCACGCCCCGATCTGCCGCATCTCCGCCTCGCCCATGCCGCGCGAGGTGACCGACGGCGTGCCGATGCGGATGCCGCTCGGGTCGAACGGCTTGCGGGTGTCGAACGGCACCGTGTTGTAGTTGGTCTCCAGCCCGGCCCGGTCCAGCGCCTGCGCGGCCGGCTTGCCGCCGATGCCCTTGGGCGTGAGGTCGAGCAGGATCAGGTGGTTGTCGGTGCCGCCGGAGACCAGGTCGAACCCGCGGCCGGACAGCTCCTCGGCCAGCGCCTTGGCGTTGGCGACCACCTGGTGCGCGTACGTCCTGAACGCCTCGGTGGACGCCTCGTGCAGGGCGACGGCGATGGCGGCGGTGGTGTGGTTGTGGGGGCCGCCCTGCAGGCCGGGGAAGACTGCCTTGTTCAGGGCGGTCGCGTGCTCGTCCGTGGTGGCCATCAGCATAGCGCCGCGCGGCCCGCGCAGCGTCTTGTGCGTGGTCGTGGAGATCACGTCGGCGTGGCCCACGGGGGACGGGTGCGCGCCGCCCGCGACCAGGCCCGCGATGTGGGCGATGTCGGCGGCGAGCACGGCGCCCACCTCGCGGGCGATGGAGGCGAAGCCCTCGAAGTCGATGGTGCGCGGGATCGCGGTGCCACCGCAGAAGATCAGCTTGGGCCGGTGCTCCAGCGCCAGCTCGCGGACCTCGTCGAGGTCGATGCGGCCGGTGTCCTGGCGCACGCCGTAGCGGACCGGGTTGAACCACTTGCCGGTGGCCGAGACCGACCAGCCGTGCGTGAGGTGGCCGCCGAACGGCAGGCCCATGCCCATCACGGTGTCGCCGGGCTGCGCGAAGGCCATGTAGATGGCCAGGTTGGCGGGCGAGCCGGAGTAGGGCTGGACGTTGGCGTGGTTGACGCCGAACACGGCCTTGGCCCGCTCGTTGGCGAGGGTCTCGATCTGGTCGATGACCTGCTGGCCCTCGTAGTAGCGCTTGCCCGGGTAGCCCTCGGAGTATTTGTTGGTCAGGACCGTGCCGGTGGCCTCGAGGACCGCCTTGGACACGTAGTTCTCCGAGGCGATCAGCTTGACGGTGTCGGCCTGGCGGCGCTCCTCCGCCTTGATGAGGTCGGCGATCTGCGGGTCGACGCTGGCGAGCGTACTCATGGCTCTCCCTGTCATATGTGCGTTGTGCGAAGACCCAGGCGCACGGCCTCCGCTCCCTTCGCTCCCCGGTGGTCGATCCCACCCAATGCGCCAGTCGCGACCCCCTAGACGATAGCGGATGCCGCAGGTGGAACCGGGCGCCGATCAGGCGGGCGAGACGGCGACGTTCTTGATCACGCCGAGCGGGCCGAGGTTGACGTCGACTCTGTCGGCGTCCTGCGGCAGCCCGTCGAAGGAGGCCCAGAACTGGAGCTGCATGCCCTCGTCGAAGGGGGCGTTGGGGATGGTGGAGCACTGGCAGTCGCTGCCCTTCCTGGCCGGGTAGAGCGGGTTGCCCACGCCGGGAGGGACGATGTTCACCTGGGAGACGGTGTGGTCGAAGATGTCCTTGCCGAACTTGTCGTACAGGGGCACGTTGCCGGTGCCGACGTTCTTGACCGTCCACAGCAGGCGGACCGCGCCGCCCTGCCGCACCAGCGAGTCGACCTGCACCCGGAACTTGCCGCCCATGGCGTCGAGCGTGCTGGAGACGGCGGGCGTGCCCGGGTCGGCGGCCCGCTGCTGCCACGGGCGGAGCACGGCGAGGGTGAGGCCCGCCCCGATCAGGACGGCGAGCACGGCCCCGAGCACCGGCACCAGCCGGCGGCGTGAGCGCCGTTCCGGGCGCGCCGTGTCAGGCTGTCCGGGCGGCCCCGATACGGACGGCCCCGATACGGGCGGGCCTGACCGGGGGTACGGCGCGGGCGCCTGGAGCGCGGGGGCGGGATGCTGGACGATCGGCGTCCAGGTGTCGCTGACCAGGCGGGTCGCGGCGTCCACCGGCACCTCGGCCCGCCCGAGCAGCCGGTCCAGGAGCTGCTGCGCGCTCGGCCGCCGGGCCGGGTCCTTGTCCAGCGCCTTCTCCACCAGCGGCCGGATCCGCTCGTCCAGCCCGTCCAGCACCGGCGCGTGGTTGATCACCCGGTAGACGACCTCGGCCACCCCTCCGGTCCCGAACGGCGGCCGGCCGATGCCGGCGTAGGCCACCAGCGCGGCCCAGGAGAAGACGTCGCTCGCGGGGGTGCCCGGCTCGCCCTTGGCCTGTTCGGGCGACATGTACGCGGGCGTCCCCATGCTCTGGGCGATGGTGGCGGGCGCCCCTCCGGCCTCGGCGAGCTGGGCGATGCCGAAGTCGATGACCCGCGGCCCGACGGCGCTGAGCAGCACGTTCGACGGCTTCAGGTCACGGTGGACGACGCCGGCCTGGTGGATGGCGGCCAAGGCGGTGGCCACGCCGACGGCCAGCGCCTCCAGGTTCGAGCCGGACAGGGCGCCCTGCCGGCTGACCACGGCCGACAGGTCGGGGCCCTCGACGTACTCGGTGACCAGGTAGGCGGCGCCGTCCTCCAGCCCGGCGTCCAGGACGGGGGCGGTGCAGAACCGGGCCACCCGCCCGGCCGCCTCGGCCTCCTTGCCGAACCGGCGCCGGAACTCCTCGCGGGCGGCCAGCTCGGGCCGCATCATCTTCAGCGCGACGCGCCGGCCGGCCGGGTCCTCCGCCAGGTAGACGAACCCCATCCCGCCCTCGCCCAGCTTCCTGACGAGCGTGTACGGGCCCACCCTCCGCTGTACGTCCACCGGGCGGATTATGCCCTATTTGGCGCGGCCCTATTTGGCGCGGCCCTCGCCGGGCCAGAGCCGATCGACCTCGGCGTTCAGGATGGCCCCGATCAGCACGGCCAGCGCGGTGATGTAGAGCCACAGCAGCAGCGCGATGGGGGCGGCGAGCGAGCCGTACACGGACACGGGCGAGAACCAGGCCGCGAGCACGGCCCGCAGCACGGCCGCGCACACGATCCACAGGAACAGCGCCAGGATCGCCCCGGGCAGCTCCCGGTACCACTTGGTGCGCACGGGGACGCTCACGTGGTAGAGCACGCACAGGAAGAGCACCGAGCCGACGACCACCACCGGCCAGTAGAGCAGGTCCACCAGGCCGCCGTACTCGACGGGCAGCGCGTCCTTGAGCAGGGTCGGGCCGATGACCAGCACGGGCATCACGATGATGCCGATGACCAGCCCCATCACGTACAGGCCGAAGGACATCAGCCTGGTCCTGATGATGCCGCGCTCCTCGCCGAGCCCGTAGGCGACGGAGATGAGGTCCACGTACACGTAGAGGGCCCGCGAGCCGGACCACAGGGACAGCAGGAAGCCGAGCGAGATGATCGACACTTTGCTCGCGTCGTCGCTGAGGACGTCGGTGATGAGCGGGTTGACCACCTTGCGGACGGCGTCGTCGGTGAACAGCAGGCCGGCCTGGTCGATGACCCAGGTCTTGACCTGGCCGACCACCTGAGGGCCGACCCAGGTGCCGAGCTTGGCCAGCACGCCGATGAGGCCCAGCACGAAGGGCGGCAGCGACAGCAGCGCGAAGAAGGCGGCCTCGCCCGCCAGGCCCGTCACACGGTAGGTGACGCCCGCGTTGGTGGCCGCTCGCACGGTCGCCCATTGCTTCGTGTCGAGCACCCAGCTAAGTCTGGCGCGGGCGTGGGAGGCGAGTCGCCTCCGTTTCGACCGGCCAGGCGCATTGGTGGACGTCATGGCACCCAACGGTATGTCGCAGTGACTCTTCGGGACAGCTTACGGGTCCCTGGTGTCCTGCCCCAGCCGTACGGGCCTAGTCAGTGATGTTCGGAAAGCGCGGTGCCGTTCAGGGATCCTGTGGGGGCTGGGGGCGGACAAGTCCGGTCTGGTAGGCGATGACGACGAGCTGGGCGCGGTCACGGGCGTGCAGTTTGGTCATGGCGCGCTGGATGTGGGTGCGGACGGTCAGCGGGCTGACGACCAGGTGGCGGGCGATCTCGGCGTTGGAGCCGCCCTCGGCGGCCAGCGCCATGACCTCACGTTCGCGGGCGGTGAGGGCGGCCAGCCGCTCGCGGGACGCCGCCGGCGTGTCCGGTCGCGGGGCGGCGAGGAAGCGGGTGATGAGGGCCCGGGTGGCGGCGGGCGACAGGAGCGCGTCGCCGGCGGCGACGGTGCGGATGCCGTCGAGGAGCGCGTCGGCGGAGACGTCCTTGCCGAGGAACCCGCTGGCGCCCGCGCGCAGGGCCTGGGCGACGTACTCGTCGGTCTCGAAGGTCGTCAGGATCAGCACGCGGGTGGCCGACAGGGCCGGGTCGTCGCAGATGGCGGCGGTGGCGGCCAGGCCGTTGAGCCCGGGCATGCGGATGTCCATGAGGACGATCGCGGGGCGGTGGGCGAGGGCCAGCGCGATCGCCTCGTCGCCGTCGGCGGCCTCGCCGACCACCTCCATGTCGGGGTTGGCCTCGATGAGCATCCGGAACGTCTGGCGCAGCAGCGCCTGGTCGTCGGCGAGCAGGATGCGGATGGTCATGCGCGCGTCCTCACGGGCGTCCTGGGTGCACGGGCGTTCTGGGTGCACGGGCGTCCTGGATGAGGGTCACAGCGGGATCGGGAGCTCGGCGGTGACCGTGAAGCCACCCGTGGGAGCGGGTCCGGCGCGGAGGTGGCCGCCGGCCGAGCGGGCGCGCTCGCGCATGCCGAGCAGACCGAAGCCCTCACCGGGGCCGGCGGGAGGCGCCGCCACAGGGACGGCCTCGTTCGTGACCGTGATGGTCAGCCGGTCGGCGCCGTAGTCCAGGCGGACCTGGGTGGCGGCGGCCATGGCGTGCTTGGCGACGTTGGTGAGCGCCTCCTGCACGATGCGGTAGGCGGTCAGGTCCACGCCGGGCGGCAGCGGCCGTTCCGCGCCCGCGACGGTGACCTCGGCGTGCAGCCCGGCGGAGGCGAACGCGGCCAAGAGCTCCGGCAGCCGGCCGAGGCCGGGGGCGGGCTCCAGCGGGGAGCTCGGGTCGCCGGGCCGGCGCAGGAGGCCGACCGTGGCCTTCAGCTCGCGCAGCGCGGAGGAGGTGGTGCCCGCCAGGTCGGTGAGAATGCTCTGCACCTGGTCGGGGCGGGTGCGCGCCAGGTAGGCGGCCGTGCCGGCCTGGGCGTTGGCCAGGGCCAGGTGGTGGGCGACGACGTCGTGCAGCTCACGGGCGATGCGCGCGCGTTCCTCAGCGACGCGGTGGCGGGCCTCTTCCTCACGGTTGCGTTCGGCGTGCTCGGCGCGGGCCCTGACCGCCTCCAGGTAGGCCCGCCGCAGCCGGGTGGCCTCGGCCAGGACGGCCGGCAGCAGCAGGAACAGGACCGGGTTGAGGACGGTGAAGAACCAGGAGTAGCCGTAGCGGTCACCGGCCAGCGCCGCCACGACGATCGACGCCGTGGCGGCGAGGTGGTACAGGCGAGC
>NZ_JAHKRL010000388.1 GCF_019396405.1 Nonomuraea rhizosphaerae | reverse complement strand
GCTCGCCACGGCGGCGGCCGCGGTGACGCCGCCGATCACCGCCCGGCGGCTGACCGGCCGGCTCCGGCCGGGCACGGTCTGCCGCCCGGCCTGCGACGACGAGCCCGGATCGGTCCCGCCAGGCCCCCGCGAGGGCGCGGGAAACGGTACGGGCGGTCCCGTGGGCGCGGGCGGCGGCATGGACACGGGCGCGGCGGGCGGTGGCGCGGACACGGGCGGTCCCATGGGCGCGGGTGGTGCCTCCGGGTGCCGGAGCAGGTGTTGCAGCAGGTCGGCGGGCATCGGCCGGGCGGCCGCGTCCTTGGCCAGGCACGCCTGGATCGGCCCCGCCAGGTGCGGCGGCACGCCGGTGAGGTCGGGGGAGCCGCTCAGCACGCTGTTGAGGATCGCGGCGACGGTGTCCCCCGCGAACGGCGTGCGCCCGGTCGCCGCGAACACCATCGTGCCCGCCCAGCTGAAGACGTCGGACGGCGGCCCGACCCGTTCGGCGGTGTACTGCTCGGGCGACATGTACGCGGGCGTCCCGACCGGCCCGGAGGCCAGCGTGGTGCCGTCGAGCGCCTTGGCGATCCCGAAGTCGATGACGATCGGGCCCTCCGGCCCCATCAGCACGTTGGCCGGCTTGAAGTCGCGGTGCACGATCCCGGCCTGGTGGATGGCGGTCAGCGCGGTCAGCGTGGAGATCGCCAGCCGGTCCAGCGCGCCGCCCGTGCGCGGGCCCGCCGAGCGGACGAGGGCCTGGAGGGTGTCGCCGGCCACGTACTCGCTCACGATGTACGGCCGCTCGTCCAGCGTCCCGACGTCCAGGACGGCGGCCGTGCAGAACGCGGCCACCCGGCGCGCGGCCTCGACCTCCCGCAGGAAGCTCTTGGCCGCGTCGTCGTCGCCGCTCACATGGCCGTGCAGCAGCTTGATCGCGACCTCGCGGCCGGTGGCCCCGGCGACGGCCTGGTAGACCACGCCCTGTCCGCCGGAGCCGAGCAGACCGACGAGGCGGTAGTCGCCGATGTGCGAGGGATCGCCCGTCCGGAGCGGGCGGACATCGGGCATCCCGCTCCCTTCTCGGAGTTGTCCGGGCGATCCACACCATACAGCGCCTAATGCGCCGTGCTCAGGGACGGCCGGGCGGTCCGCGTCACGTGGGCGGCTCGATCGACTGCTGGTGGCGGAAGACGTTGCGCGGGTCCCAGCACTTCTTGACCTTCCGCAGCTCCGCGTAGTGGCGGCCGTAGTACAGCGTGGACCAGGGGATCTTCGAGGTGTTCCAGGGCGGCCCGTTGAGGTCCACGTCGGGGTAGCCGATGTAGCAGCCGTCGGTGACCGTCGGGTGTTCCTTCGTGGCGGAGACGGGGACGCCGCCGGTGTCGCGGTACATGTTCCGGTACAGTTCGCGGATCCAGCGGAGCTGGTCGCCGTCGTCGGCGGCGGCGGGCCAGTAGACCTGGTGCTGGAGCTTGAGTATCGAGCTGCGTTGCAGGACCGCCGTGTCGTCCACGGCGACCTTGTTGATGGCGGCGCCGTAGGAGTCGATCTGGACCACCGCGTCGCGCTGGACGTCGCCCTCGCAGGCGAGCGCCTCCCAGAGGGCGGAGATGTGCTGCTCGGTGAGGGGCTTGAGCATGTACGCGGACTTGTACTTGCCGGCGCGCAGGTTGTCCGTGGGAGCCATCAGCTTGTCCACCACGTCCCACGGCAGCATGGTCGGGCCGTCCAGGCCGGTCAGCGCCGGGTACTCGCCGTGGGCCTCGTCGAGCTCGACCAGGTCCAGCGGGATCGCCGACCCCATGACCTGGTGGAAGGCCTCCATGCGGGCCTTGGCGTCCGGCACCCCGGCGTCGATCTGGGCGATCAGGCCGAGCTTGTCCTTGCTCCTGTGGGTGAGCAGGAGGATGGCGAACAGCGGGCCGAACTGAGCGGGGTCGGCCGCCTTGGGCGAGGCGAAGAACTCGCAGAACGTACGGATGATCTGGGCGAAGTGGGTGGACGTGTCGCCCATCTCCGACCACTTCCAGCCGCTGCCGGCCAGCAGCACCCGTTGCGGCGCGTCGGGCAGGTCCTTGAACCAGAACTTGGTGACGATGCCGAAGTTGCCGCCGCCGCCTCCGGCGTGGGCCCACCACAGCCGGTAGAGGTCGTCGTCGACGCCCTTGTGATCCCGGCACGCGGTGACCAGCTTGACCTGGCCCTCCTTGTCGACCACGGCGACCTCGACCGCGTACAGGTAGTCCACGGTCAGCCCGAACTGGCGCGACAGCAGCCCGAACCCGCCCGCCGGGACGTGCCCGCCCACCCCGACCGACGGGCACGAGCCGCCCGGCAGGACCTTGCCGGTCTTCAGGTACAGCTGCTTGCGCAGGTCGGCGTTGGTCGCCCCGGCCTCGACGCAGATCGCGCCCATGGCCGGGTCGTCGTAGATGCCGTTCATGAGCGAGACGTCGATGATGACGCGGACGTCGTCGGCGCAGACGAAGTTCTCGTAGCAGTGGCCGCCGGAGCGGACCGTGACGCGGGTGCGTGTGCCCGTCGCCGGCTTGTTGTCCATGGCGTACTGGAGGGCGTGCTTGACCTGCTCGTTGGTGCTGACGAGGCGGATGTACTGGGGATGGGCGAGCCAGCGGGGGTTGAAGCCGCGGCACAGGGCGGGATAACGCCGGTCCTCGGGGGTGACCTTGATGCCACCGTCGTCGTTCATGCCCTTGTCGATACCCTGGGTAAGTGATCGTGTACTTGACGTGATGGTGCGATGGTGGTTACCCGCCGCCTCAAGGACGGACGGCCGATCGCGCCCGGGCCTCCAGCTCCGGCGGCATCGGCTCCACCCGGCCCGTCGCCTGGTTGACGTGGACGTAGACGAACTCGGCCGTCGCGATCTCGTCGCCGCCCCCGGCACGCAGGCTGTGGCGCACCCGCAGCCTCTTGGGGGTGGCCTCGACCAGCGCCGAGGTCACGGAGATGGTCTCGCCGGCGCGTGCCTCCTTCAAGTAGCGGATCCGCGACTCGACCGTGTACGTCGTGCGGCCGGTCTCCTCCTGGTAGCGCGCGCCGAACCCCAGCTCGTCCAGCAGCACCTCACTGGCCTGGGCGCAGACGAGCGCGTAACAGGCGTCGTTCATGTGCCCGTTGTAGTCGAGCCATTCGTCCCGCACCCGGGTGGTGAAGGGGTCAGGCACGGCGGTGGCGTCGATGTCGGCCGGTCCGCGACCTGTGCGAACGGCACGGGGTGGCGGCCGTGTACGTCACCCATGACCTGGCGGTCGTCGCGGAGCTGGCCCATCGGGTGGCGGTCATGTACGCGGGGCAGATCGTCGAGATCGGGCCCAAGGACGAGGTCTTCGCCGCCCCCTCCCACCCGTACACGCGGGCCCTGCTGGCCGCGATCCCCAGCGTCACCGAGGAACGCGCGCTCACCGGCATCCCCGGCCGCGCCCCCGCCCCCGGCGCGCGGCCCTCCGGCTGCCGTTTCCACGACCGGTGCGCGCTGGCGCTCGCCGACTGCGCGCGGGCCGAGCCGCCCATGACGGACCTGGGGAACGGCCTGCGCTCGCGCTGCCTGCGGGCCGAGCACGTACGGGAGCGGCCGCTGCCCGCCGCCGTCGCCGCGCCGGCGCCGCCGACGGCCGCCGAGACCGTGCTCGACGTGCGCGGACTGCGCGCCCGCCATGGCGGGGCCGGGAGACGCGCAAGGCCATCCAGTACGTCTTCCAGAATCCGTACCTGTCGCTGAACCCGCGGATGACCGTCGGAGAGATCATCCGCAGACCGCTGCGCCTGTTCGGGCTCGCCCGCGGCCGGGACGCCGAGCGGCGGGTGCGCGACCTGCTCGACCAGGTGGCGCTCGCCCCCTCGGCCTACGACCTGTTCCCCGACCGGCTGTCCGGCGGGGAGCGGCAGCGCGTGGCCATCGCGCGGGCGCTGGCCTGCGAGCCCGACCTGCTCGTCTGCGACGAGGTCACCTCGGCGCTGGACGTCTCCGTGCAGGCCTCGATCGTGTCGCTGCTGGACGGGATCCGCCGGACGCGCGGGCTGTCGATGCTGTTCGTGACCCACAACCTGGCGCTGGCCCGGTCGGTCGCGTCGCGGACCGTGGTGCTGCGCGAGGGGCGGGTCGTCGAGTCGGGGCCCACCGGGCGGCTGCTCGACCATCCGGCCGAGCCGTACACGCGGGCGCTTCTCCGCGACACCCCGCGGCTGTGACGATCACGCCGTACGGCCGGGCAGCAGGCCCGGAACATGGTCAGGGCCCGCACCCAGAACGGGTGCGGGCCC
>NZ_JAHKRL010000387.1 GCF_019396405.1 Nonomuraea rhizosphaerae | reverse complement strand
GGCGTCGAAGACGCCGTCGACCGAGCGTGACAGCCGCTTCTTCTGCACCCGTTGTGTGGGGCCGTAGGGCAGGCCGGGGACGATCTCCACGTAGCGCGGCACCTGGTAGTACGCCAGGCGTTCCTTGCACCATTCGTACACGTCGGCGGCGGCCGGGGCGGCCGGGTCCGAGGTGTGGACGACGAGCTTGATGTCGTCCTCGCCGACCGGCGACGGGACGGCGATGGCGGCGCTGTCGACCACGCCGGGGCACTCGTTGGCGACCCGCTCGATCTCCCAGGCGGAGACGTTCTCGCCGCGGCGGCGCAGGCTGTCGGTGGCCCGGCCGGCGAAGTAGAAGTAGCCGTCGCCGTCCACGTAGCCGAGGTCGCCGGTCCGTACGATGCCGTGCAGGAGCGTCTGGCTCGTCCTCTCCTCGTCGCCGAAGAAGCGCACCATCGTCAGGCCGGGCTGCTTGGGACGCAGGATGATCTCGCCCACCTGGTCGGGCGCGGCGGGACCGCGTCCGCTCGGGTCGGCGATCCAGGCGTCGAACTGCGGGATCGGCCGGCCGATGGAGCCGGGCGGGCCGTCGGTGTTGAGCAGCGCGAAGTTGGCCGCCTCGCTCAGGCCGTACCCCTCGCGGAGCTGGACGCCGAAGCGGTGCTCGAACTCGCGCCACCTGTCGCGCGGCGCGGCGGCGCCCCAGACGATCGTCACCGGGTTGTCGCGGTCGTCGGCGCGGGGCGGCTGGGCGAGCAGGATGTTCAGGACGCCGCCCAGGTAGTGCAGCTTCGTCGCGCCGGCCGCGCGGATCTGGTCCCAGCACCGGGAGGCGCTGAAGCGCTCGACCATCGCCACCCGGGCGCCGCAGTTGACCGCCATGTAGAGCGTGGTCCAGCCGGCGATGTGGTAGAAGGGCTCCCACAGGAACAGGACGTCGTCGCGGCCCACCTCGGCCAGCTCGGCGGCGCTGGCCGCGCCGAGCTGCAGGAAGCGCTCGTTGAGCACGGCCCCCTTGGGCGGGCCCGTGGTGCCGGAGGTGTAGGAGATCATCACCTCGCGGTCGAGGTCGTGCGGTACGGGCGGCCCCGGGGGAGCGGGACTGTCCAGCGCCGCCGCCAGCGGCACGCCACCGCCGAGGTGCGCGTCGGGGGAGTCGGCCAGGCCGTGCCAGAACAGCCGGGGCGCCTGTCCGCACTCCTGCAGCGCGGCCGTGATCTCCGTGGCGAACTCCGCCTCCGCGACGATCGCCGCCGCCCGCACGTCCGCGAGCTGCGTGGCGAGCCCGGCCCGCTTGAGGTGCGTGCTGACGGGCACGTGCACCGCCCCGCCCCAGGCCAGCGCGTACACCGTGACGACGTGGTCCAGATGGTTGCGCAGCATCACCGCGACCCGGTCGCCGGGGCGGACGCCGTGCGCGGACAGGCCGGCCGCGCAGCGTCCGACGCGGCGGACGAAGTCGCCGTACGTCAGCGACTCGCCCTCGAAGCGGCAGAACACCCGGCCGGGCTCACTCGCGGCCCTCTCCTGGAGAGCCTCGATCATCGTCAACACCAGGCAATAACCTTTCCTCGGATGGTCAGCAGGGGCGGCGTACCGCCTGCCAGAGCTGCACGGTCATGCTCACGGCGTCCCAGACGGGCAGACCGGTCGCGGCGCGGACGGATGCGGCGTACGGCGGCAGGTTCGCGCATTCCAGGACGAAGCCCGCGACGGTCGGGTCCTCCCGCGCCACGCGTACGCACCGCCGCGTCACCTCCTCGCCGACGGCGGCCACGTCGAGCGGGCCGGGCGAGCGGTTCATGAGGTGCGGGTAGAGCAGCTCGCAGTCCTCCAGGCCGATCAGCGTGAGCCGCTCCCGCTCGGCCGGCGTGACCCCGGCGCCCAGGAAGTGGGACTCGCCCAGCGTGCGCCCGTTCGCCGTGACGACCGCCAGCCGCCGCCCCGGGCCGATGGACCTGAGCGCCGCCGGGATCTGCATCAGGCTGGACGTCATGATCGGCACGGTGACGCCCGCGGCCAGCTCCGGCTGGATCGAGGCGAGGAAGCCGCAGGTCGTCACGATGCCCGCGACCCCGTACGCGACCAGCTTCGCGGCCCCGCACAGGAACGGCTCCAGGAGGGCGCGCGGATCCTCCTCCACCACGCGGTCGGGCGGGGCCCCCTCCACCGCGTGGTACAGCACCGGGAAGTCGAACGTGCGCGCGTTGCCGACGTCCCCGACCGGCCGCGGCAGCGTCACGTCCGTGACCAGGACGCCGATGTCGACCCCGTAGAACCGCCTGCCGGGCTGGAGCAGCTGGGGGCCCGTCAGTAGATCCGTCAAAGGCCCCATCAGCGGGCCGTCCCGGCGCGGTGGCGGGCCAGGAAGCGCTCGGCGCCCTCCCGCGAGACGCCCGCCTCGAAGGCGTCGTGGTGCAGCGTGTGGGCGTCGCGGAAGGCCTGGTCGAGTCGGGGCCGCAGCCGTTCGTAACACCATCCCTTGGTCGCGGCGAAGGTGGCGGACGGGTAGGAGGCCAGCAGCTCCGCCTGGGCGAGCGCCGCGCGCAGCACCTGGTCGGGCGCCTCGACGGCGTCGACGATGCCCTCGGCGAGCAGGCGGCCGGCGGGCAGCAGCTCGGCGCTCAGCGCCAGCGTCCTGGCCCGCAGCGGGCCGACCACCTCCTCCAGCAGCCACGTGCCGGTCACGCTGGCCAGCCCCCAGCGGACCTCCGTCTGTCCCATGCGCGCCTCGCGCGAGGCCACCCGGTAGTCGCACAGCAGGGCGAACTGCAGCCCGGACCCGGCCGCGACGCCGTTGACCGCGGCGACGACCGGCTTGGGCAGGGTCAGCACCTGGCGGTACAGCTCGTGGATCTCGCTGATCCACTCCGTGTCCGAGCCCCAGGTGACGACCTCGTTGAAGTCCTGCCCCGCGCAGAACGCGCCGTCGTCGCCGGTGAACACGACGCCGGACACGCTGGGGTCGGCCGCCGCGTCCGCGAGCGCGGCCGACAGGTCGGCGCGCATAGCCCGCGTCCAGGCGTTGAGCCGCCCGGGAGCGGAGATCGTGATGACGCGCGTCCCTGATTCCTGGCGCGCGAGTATCTGGCCCACAACAGGTCTCCTTTTCGGAAGGGGCTCAGTGGTCGAGGACTCGGCGGATGAAGGCCTGCGTACGCGGCGACGACGGCTTGGTGAACAGCGTCCTGGGCGGCGCCTCCTCGATCACCCGGCCCTCGTCCATCATCACGACGCGGTCGGAGATGTCCCGGGCGAAGCGCATCTCGTGGGTCACCAGCAGGGTCGTGATGTCGGTCTCCGCGGTGACCTTCCGTACGACCTCCAGGACCTCGCCGACCAGCTCCGGGTCCAGTGCGCTGGTGATCTCGTCCAGCAGCAGGACCTTCGGGCGCAGCGTCAGCGCGCGGGCCAGCGCCACGCGTTGCTGCTGGCCGCCGGACAGTTGCAGCGGATAGCAGTCGGCCTTGTCCCGCAGCCCGACCATCTCCAGGTGCTCGATCGAGCGGGCGCTCGCCGCGCTCCTGCCCAGCCGCATGACGGTGCGCTGGGCCAGGTCGAGGTTCTGCAGGATCGTCATGTGCGGGAAGAGGTTGAACTGCTGGAACACCATGCCGAGGTTGCGGGCGATGCGCCGCGACTCCTTCGCCGAGACGTTCGTGATGCTCTCGCCGAGCACCCGGATGTCGCCCCGGTCCGGCCGTTCCAGCAGCATCGCCAGCCGCAGCACGGTCGTCTTGCCCGAGCCGCTGGGCCCGATGAGCGTGACCGTCTCGCCGGGGGCGACGGTCAGGGTGAAGTCGTCGAGCACCACCGTGTCGCCGAACGCCTTCCCGACTCCTCGGAAGTCGAGAGCGGGCGGCTTAGAACCCGCCACGGGCGACCCTCCTCTCCAGTGCGCGGACCATCCACATCGACGGCAGGTTCAGCAGCAGGTAGAGCACCCCGGCCAGCGTGTACGGCTCCAGGTAGCGGTACGAGGCGTACCCGGCCGTCTGCGCGGTCGTCAGCAGGACCGGCACGCCGATCGTGACGAGGAGCGCCGTCTGCTTGTAGATGACGATGATGTACGCGCCCAGCGCCCCGACGCTGTTGCGCACGACCATCGGCAGGATGACCCGGGCCCAGGTCGTGCGCCTGGGCAGGTTCAGCGCGGCGCAGGCGTCCCACATGCCGCGCGGCAGGCTGACGATGCCGCCCCGGTACACCTCGGAGCAGTACGCGCCGTACACCACCCCGAGCACGAGCACCCCCGTCGTGTACGGCGACAGGACCACGCCGTACTGCGGCAGCGCGTAGAAGGCGAAGAACAGCAGCACCAGGATCGGCAGCCCGCGAGCCAGCTCCACGAAGCCGCGGACCAGCAGCTTGACCCGTCCCGGCGCGAACCATCCGGCCACCGCGATCAGCATGCCGAGCCCCAGCGCCAGCGCGCCGGCGGCCAGCGTCACCACGAACGTCTCCCGCACCCCGCTCAGCAGGGCCGGCATGATCGACCAGGCGTACTGCCAGTCCCACGTCACCGGGCACCCCCCAACGCGCCCGCCGTCGCGGCCCTGCGGACGGCGCGGACGCTGCGGGTCAGCGGCAGGAAGTACTCGGCCGTACGGAAGATCCCGGCGACGGCCAGGCACAGCAGCAGGTAGAGAGCCCCGATCAGCAGGTAGACGGGGATGGTCTCGTTCGTGTGCGCCCGTGCGGTGTTGCCCCAGTACAGGACGTCCTGAACGGTGACGAAGCTGACGATCGACGTCCACTTCACCATGTCCACCGCGATGCTCCCGAACGCGGGCACGATCTGGCTCCACGCCTGGGGCAGGCGGACCTTGAACAGCGTCACCGCGCGGGACAGGCCGAGCGCGTGGCACGCGTCGCCCTGGGCGTGGGGGATGGAGCGCAGGCCCGCCCGTACGGTCTCCGCGCCGTAGGCCCCGCCGTTCAGCCCGAGCACGAACACCGCCGCGAACGCCGGATCGACCATCACCCCTCCGGGCAGCAGCGGCAGCGCGTAGTACACCCAGAAGAGCTGCACGAGCACCGAGGTGCCGCGCAGCAGCTCCAGGCCGGTCGCGGTCGAGACGCGCACGGCGCGCGACCGGCCGACGCGCAGCGTCCCCAGCACGCCCGCCACGACGGCGGCCAGCAGGATGCTCAGCACGGCGATCCGCGCCGTCGTGGCGTAGCCCTCGAAGATCTTCGGCAGGTACGGGATGATCTCGTTCACACGCACGCCTTCGACACCAGGGCGCGGCTGATCGACTTGATCTCCTCGGGGTTGGGGAACCCGTGGCTGGTGTAGAGGGTGGCCAGCGCGCCGGACGCGCGCATGCGTTCGAGCTCGGCGTCGAAGGCGTCCCGCGCCGCGACGTCCTTCTTGCGGAAGCCGATGCCGATCATGGAGACCGGCGACGACGCGTCCACCCGCACGTCCATCGAGGCGTCGGCCACCTTGCGCAGCGTGAACTGACCGGCCCCGAACGCGTGGGCCCGGCCGCTCTTCACCGCGGCGATCCCGGTCTGCGAGTCCGGGACGGTGACGAGCTGGCTCTGCTGGACGCCCCGCCTCCTGGCGAACGCCTCCTGGGCGGAGCCGCTGAAGACCGCGAGCTTGACCTCCGGGTTCTTGGCGATGGCGGCGTAATCGGTGATGCCGTGGGTGTCGCCCTTGGTGACCGCCAGGGCCTCGTGCTGCGCGGTCACCGGCTGGGAGAACGCGATCACCGCGCAGCGTTCGGCGGTGATGTTCAGGGCGCCGGGCAGGGCGTCGAAGGTACCCGCCTGGAGGCCGGGGATCATGGCGTCGTACGTGGCGGACTCGGCGCACAGCCTGGGCACCCCGAGCTTGCCGAGGACCGCCTCGGTGACCGCCGGGACGTACCCGCCGGCCTGGCCGCCGGCGGTGATCGTGCTGTACGGAGGGGCCTCGGCCAGCGCCACCTTGGCGCAGCCCTTCTGCTTCATCGCGGCGATCAGGTCGCCGTTCGCCTGGGCGGAGCCGCCGCACGCGGCCGTCGTGGCGGCCAGGGCGAGCCCCAACGAAATTGATAGGATTTTTGGTGATTTATGCTGCTTTATCATGGCCGGTTCCTCTCGCACCGATCCACCGACCTTCAATGTCAGGGACATTAGGCGCGGCTGAGAAGAACCGTCCAACACCAATTCCGACCCGCAGCGATATCGGGCTGATATCTTGACTTGCGTGGAGATAAGGCATTTGCGGTATTTCCTCGCGGTGGCCGACGAGCTCCATTTCGGCCGGGCCGCCGCCCGCCTGCACATGAGCCAGCCGCCGCTCTCCCAGCGCATCGCCGGACTCGAACGCGAGCTGGGCCTGTGCCTGTTCACCCGGGAACACCACAAGGTCACGCTCACCCCCGCGGGCGAGGCGCTCGTCCCGCTGGCGCGCTCGGCGGTCGAGGCGTTCGACGCGGTCGGCGAGGTGATGAAGACGCAGCTCGGGATCGTCCGCGCCGGCTTCCCGACCGACACCTCGCCGGGGGTGGTCAGCGACCTGGCCGCCGCGCTCCAGCGCCACGGGCTCAGGCTGGACTGGCACGAGGCGTCCACCGCCGAGCTGCAGGTCCTGCTCACCGAGCGGACGATCGACCTGGCGGTGATGCGCCTGCCGCTCAGCGTGGAGGGCCTGTGGTCCGGCCCGCCGCTGCGGCAGACGCTGGGCGCCATCACCGCGACCGACCACTGGATCGCCGCGCGTACGGAGCCGATCGAGCTGACCGAGCTGAACGGGGAGCCCCTGCTGCTGTTCCGCCGCGAGATCGCGCCGAACCTCTACGACGCCCTCCTGCGCGCCTGCCACGACGGCGGGTACCACCCGTCGGACATCAAACAGGGCATCCGGCTCATGGACAGCCTCATGGTCCAGGCGCAGCTCACCGAGACCGGCGCGGTCATGTTCGGGGTCAGGCACCGGGCCGAACGCCACTCCGAGTACGCCTGGACGCCGATCGCCGGGAACCCGGTCTGGTGGGACACCGCGGTGTTCTGCGCCAGGAACCGGCGCGACGCGCCCCACATGCGGACCGCGATCCAGGCGGTGACGGACGCGCTCAAGCGGCACGACCACTGGTTCGAGCCCTGACGTCTGGTTCGAGCCCTGACGTCTGCTTGGGGCCCTGACGTCCCAGGTTCACCACGTGGATGCCTCGCCGCCCCTGACGTGAGGGTCCGTCGTCATTTCCGCATGACGACATGGTCGCGAGACCCTTTCAGGGAAGGACGCGCGCCCATGACGATCTCTCTGGACACCGGCCGTCACACCGTCGGCCTGGCCGTCGGTCCCCGGGACGTGCAGGCCGCGCAGCGGCTGCGGCACGAGGTCTTCTCCGGGGAGATGGGGGCGCGGCTCGACAGCCCGGTCTCCGGTCTCGACGTGGACAGGTTCGACGCCTACTGCGACCACCTCGTCGTCCGCGAGGGCCGGGAGGTGGTCGCCACCTGCCGGCTGCTGCCCGCCGGGCGGACGGACCGGCTGCTCTCCGACGGCGCGTTCGAGCTCGGCGCCCTCGCCGGGATCAGGAAGGGGCTGGTGGAGGGCGGGCGCATGTGCGTTCACCGCGACCGCCGGGACGGAGCCGTGGTCGCGCTGCTGTGGGCCGGGATCGCGCGCTACCTGCTGAGCGGCGGGCACGAGTGGCTGGCGGGCCGCTGCCCGGTGCCGCTCGGCGACGGCGGCGTGGCCGCGAACGGCGTGGTGAAGCGGGTGGGGCTGGGGCCGCAGGAGTATCGGGTCACGCCGCGCCGGCCGTGGCGGGGCGGGAGGAAGGCGGTGGGCGGCGGCCGGTTCGTGCCGCCGGCCTTGTTGCGTGGTTTTCTGCGGATGGGGGCGTGGGTGTGCGGGGCGCCCGCGCACGACCCGGACGCCGGGGCCGCCGACTTCTTCATGTTGCTCCCGGTGGGCGACGTGAGCCCTCGTCATCTGCGCCGCCTTGGCTGAGGTCGCCCGGTAAGCGGAAACCCTGGCAGGCGGGAACGCCGGTAAGCGGAAATGTCGGTGATATCCGGCATGGATCTTCGGCTAGGGACTACCCTGAGCGCGGCGGAGGGTGATCATCCGATCTGTACGGGGTGAAGCGGTGACGGTTCCTCGCGCGTTGGGGTTCGACGAGCCGAAGACCATCGGTGACCATCGGATCTCCGCGCTGCTCGGAGAGGGCGGCCAGGGGGTGGTCTACCTCGGCGAGTCGCCCGGACGGGCGCCGGTGGCGATCAAGGTGTTGCACGCCCGGCTCGCGGCCGACCCCGAGGTGCGGCGGAGGTTCCTGCGCGAGGCGGAGGTCGCGGCGAGCGTCGCCGCCTTCTGCACGGCCCGGGTCCTCGGCACCGGCATGCTGGGCGACCGGCCGTACATCGTCAGCGAGTACGTGCCGGGCCCCTCGCTCGACGCCCTGGTCAAGAGGGACGGGCCGCGCAGCGGCAGCGGGCTGGAGCGGCTGGCGGTCAGCACGCTGACCGCGCTCGCCTCCATCCACCAGGCCGGGATCGTGCACCGCGACTTCAAGCCGGGCAACGTGATCCTGGGCCCCGAGGGGCCGGTGGTGATCGACTTCGGGATCGCCAGGGCGCTCGACCACATGACCAGCCACGCCCACGTCGCGGGGACGCCCGCGTACATGTCGCCCGAACAGCTCACCGACCAGGCGGTGAGCGCCGCGTCCGACATGTTCGCCTGGGCAGGGACGATGGTGTTCGCGGCCACGGGACACACGCCGTTCCGCGGGGCCGCCGTGCCGGCCGTCCTGCACGCCATCCTGTCCGCCGAGCCCGACGTGTCCGGGGTGCCGGAGCCGCTGCGGAGCCTGGTGGCCGCGTGCCTGTCCAAGGACCCGAACGCGCGGCCCCGCGCCGCGCACCTGCTGCGCGACCTCACCGGCCAGACGCCGTCGGGCGGCCCCACGATCATCGAACGGCGGCCCGCCAGGCGCGGGCGCGGACGGTGGCCGGCGCTCGCCGCCGTGGCCGTCGCCGCGGCTCTGGCCGTGACGGCCGGGGTGCTGTACGTGCCCCGGTTGACGGCGGCGGAGCAGCCGGTCGCCAAGGGGTTCGACCTGGCCTCCTTCCCGCGGGTCGACGTGGACGACCGGTTCGCCGAGGACACCTCCGGCCGGTACGCCGCCTACCAGCCGCACAGCGGCGAGGCCGTGCCCGCGATCAAGGCCGGCCAGGGGACGTACGCGGCGACCGGCACCACGCCGTACTTCGGCCTGGTCGCCGGGCCGGGCGCCCTGCCGCCGTCCGGCGCGGCCGTCAGCGTGCTGACCGCGGGCGCGTTCGCGGGGAGCGGGCAGTTCGAGGACAGTCTCTTCGTCGGCTGGGTCAAGAACGGCGAGAGCTACGTGACCGCCTGGTACAACCACACCCGCAAGGAATCGGGCCTTGAGGTGCGGGTGGACGGCGCGTTCGTCAGCACGCCCGGCTCGTCGCCGCTGACCCTCAAGCCGGGCGACCGCTTCGCGCTGCAACTGTCCGGCGACAGGATCACCTCGTACGCCGAGAGCGGCGGCACGTGGCGCCGCCTGGGAACGGCCGCCATCGGGGACGTGCTCGGCACTCCGCAGGCGCGGCAGCAGTACCGGTACGGGTTCGGCCTGCGCGGATCGACCGGCACGATCGGCATCGCCCGCACCGAGGGCCGCAGCGCCCAGGAGTGAGATCATCGCAGCATGACCCAGCAACCACTTGCTCCTGACGAGCTGCTGACGACCACGCGGACCGTGCGCAAGCGGCTCGACCTCAAGCGTCCCGTGCCGATGGAGCTCGTCCGCGAATGCCTGGAGATCGCCCTCCAGGCGCCCACCGGCAGCAACCGGCAGGGCTGGCACTGGATCGTGGTCACCGACCCCGAGCTGCGCGGCAGGATCGGGGACTACTACAAGCGCTCGCTCCACGCGTACTACCGGTCGGGCACCTCGGCGACCAGCCTGTTCAAGGACGACCCGGTCCGCGCCGAGACGCAGCGGCGCGTCTCCGACAGCTCGCTGCACCTGGCCGAGCACATGGGGGACGTGCCGGTGCTGGTGATCGGCTGCCTCCGGCTCTCCACCGGCGGGCTGCCCGAGGGCAGTCAGGCGTCGTTGTGGGGGTCGCTGCTGCCTGCCGCCTGGAGCTACATGCTGGCGGCCAGGGCGCGGGGGCTCGGGACCGCGTGGACGACGCTGCACCTGGCGTACGAGCGGGAGATCGCGGAGCTGCTCGGCATTCCCGACGACGTCCGGCAGGGCGTGCTGCTCCCCACCGCGTACTACACCGGCGAGACGTTCAGGCCCGCCCCGCGCGTGCCGCTGGACGAGGTGCTGCACCTCGATCGGTGGGCGTGACCAAAACTGACATCTCCCGTCAAGGGTGTTAGGTTGACGGCCGTGGAACAGGACCAGGAGCACCGGCGGGCGCTGGTTTTCGGGGCGGTGCTGGTCGGTGTGGTGCTGTTGCTGCTCGTGGCGTTGACGGTGTTCCTCATGGTGGCCGGTCCTGATTGATGGCCGGTCCTGACTGATGGCCGGTCCTGATTGATGGCCGGCTCTGATCGGCGGGTCCTGGTTGACGGTGGCCGCCGGTCGCGGCGGGGCGGGCACAATCGGTGTCGTGCGGTTTCGGATACTCGGTCCCCTTGAGGCGCGCCGGGCCGACGGCAGCCCCATGGCGACCGGCGGGCCACGGCTGCGGGCGCTGCTGGCCCTGCTGCTCCTCGACGCCGGCCGGATCGTCACCGCCGAACGCCTGATCGACGGCCTGTACGGCGACTCCTCCGGTGCCGTGAACGCCCTGCAGTCTCAGGTCTCCCGCCTGCGCCGGGGGCTCGGGACGGACGCGCCCGTGGAGTTCCACCCCGCCGGGTACCGGCTGGCCGTGGACCCCGGCGAGGTGGACGCGCTGGTCTTCCAGCGGCTGGCGCATGAGGGCAAGGCCGCCGCGACCCCGGTGGAGCGGGCCGGGCTGCTCGGGCGGGCGCTCGGGCTGTGGAGGGGGCCGGCGCTGGCGGACGTACGCGCCGCTCCGTTCGCGGAGGGGCAGGTCACGCGGCTGGAGGAGCTGCGGCTCGACGTCACCGAGGAGCGGATCGAGGCCGAGCTGGCCCTGGGCCGGCACCGCGAGCTGGTCGGCGAGCTGCGGGAGCTGGTCGCGGCCCACCCGGTGCGGGAGCGGCCGCGCGGGCAGCTCATGCGGGCTCTGTACGGGAGTGGGCGGCAGAGCGAGGCTCTGAGCGCCTATGAGGAGGCCCGGGCCGTTCTGGCGGAGGAGCTGGGGGTGGATCCGTCGCCGGAGCTGGCGTCCGTGCACCTGGCCGTGCTCCGGGGCGAGCTGCCGGTCTCCCACGAGCTGCCGGTCTCCCGCGAGCTGCCGGTCTCCCACGAGTTGCCGGTCGTTCGGGAGGCGCTGATCGTCCCGCGCGGGGCGCCGTCCCAGTTGACCAGCTTCGTGGGCAGGCGAGCGGAGATGAGCGCGATCGCCGAGCGGCTCGCCTCGTCCCGGCTGGTCACGCTGATCGGGCCGGGAGGGGCGGGCAAGACCCGGCTCGCCATAGAGGCGACCGCGCGGCGGCCGGGCGGGTCCGCGTTCGTGGAGCTGGGCGAGCTGCCCGAGGGCGGCGACGTGGCGCAGGCCGTGCTGGCCGCGCTGGGCCTGCGCGACGGCCTCCTGTCCACCGAGCAGCGCGGCCCGCGCGAACGGCTCGTCGCGGCGCTGTCCGACCGGCCGGCGCTGATCGTCCTCGACAACTGCGAGCACGTCGTGGACGACGCGGCGGCCCTGGTCCACCGGCTGCTGGGCGCCTGCCCCGAGCTGCGCGTCCTGGCCACGAGCAGGGAGGCGCTCGGGATAACCGGCGAGGCGCTCCTTCCCGTCGCGCCGCTGGAGCTGCCGTCCCCGGACGCCGCGCCGCTGTCCGCCGCCGCCGTGCGGCTGTTCGCGGACCGGGCGGCCGCCGTGCGCCCCGGGTTCGTGGTCGACGACGCCAACGCCTCGGACGTGCTGCGGATCTGCCGGGCGCTCGACGGGCTGCCGCTGGCCATCGAGCTGGCCGCCGCCCGGCTCAGGTCGCTGCCGGTGGGCGAGGTCGCGGCGCGGCTGGACGACGCGTTCGGGCTGCTGTCCAGGGGGAGCCGCACGGCGGGGCCGCGGCACAGGACGTTGCGCGCGCTGGTCTCGTGGAGCTGGGACCTGCTGGAGGCGGAGGAACAGCGGCTGGCCAGGAGGCTGAGCGTGTTCCCCGGAGGGGCCCGGCTGGAGTCGATCGAGGCCGTGTGCGGGGTCGCCGACACGGTCGGGGCGCTGGCCGGGCTGGCCGACAAGTCGCTGGTCGAGGTGGCTGGCGACCGCTACCGGATGCTGCGCACCGTCCACGCCTTCTGCGCCGAACGGCTGGAGGAGGCCGGCGAGACCGCGCGGCTGCGCTCGGCGCACGCCGCGCACTTCCAGGCGCTCATGGCGACGGCCGCGCCGCATCTGCTGCGCGCCGAGCAACTGGAATGGCTGGCCCGGCTCGACGCCGAGCACGACAATCTGCTCACCGCGCTCCGCCACGCCGATCCCGCGCTGGGGCTGCGGCTGGTCGCGGACCTGACCACGTACTGGTGGCTGCGCGGACGCCGTACGGAGGGGGTGGCGCCCGCCCGCGCGCTGCTGGCCGCCGTCGGCGCCTCGCCGCCCCCGGAACTGGCCGGCGAGTACGTGCTGTGCGTCCTGAGCGCCGTCCACGGCGGCGGCCTCGACCTGCGGGAGCACGTACGGACGGCCACCGCGCTCATGGTCTCGGCGGACCTCGTCGCCGACCGCCCGCAGCTCGTCTTCCTCTGGGCGACCTTCGCCGGGCCGGTGGAGGCCGACCTCCGCGACGCCATGACGGAACACGTCCGTCCCGGCGAAGGCCCGTGGCGGCAGGGGCTCGACCACGTCGGGCGCGGCGTGCTCGCCCAGATGGTGGCGGGGGACGTGGTGGCGGCCGAGCGGTCGTTCGAGCTGGCGCTGGAGAGCTTCCGCGCGCTCGGGGAGCGGTGGGGGCTGCTCACGTCACTCGCCGAGCTGGCCGAGCTGGTGGCGTGGCGCGGCGACCGGACGCGGTTCGAGGCGCTGATGTCGGAGGCGATCCGGCTGGCGGACGAGCTGGGGGCCGTGGAGGACCGGGCCGACCTGCTGTGCCGCCGCGCCGACGGCATCCTGCTGCTGGGCGAGCCGGCGGCGGCCCGGCCCGGGTACGAGGAGGCGCTCGACCTGGCTCGCCGGGTGGGGGCGCTGGAGGCGGCCGCTCGGGCGCGGCACGGGCTGGCCGAGGTGGCTCGGCTGTCGGGGGACGGGGAGGGGGCGCGGCGGGCGTACGAGGGGCTCCTGTCGGAAAAGGCCGCGGTCGTTGCCGCCGATGGCGGGGCGTTCGGGACTCGTGCGGTCGTCTCCGCTGATGGTGGGTCGTTCGGGGCCGATCTCGGTGGTGTGCGGGTGCTGATCGGGCTGGGGTGGATCGCCGCTCAGGACGGCGACCCGGCTCGGGCGGCCGAGCTGCAGCGGGAGGCGTTGCGGCGGGCGTTCGAGCTGCGCAGCCGGCCGCTCGTGGCGCTGGCGGTCGAGGGGCTGGCGGGGGCGGCGGCCTTGACGGGCGCGTACGAGCGCGCCGCCGCGCTCCTGGGGGCGGGCCGGGCCTGGCGCGGGACGGCGCTGGCGGGCAACCGGGACGTGGCCAGGGTGTCGGCCATGGCCAGGGCCGCGCTGGGGGAGGCGGCGTTCGCGAAGGCGTACGAACAGGGCGGCTCGCTCGGCCAGGACGACCTGCTGGCGACCCCAGGTCAGCCGGGATGACTGGGGCTAGTGTGTCTGCGGTGAGCGGTGAGCGGGTCGTCGGCGGGTACGTGCTGCGGCGCGTCCTCGGCCGGGGCGGCATGGGCGAGGTGCACCTGGCCACCACGCCTGCCGGTGGCCTGGCCGCGGTCAAGGTGATCCATCCGTCGCTGGCCAGGGACCCGGCGTTCCGGCGGCGGTTCGAGCGGGAGGTCGCCGCCGCGCGGCGGGTCGCCCGCTTCTGTACCGCTCCCGTGCTGGACGCGGGGATGGACGGGGATGTCGCCTATCTCGTCACCGAGTACGTGAAGGGACCGGATCTGGCGCAGGCCGTACGCGAACGCGGGCCTTTGTCAGGATCCGACCTGGAGGCGCTGGCCGTCGGCATCGCCACGGCCCTGGCCGCCATCCACGGCGCCGGAGTCGTGCACCGCGACCTCAAGCCGTCGAACGTGCTGCTGTCCCCCCTCGGCCCGCGCGTGATCGACTTCGGCATCGCGCGGCTCGTCGACAGCGACAGCGTGGTCAGCCAGTCGATCCTGGGCACGCCCGCGTTCATGGCGCCCGAACAGGTGCGCGGCGAGCCGCTCGGCCCCGCGGCGGACGTGTGGGCGTGGGGCGGGGTGATCGCGTTCGCCGGGACCGGGCGGCTGGTGTTCGGGGGCGGGGCTCCCGCCGAGGTGCTGTACCGGATCGTCAACGAGGGGCCGCGGCTCGACGGGCTCGACGAAGGGCTGCGGGAGGTGGTCGAGCGGGCCCTGGCCAAGGACGCGCGGCTGCGGCCGACGGCTCAGCAGCTCCTGGAGTCGCTGATGGGCGGACGTCGGCTCAGCCCCGCCTCGGCAACGGAGGTGGTGGAGCGCACGTGGACGGGGCCGGGCCTGCCGGCCACGGACGCCACCCCGGTACGGCCTGCCCCGTCCGTGCGGCCCGCTCCGCAGCAGGGCGCCGACGTGCGACGAGCACCGCAGATGGGCGCTGATGTGCCGATTGCTCCCAAAGTGCGGCGGCGGTGGCCGTGGGTGGCCGGGGCGGCCGGGCTGGTCGTCGCGCTCGCCGTGGGGGTGGTCGTGGTGCCTCAGGTCCTGGCCGAGCGGTGGCCGTACGACGCGAAGTTCGCCGACTCGTGGGCGACGGGAACCTCCGGCGGCGGGAACGCGCGGGTCGTGGGGACCGGTTACGTGCTGACCGCTGAGCCGGGCTGGCGGCTGTGGAAGTCGGCGCCCAGGAGCGAGCCGGACGGCGGCGTGCTGGTCACCGCGCGGGCCCGGCTCGAACAGGGCTCCGGCGACTACGGCGTCTGGTGCCACGGCTCGACCGGCTCAGGTGACCGCTACGAGTTCGGGGTGAACGGCGCGGGCCGCGCCACGATCGTCAAGCGCCGTGCCGGGCAGAAGGGCACGCCCTTGTACGGCCCGGCGGCGATCAAGGGATCGACGGGGTACGAGCGGATCGTCGCCGAGTGCGGCGGCGGCGACGCCGGTCGGGTGGCGCTCCGGATGTGGGTCGACGACCGTCTCGTCGCCGAGGTGACCGACGGTGGTGACCCGCTCGGGACCGGTGAGGCCGGGGTGCACGCGGCCCCCGACACCAAGGAGTCGCTGCGCGTACGCTTCGAGTCGTTCACGATCGCCCGCACGAAGAGCTGAGTGGCGCGCATGGAGCCGTCGAGCACCACGCGACCCGCCGGGCGGCGTCGATGAAGCCGTTGCGGTTCCGGATGCTCGGGCCGTTGCAGGCCGATGGCGGCCCCGGCCCCGGCCCGGCGAAGCACCGGGCGGTGCTGGCCGCGCTGCTGGTCTCCGCCGGGCGGGTGGTGCCGATCGAGCGGCTGATGGCCGTGGTGTGGGACGACCGGCCGCCGGCGTCGGCGGAGCCGGTGCTGCGGGTGTACGTCAGCGCGTTGCGGAAGCTGGTCGACGGCATCAGGACCGTCCCCGGCGGGTACCTGATCGCGGTCGAGCCGGACGAGGTGGACTGCCACCGGTTCGAGCGGCTGGTGGGACAGGCCCGGCGGGCCAGGGACGCGGGCCGGGACGAGGTCGCCGCCGACGAGCTGAGGCAGGCGTTGGCGCTGTGGCGCGGGGAGGCGCTGGCCGGCGTCGAGTCCCCGTACCTGCGCAGGACGTGGGGCGTCCCCCTGGAGGAGCTGCGGCTGACCGCGCTGGAGGAGCGGGTGCGGCTGGACCTGCGGCTGGGCAGGGGCGGTGAGGTGGTCGGCGAGCTGCGGGCGCTCGTGGCGGCCTACCCGCTGCGGGAGCGGGCGTGGGGGCTGCTGCTCGACGCGCTGGGCCAGGCCGGGCGCAGGGCCGAGGCGCTGGAGGCGTACCGGGAGGCCCGCCGGGTGCTGGTGGACGAGCTGGGCCTGGAGCCGGGGGCCGAGCTGGTCGAGGCGCATCAACGGGTGCTGTCGAGCGAGGCGCCGCCGTCCAGCATGCCCATAAACGAGACGCCGCCCGATATTTCCGACTTCACGGGCCGGGTGGCCGTCCTCGCCTGGATCACCGCGAACGCCCCTCACCGGAGAGAAGCCGCGAGCCGGGACGAGAGGGCGGCGACGCACGGGCAGACCCCCGCTCAGCGGCACGACGCGCCCGTCCACCTCGTCGTCCACGGGCCGCCCGGGTGCGGGAAGTCGGCCGTGGCGATCCGCGCCGCCACCGTGCTCGACCTGCCCGGCGGTCGTCTGTACGCGTCGCTGCGGGACCGGCCGCCGGGAGCGGTGCTGGAGGACCTGCTGCGCTCCCTCGGCTGCCCGGACGGCGGGGTGCCCGCCGAGCTGGGCGAGCGGGTCCGCCTCTACCGCCGGATGACCGCCGGCCGGCGCCTGGTGCTCGTGCTCGACGACGCCACCGACGAAGGACAGGTGCGGCCGCTGCTCCCCACCGGGCCGGGCAGCGTGACGTTGGTGACGAGCCGTTCGCCGCTGGCGGGGCTGGAGGCGGCCAGGGCGTACGAGCTGGGGGTGTTCGAGGCGGACGAGGCCGTCGCCATGCTGGCCGAGGTCGCCGGGCGCGAGCGGGTCGCCGCCGAGCCCGAGGCGGCGCTGCGCATCGTGCGGCTGTGCGGCGCGTTGCCGCTGGCGCTGCGGATCGCCGGGTCCCGGCTGGCCAGGAAGCCGGGGTGGACGCTCGCCCACCTGGCGGGACGGCTGGGCGACGAGCGGCGACGGCTGGACGAGCTGAGCGCGGGCGACCTGGCCGTACGCGGGAGCCTGGCGCTCGGCTACGACGGGCTGGCCGGCCCCGAGCGGCTGCTGCTGCGCAGGCTCGGGGCGCTGTCGGCGCCCGACTTCGCGTCCTGGCCGTTCGGGGCCGAGCTGGAGCCGCTGGCGGAGGCGGGGCTGCTCCAGTCGCTCGGCCTGGACGAGGCGGGCGGCGAACGGTACGGCTGGCACGACCTGACCAGGCTCTACGCCGCCGAACGCCTTGCCGCCGAGGACGGAGGGCCGGGCGCGGTGCTGGCCGGGATCGCGGGCGAGATCCTCGACAGGACCAGGCACGCCCGCACCGCCCTCCTCCCCGCCGAGCCCGGCTCCGGCCGGACCCTGGCCCGGACGGAGGAGCACCTCCACGACGCGGGAACGACCGGGCGGCTGCGGGACGACGCGCGGTGGCTGAGCGCCGAGCGGCGGTTCCTGGTGGCGACCGTCACCGACTTCCACCGGGCCGGGCTGCACGAGGCGGCGTGGCGGCTGGCGTTCTACCTGACGCCCCTGTTCGAGCTGGGCGCCCATCACGACGACTGGCACGCCACCACGGCGACCGGCCTGGACGCGGCCCGGGCGGCGGGGCACCGGGAGGGGGAGGCGTTGCTGCTGCGCGGGCTGGCCGACCTGCACCGGGCGGAGGGGCGGCACGAGGCCGCCGCCGCCGCGTTGCGGGCCGCGCAGCCGCTGGTGGAGGGGGTGGAGCTGGCCCGGATCATGCTCAGGCTGGGGCTGGTCGAGCGGCGGCCGGTCGAGGCGGAGCGGGCGTTGGTGCGGTGCTTGACGGTGTTCGAGGAGGCGGGGGACCGGCGGGGCAGGGCCGACGCGCTCAGGGCGCTGGGGGCCGTACGCGGGGATCTGGTGCTGCTGGAGCGGAGCCTGACGGCGTACGGCGAGCTGGGGGACCCGCGCGGTGAGGCCGAGGCGTTGCTCGACCTGGCCCGGCTGCACCTCGACCTGGCCGAGCGGCACCATGACGCCGGGGAGCTGGCGCGGGCGAGGGAGTGCGCCGAGCGGCGGGTCAGGATCAGCGGGCGGCTCGGCGATCGGCTGCCGGAGGCGGCGGGGCTGCTGGTGCTGGCCAGGGTGGCGGCGGCGGAGGGCGCTCCGGAGGTCGCCGTCAGAATGGCGGAGCAGGCGGGGGAGACCTTCGAGGCGCACGGTGATCGGCGCGGTGCCGCGTACGCCCTGATTGTCCAAGCTAGAGCGCATCTCGACCTTGATGAGGTTGATGCGGCGGTTGAGAGCGTTACACGAGTTATGGGAGAGTTTGACAGCCTCGGTGACGAGCAAGGGCGCGCCGAGGCGGAGCGGCTCGCGCAGGAGGCGCGCAGACGCCGTGGCTTGCCGGCGGGCTGACCTGGCAGTCGGCCTGTCCCGGCCGCGCAGGCTGACTCTGGCCCCGCAGGCCGATCTGCCCGCATAGCCGACTATGCGGATTCTGAAGGTCGTCCGGCTAGCGTCGGGCCGCGAAGTTCCATCCCAGCGACAAAGGTGATCACATCATGCGAAAGACGATCGCGTTGGCTGTCGCGGCCGTCGCGCTGACCGGCTGCGGCATGCTCCCCGGCCAGCAGGGCGGGGGCGGCGAGGAGAAGCAGAACGCGTCCGAGCAGACCACGCAGGCCACCCAGGAGAGCCCGGCGGCCGACACCGCCACCGAGGCCGCCCCGACGGCCGACGCCGAGGACAGCACGAGGCCCGGCGAGCAGCAGACCGAGCCTTCCCAGGAGGTCAAGGCGATCGTGAGCCGGGAGGTCAGGACCGGCAAGGGCGGCGAGTCCGGCAGGGCGCGCGTCGACATCACCGTGCTCAAGCGGCAGGGCAGGACGATCAGCCTCAACTGGACCGTCACCGTCACGGACGGCAAGATCAGCCTGCACAACGGCATGGGCACGGGCCAGCTCGACTTCACCGTCTCGGCCGTCTCCCTGATCGACCCGGTGAACGCCAAGCGCTACCGCGTGGCGCGCAACGGCACCGGCGACAGCGCCGAGTGCGTCTGCTCCGACACCCAGGGCCAGTTCCTCGACAAGGGCGACGCCGCCACGCTCTACGCCGTCTTCGCCGCCCCGCCTCCTGACGTCACGAAGATCAATGTCGAGATGCCGATGATGGGCGTGTTCACCGATGTTCCGATCTCTTAGCGTCGCGCTGGCACTGGCCCTGTCCCCGACGCCCGCCCCGCCGCAGAACGCCACCGGCGTCGTGGAGGACCTCGTCCTGCCGGTCGAGGACATCATCGGCGAGGTCGAGTCGCTCGACGGCACCGAGAGCGAGACCAAGCGGGGGCAGCAGGTGACGGTGGCGCTGACCAGCGACGTGCTGTTCGCGGTGGACAAGTGGGTGCTGACCGCCAAGGCCAGGCAGCGGCTCCGGGACGTGGCCGCGAAGATCAACGAGGAGGGCGCGGGGGGCGTGGTCCGGGTCGAGGGCCACACCGACGACCAGGGCGCCGACGCCTACAACAACACGCTGTCGCTGCGCCGCGCGCAGGCCGTGCAACAGGCGGTCAGGGGGCTGCTGACCGGCGCGAACACCACCCTTCAGTCGAAGGGCTACGGCGAGAGCCGCCCCAAGGCCCCCAACCTCGTCGACGGCCGGCCCGTCGCCGCGAACCGCGCCAAGAACCGCCGGGTGGAGATCATCTTCAAGGTGAAGCAGTAGGAACAGGCGGGTCAGTCGCCCGGCAGGGTGCCCAGGGTCACGGTGACCGTCCTGCGGCCGCCGTCCGACCGGACGATCTCCACCTTGGCCTGCTGCCCCGGACGCAGCGTCGTCAGCACCTCGGCCAGCTCCGACATGGTCGCCGTCTCCTTCCCGTTGATCGAGACGATCACGTCGCCGGCCCGGATCCCCGCCTTCTCGGCGGCGCTGCCCTTGTCGACCTTGGCCACCCCGGCCCCGGTCGGCTTGCCGTCGCTGCCGATCACCGTGCTCCCCCGGATGCCGAGCGCGGCCCGGTGGCTGTTGGTGACCTTGCCGTCGCGCACGATCTGAGCGGCGATGTCCGTGGCGGTGTTGCTCGGGATCGCGAACCCGATGCCCGGTGCGGCCCCGCCGCCGAGGTCGGGGTCCGTGGCGGCGAGCGTGGGGATGCCGATGACCTGCCCGGACATGTCGACCAGCGCGCCGCCGCTGTTGCCGGGGTTGATGGCCGCCGACGTCTGGATGGCGCCGCTGATCGTCGCGCCGGGGGAGTCGGGGGCCTGCGGCTCGCTGACCGTACGGCCCAGCGCGGAGATGATGCCGTCGGTGACGCTGCCGGACAGCCCCAGCGGGTTGCCCATGGCCAGGACGAACTGCCCCACCCGCAGCTGCGAGGAGTCGCCGAACCTGGCCGGCGTCAGCCCCTTGGGATCGTCCACCTTGACGACGGCCAGGTCGCCGCCGCTGAAGGTCTTGACGAGGCGGGCGGTGCGCGGGGCGCTGCCGGTGGCCAGCGTCACGTTCATCTGGGTCGCCTGGCCCACGACGTGCGCGTTCGTGAGGACGTGGCCCGCCGAGTCGTACACGATGCCCGAGCCGAGCCCCACCTTGGTGGTGATCTGCACGATCGACGGCAGGACCCGCTTGATGACCAGCTCGTACGTCTGCTCCAGCGGCTGGACCGCCACCGGCGAGCTGGCGCCGGCGGAGGGCGCGGGGGAGGCCGGGCCGGTGGTCGTGGCGGGCGCCGGCGACGCCGGGCCGGCCATGGTGGCGGGCCCCTGCGAGGCGCATCCGGCCACCAGCACACCGGCGGCGATCCCTGCGGCGATCTTGCTCATGCAGGGTATCTGCCCCGCTCACCTGGAAAGATACGCCTCCCGAACCGACCGTCTGCTGAGTTTGCCGGTGGGTGTGCGCGGCAGCGCGTCGCGCAGCTCGATGACGCGCGGATGCTTGAGCTTGGCCAGCCGGGGCTCGCAGTGCCGCAGCAGCTCGGCCGCCAGCCCGCCGGTCTCGGCCCCGGTCGCGGGCTGGACGAGCGCCACCACCCGCTGGCCCCACTCGGGGTCGGGCACGCCGATGACGGCGACGTCGGCCACGGAGGGGTGCTCGAGGAGGGCGGCCTCGATCTCGGCGGGGTAGATGTTCACGCCGCCGGAGATGATCAGGTCGGTCCTGCGGTCGAGCAGGAACAGGTAGCCCTCGTCGTCCAGGTAGCCGATGTCGCCGGGGGTGTAGGCGCGGCCGCGCATGGAGGCCGCCGTCTTGCCGGGGTCGCCGTGGTACTCGAAGCGGTTCACGCCGCCGATGTAGACCAGTCCCGGCTCGCCGGGGGCGACCTCCTCGCCGTCCTCGCCGACGATCGTGAACGCCATCCCGTCCAGCGCCCTGCCGACCGTGCCCGGCCTGGCCAGCCACTCCTGGGAGGAGACCATGGTGGCCACCGCCGCCTCGGTGGAGCCGTAGTACTCCCACAGCACCGGGCCGAGCCAGTCGATCATCGCCTGCTTGGTCGCGGGCGGGCACGGCGCCGCGCCGTGGTAGAGGTGGGTGATCGACGACAGGTCGTACGACTCCCGCTCCGGCACGGCCAGCAGCCGGTGGAACATCGTGGGCACCATGAACGCGTTCGTCACCCGGTACCGCTCGACCAGCGCCAGCGTCCCGGCCGCGTCGAACCGCTCGGGCGCGACGACCGAGTGCCCGAGCTGCAGCGCCATCATCGCCTGCCCGTACGGGGCCGAGTGGTAGAGCTGCGAGCACACCAGGTGCACCCCGCCGGACGGCAGCCGGAAGTGCCGCCAGCTCTTGCGCTCCAGGATCGGGTACAGCTCCTCCGGCGACAGGTCCAGCAGCCGCCTGCGCACGCCCTTGGGACGGCCGGTGGTGCCCGAGGTGTAGAGCATCATCGACCCGGCCCGCCGGTGCGCCGGCGGGTCCCCCGGCTGTCCGGCGACGAGGTCGGCGACCGTCAGCGAGCCGGGCGCGATCACCGCCCTCGCGCCGCAGTCCGCCACGATGTAGCCGATCTCGTCCGCCGTGAAGTGCCAGTTCACCGGCACCAGGTAGGCCCCGATCTGGTACGTCGCGAGCATCGTCGTCAGGGCGTCGAGCCCGTTCCTGAGCACGGTCACCACGGCGTCGCCCGGCCGTACCCCGCGTTCGACCAGGCCGTTGGATGCCTGGTGGACGCGGTGGAGCAGCTCGCCGTACGTCACGCCGCCAGGGCCCAGCAGAGCGGGGCGTCCGGGGTCGGCGGTGGCGATCTCGTAGAAGCCCCTCATGTCCGCGACCATACAGAATTAGATTCTGCAGGGGGAATAGCGGAATTATCCCGCTCGTTCGTGACGTAACCTCAAGGCCATGGCGGATGTCGGCGACCAGGACCAGGTACCTTCCTCGGACTCACCCACCACGCCGTTCAGGAAGGTCGTTCTGCCTGCTGAGGAGGAGTCGGAGACCCGGACGGTCACGGTTCCGCGGCTCCCGACCCCCAAACCGCAGCCCCAGCCCCGGCCGCAGCGACCCCGGCCGGAGCCCGAACAGCGCCCCCAGCCGCAACCCCAGCCCCAGCCTGAGCAGCGACAGCAGCCCGAGGTCCGGCCCGAGCCGCGCCCGCAACCCCGGCCCGCGCCGCGTCCGCAGCCCGCAAATCCGCAGCTCGCCGCGAACCCCCAGCCCGCCGCGAACCCCCGGCCCGCCCCGCCGCCGCCCCAGGCTGAGCCGCAGCCTCAGGCCGAGGCGCACCCGCACGTGCCGCCGGTCGCGCCGCCCAAGCGCGGCCTCGTCGCGCGGGTCGGCGACGTCCCGATCAAGGTCGTCTACCTGCTCGGCGCGATCGTCGCCACCGTGCTCGCCGTGATGCTGGTGTTCGTGATCTTCTCCGGCGACGTCCCGAAGACGGACGTGCCGGTCCAGCGCCAGGGCGCGGAGGTCGCGACGGTCCCCGGCCCGTCCGGCTCGCCCAAGCCGTCCTCGACCGCGGTCGCGCTGCCGGCCGCGCCGAGGAGCCTGGCCTACCCGGTCCAGTCCGGCACGCCGACCGTCGTCATCGGCACGATCTCCGACCTGGCCACCGGCATCAGCTATCCCAGGCTGGGCAGGCCGTGGACGGCCAAGTCGTTCGCGCCGTTCGCCATCGCCCAGCGGGTGGGCAAGGTGGCCGTCCCGCACACGGTGATCGCCTCGTCGATGCTGCCCGGCGACGCGCCCAAGACCAAGCCGAAGACGTCCGCCGACTACCGCGCCCTCGCCGTCAGGGGCGCCCGGTGGACGCTGCGCTCCCAGTACCCGGCCGGCGCCACGCTGAGGTGGACCGGGTCGCAGAAGGTCCCCGTCGGTCAGGGCTGGATGCTGGGCTACGAGGTCACGTACACGGTGAAGGGCAAGGCGCAGAAGTCCCGGGCCGTGATCTCGGTGCACGAGGTGGGCAAGACCAAGCCGGCGATGCTGTACGCGTCGATCCCGCAGAGCGGCAAGTCGTACTATCGCGACCTGAACACGCTCGTGACCAACGTACGGACCCTCTAGGACCGAAGCATCCTCTAGAATATGGTTCTGGCATACACCGGGCCTGGCTGGAGGATGTGCGATGGCGATCGGGTTGAGCGAGGAGCACGAGGCGCTCCGCGAGTCGGTGAGCGGCTGGGCCGAGCGGAACATCCCCGGCGAGCTGCTGCGGACCGCGGCGGAAGGGCGCCCCGCCTTCTGGGCCGGGCTGGCCGAGCAGGGCCTGCTGGGCCTGCACCTGCCCGAGGAGCACGGCGGCTCCGGGTACGACCTGCTGGAGGCGGCCGTGGCCGTCGAGGCGCTGGCCGAGCGCGTGGCGCCGGGGCCGTTCCTGCCGACCGTGCTGGCCAGTGCCGTGATCAACGCCTCCAAGCGGCCCGAGCGCCTGGAATCGCTCGCCGACGGCACCCTCACCGCCGCCGTCGCGCTGAGCGGCTCGCTGACCGGCGCGTACGACGACGAGGGCGGCCTGACCGTCTCCGGCACGGCCGAGCCCGTGCTCGGCGGCTCGCTGGCCGACGTGCTGGTGCTGCCGGTCGCCACGCCCGACGGCGAGGAGTGGGTGATCGTCGACGCCTCCTCGGCCACCGTCACCGAGCTGAAGTCCCTCGACCTGACCCGCCCGTCGGCCAAGGTCGAGCTGTCGGAGGTGGCGGTGCCGGCCCTGGGCGTCCTGGGCGGCGTCCAGAGCGCCGACGTGCGCAACATCGCCGCGATCCTGTTCGGCGCCGAGGCCGCGGGACTGGCCTCCTGGTGCGTGCGGGCCGCCGCCGACTACGCCAAGGTGCGGGTCCAGTTCGGCCGCCCGATCGGCCAGTTCCAGGGCATCAAGCACAAGCTGTCACGCATGCTCGTGGCGCTGGAGCAGGCCCGCGCCACCGTCTGGGACGCCTCCCGCGCCGACGGCAAGGAGCTGGAGTACGCGGCCGCGATCGCCGGCGTCATGGCCCCCGACGCGGCCGTGCAGTGCGCCAAGGACGCGATCCAGACGTTCGGCGGCATCGGCTACACCTACGAGCACGACGTCCACCTCTACTACCGCCGCGCGCTCACGCTGCGCGCGCTGCTCGGCCCGTCGGCCGAGTGGGCGGCGACCGTCACCGCGCTCGCCATGGACGGCGTCACGCGCGAGATGGAGATCGACCTGCCCGAGGACGCCGAGGAGCTGCGCGAGTCGATCCGCGCGGAGATCGCCTCGCTGAAGGAGCTGGAGGGCAAGGAGCAGAAGCGGGCGCTGGCCGGGCGCGGCTTCGTCATGCCGCACCTGCCCGCGCCGTGGGGCCGCGGCGCCAAGCCGCTGGAGCAGGTGCTGATCGCGCAGGAGCTGAAGGCCGCCCGGGTGAAGCTGCCGTCGATGATCATCGGCGCGTGGGTGGTGCCGTCCGTGGTCGCGTACGGCACGCCCGAGCAGCAGGAACGCTTCCTGCCCAAGACGCTCAGCGGCGAGATGATCTGGTGCCAGCTCTTCTCCGAGCCCGGCGCCGGGTCCGACCTGGCCTCGCTGCAGATGAAGGCCGAGAAGGTCGAGGGCGGCTGGAGGCTCAACGGCCAGAAGATCTGGACGTCGGTCGCGCACGTGGCCGAATGGGGCATCTGCATCGCCCGCAACTCTTCCGAGGGCTCCAAGCACGAGGGCATCACGTATTTCCTGGTCGACATGAAGGGGCCGGGGGTCACCGTCCGGCCGCTGACCGAGATGACCGGCGAGAACCTGTTCAACGAGGTGTTCCTGGACGACGTGTTCGTGCCGGACGACCTGGTCGTGGGCGAGGTCGGGCAGGGCTGGAAGGTCGCCCGCAACACGCTGTCGAACGAGCGGGTCTCGCTCTCCTCCGGCTCCGGCGGCACCGGGTCGTCGGTGTCGGACCTGCTCGGGCTCGCCGGGCGGCTCGGCCGTGAGCTGACCCCCGTCGAGGCGCACGAGGTCGCGCAGGTGATCTGCGAGGGGCACTCGATCAACGCGCTGTCGCTGCGGGTGACGCTCAAGCAGCTCGCCGGCGCCGAGCCTGGCGCGGACGCCTCCGTACGCAAGCTGCTGTCCACCTCGCACGCCCAGCACGTGTCGGAGACGGCGGTGTCGCTGCTGGGCTCGGCCGCGGTGGTGGCCGCCGACATGCGGCTCGGCGACGCGGGCTACTGGAACCGCGCGGTGCTGGCCACTCGGGCGATGACCATCTACGGGGGTACGACTGAGGTGCAGCTCAACATCATCGGGGAGCGCATGCTCGGCCTGCCTCGGGACCCCGAGCCGGGCAAGTGAGTGGCGGGGGCCGGGCTTCTCAGGGGGAACCCGGCCCCCCACGGGGCGCCGCCCGGGCCGTCATGAGACCGGCTGGAGCGGGCTCGGGGCGCCGTCGGCCGACGGGCGCGGCACGCCGATCCTGATCTCGCCCACGCACGCGTCCGGCCCGCCTTCGGTGCGGATCACCAGCTCCCTGCCGCCGCCCTCGACCGTGGCGAACGTCCAGCCGAACCCCTTGTCCGCCTGGACCGGAGCGGAGCGGCCGGCGCCGAGGCCGACCGACAGCCGGGTGACGGACGGGTTCAGGTAGCCGACCTGCGCGGTCCAGCCGCCCTCCGGCAGGCGGACCGGCAGCGGGAAGCGCACCTCACGCGCGCCCACCTTCGTGCAGCCGTCCCGCTGCGGGATCGTCAGCCCGTCGATGCCGACCGGGCGCAGCCGGCCCTGCGGGTCGAAGGTGAGCGGGTTGCGCAGCGGCCCGCTGAGCCGCCGGATCCAGGTCACCGGGTGCGGGGCGACCGGGCCGAGGACGCTGGAGTTCAGCGCGTAGTCGTGGAAGAAGATCGGGTAGACCACCTTGGCGGGCACGTGCGTGTCGAGGATGACCGCCTTCTCCGGCGCCCGCTGGAGCGCCAGCCGGCCGGTCTCGACGTAGCTCCTGACGTTCTCGCCGAGCGGCAGCCGGGCGTAGGCGGTGACCGACCAGACCGAGCCGGCCGTGAACGCGGCCGTCAGCGGGATCCAGGCGTGCCGCAGCGGCCGCAGCCGGGGCAGCCTGGCGCTCCGCCAGGGATGCTCCTCACCGGCGACGGGGATGAACGCGAGCCCGACGACGATGGCGGTGACCATGGCCGTGGAGGAGATGTACCGCAGCTCGAACCCGCTCAGATCCGGACCTAGCTCCTTGATCCGCCCGATCATGACGGGCACCACGTCGGCCAGCGCGAAGTAGCCGAGCAGCGTCAGCCACGCCACCCAGGCCCGCCGCCTGAACAGCAGCGACGCCGCCACCACGAGCACCGCGACGCCGAGCCCCGCCCAGACGAGCGCGGGCGGCGGCGCGGCGGTCGCGTAGTCCTCGCCGATCGGCTGCCACCGCAGGGGGCCGCCCAGCGAGGTGGGCACCAGTGAGCCCGACAGCAGCGTCCAGGCGAACCGCGCCGCGAGCCCCGCGCCGGGCAGCGAGGGCTGGGCCTCGTCGTCGGTGAGCTGCTCGGAGGTCAGCAGCTGCCGGAAGAAGACGGCCGCGTACGCCACCAGCAGCAGCGCGTACAGCGGCCAGGCGCGCCGGCGGCCCCGCCACCCGAGCCAGCCCAGGCTCAGCACGACGGCCAGCACCAGGATGAACGGCGCCTTGACGAAGAACGCCATCGCGAACAGCGTCCAGCCCGCCGCCGCCAGCGCGTGCCCGAAGCGCCCCGTGCGCGAGTAGAGGACGTGCGAGGCCAGCGCCATCGGCAGCGCGATCTGGTACGGCAGCGTCTCGATCACCACCGTCCACCACGACAGCGACGAGATCGTCATGGGGGTGAGGCAGTAGAACGCCAGCGGGACCAGGATCGCCGGCCGGGGGCCGAACAGCAGGCTCAGCAGGCGGAGCAACGCCAGGCTCGCCGCGCCCAGCAGCGCGATGGTGACGATGTGCGCCAGGACGTCGTTGTAGACGCCCAGCCGGCCCATGGCCCACTGGACGGCGAACGGCCCCGGCACCAGGTGGCCGTGGTCGACCCGCATGAGGTAGTCCCACGACAGGTTGTTGTCCAGCCCGCTGGCGATGAACATGAAGTCGTCCTGGCGGAAGTACGTCCGCCGGACGAGCCCGAACTTCCAGACGAGTTGCACGGCGATCATCACGAGCGCGGTGGCGATCACGGCGTCGCCGCCGCGCAGCCACTGACGGACCCCGGCCGTCGTCCCGTGAGTAACCACCCCGGCCCCCTGAGTAAGCACCCAGCCCCCCTCCCGTCCGGAAGAGTAACGAGTGGTGGGAATTACGGGGAATGGCCGTTGTGCGGTTGTGATGTCATAGCGGGATGCCGCACGCGACCCGGGTGGGACCCCAGGTGGGAGCACTGTCGGCCCTGGTCGGCCTCGTGCTCGGCTGCCTGGCGCTGGGACCCGCTCTGGGCTGGGGTTTTGTGCTGCACCAGGACATGGTGTTCGTGCCGGACCCGGCCTTCTCGCGGTTCACGTTCGGGCTCGCGGGCGGGGCGCCGCGCGTGGTGCCGAGCGACGCCGTGGTGACCGCGCTGTCCACCGTGATCCCGGCCCAGCTGGTGCAGAAGGCGATTTTGCTGGCGGTGTTCGCGCTGGGGTGCTCGGGCGCGGCGGGGCTGCTGCCGGAGGCGTCGGCGGGGGCCCGGCTGACGGCCGGGGCGTACTACGTGTGGAACCCGTACGTGGCCGAGCGGCTGCTGATGGGGCAGTGGGCGCTGCTGCTGGGGTACGCCGGGCTGCCGTGGGTGGTGCGGGCGATCGTCCTGCGCAAGGGCCTGGCCCCGGCGATGCTGCCGGCGGCCGTGGGCGGGTTCGCGGCGATGACGGTCACCGCCGTCACGGCGCTGCCCGTCGCGGGCAGGCGGCTGCGGGTGGCCGTGGCGCTGCTGGCGTTCAGCTCGCCTTGGCTGGTGGCGGCGCTGCTGCGGCCGGCCGGGCTGGAGGGGGACCCGGTGGGCGTGGACGCGTTCGCGGCCAGGGCGGACGGGCCGTTCGGCGCGGTGGGCAGCCTGCTGTCGCTCGGCGGGATCTGGAACGCGTACGCGGTGCCGCCCGGCTACGACACGCTGGCGGGGGCGGTGGCCCGGCTGGTGCTGGCGGTGGCCGGGATCGCCGGGTTCGCGCTGCTCAAGGACCGATGTCACGGACTGGCCGTGGCGGCGGTCCTGGGGTTCGGGATCGCGTGCGCGGGCGTGACCGAGCCGGGGCGCGAGGCGTTCAAGTGGCTGATCGGGGTGTGGGGCGGGTTCGCGGTCTTCCGCGACGCCCAGCAGTTCGTCGCGCCGCTGGCCCTGCTGGCGGCGGTGGGGTTCGGGGCGCTGGCGGAGCGGGCGGGGCGGTGGGCGGCCGTGATGGCGCTCGTGCCGCTGGCCGTGCTGCCGACCTTGGCGTGGGGCGCGGCGGGGACGCTGCGGGCGGTGGACTACCCGGAGAGCTGGAGCCAGGCCAGGGAGATCATCCGGCGGGATCCGGAGTCAGGAAACGTACTGGTTCTGCCGTTCGAGTCCTACCGCGTCTTCCCCTGGAACGGCGGGCGGGCGGTGCTCGACCCGGCCCAGCGCTACTTCGCCACGCCGGGCAGGGACGTGATCGCCGACGACTCCGTACGCGTCGGGACCATGGTCGTCGGGGCCGAGGACAGCCGGGTACGCGAGCTAGAACGCGTACTAGAAGGACCATCACCGAACCTGGCGGCAGCGGGTTTCCGGTACGTTGTGGTCGACGCGGGGACCCCGGTGGAGCGACGGCGGTTCGAGGAGTGGTTGTCCACAGCTAGGCTGCTCGTGGACACGGAAGAGCTGCGACTGTACCGGATCGATGCCCCGATTGCTGGGGGTTCGCCCAATTAGGTCCCCTGATCAGCGGGTTTATTAAGATTTCAGCAAGCTACTTCCCAGTAGCAAGAATTGGTTCTAGGTTTGGGACGCCCGCTCATTTGCCGCCCAGGAGGAACCCCCGTGCTAAAGATCCTCTTAGCAGCGATCATCGGCATCGCCGTCGCCGCGCTGGTCGCGACGGTCACAACCGTCTCCTTCACCGGGGCCACCGCGACGCCCGTCAACAGGCCGCTCTACAACTACGGCGACCGGTAGTCAGAGCCGTTATGCCGCCCTCCCGCCGAAGGGACGAGAGGACGAGCCGACCACCACTGCTCGAGATCGTCGTTCCCGCCTACAACGAGGAACGTCGGCTCCCGGGGGGGCTCCTGCAGCTGTGCGCGAAGCTTGCCCGCATGCCGTTCCCGACCGCCGTCATCGTCGTCGACAACAACAGCACGGACAGCACCGCCGAGATCGTCAGGACCTGGCCGCTGGGGGCGGTCCCGGTCCGGCTCGTCGAGTGCCCGGTGCCCGGCAAGGGCGCGGCCGTCCGTGCGGGGTTGCTCGCCACCACCGCCCCGTTCGTGGGCTTCTGCGACGCCGACATGGCCACCGACCTGAAGGCGATCGACGTCGCGTTCGGGCTGCTGCTGTCCGGTGAGCGTGTGGTCGTGGGCTCGCGGGCGCACGACTTCTCCCAGGTGGAGAACCGGCACAGCCGGGTGCGCGAGCTGGGCGCCGTCGGCTTCCGCGCGCTGGCCGGCGTCCTGGTGCGCGGGGTGCGCGACACGCAGTGCGGCTTCAAGTTCTTCGACGGCAGGCTCGCCCGCGAGGCCGTGGCGGGGCTGCGGACCTTCGGCTTCGCCTTCGACGTCGAGCTGCTGGCGCGCTGCGTCGCGCTGGGCGCGGTCGTGCTGGAGATCCCCGTCAACTGGCAGGACATGCCCGGATCGCGCTTCTCGCCGGCCAGGCACAGCGTGGGCATCCTGCTGGAGCTGGGCAGGATCTGGCTCAGGCTGCGCGGGGCGCCGCGGGCGGGCGTCTCTCCCCGATGGGAGCAGCCGCTCGATCCCGTCGGATATCCGTGAACATCGCCGTCGTCAACTGGCGTGATCCCTGGCATCCGCTGGCAGGCGGGGCCGAGACGTACGCCTGGGAGATGGCCCGGCGCTTCGCCGCGTCCGGCGACCAGGTGTGGTTCGTCACCGCGCGGGCGCCCGGCCAGCGCGGCCGGGAGAGCGTCGAGGGCGTGCGGCTGGTCAGGATGGGCGGGGCGTTCACCGTCTATCCGCTGGTGCTGGTCTGGCTCCTGCTCCGCCGAAGCGTGTTCGACGTGGTGCTCGACTGCCAGAACGGGATCCCGTTCTTCGCCCCGCTGGTGGTGCGCCGCCGTACCAAGGTCGTCTGCGTGGTGCACCACGTGCACGACCGCCAGTTCGAGATGCACCTGTCGCGGTGGCTGGCGGCGCTCGGGCGCTTCCTGGAGGGGCCCGCCTCGCGGTGGGCCTACCGGGGGTGCGACAGCGTGGCCGTGTCGCCCTCGACCGTGCGCGCCATGCGCGAGCGGCTCGGCTGGCTCGGGCCCATCCGGATCGTGCCCAACGGCGTGAGCGTCGCCCCGGTGGGGAACGTGCGGAAAAGTCCGGTGCCCCGGCTGGTCTACGTCGGCAGGCTGGTCGCGCACAAGCGGGTCCACCTGCTGTTGGACGCGGTGGAGCAGCTCAGGAAGCGGTGGCCGGACCTGGTCGTGGACGTGGTCGGCAGGGGGCCGGAGGAGGAGCGGCTGCGCGCGCGGCTGCCCGACGGCGTGATCATGCACGGCTGGCTGCCCGAGGAGGAGAAGGCGCGGCTGATCGCCGGCGCCTGGCTGCAGGTCAACGCCTCGCAGGGCGAGGGCTGGGGACTGTGCGTGCTGGAGGCCGCCGCGCTGGGTGTGCCGACCGTCGCCTACGACGTGGACGGGCTCAGGGACGCCGTACGGCACGGCGAGACCGGCTGGCTGCTCCCCGAGGGCATGGACCTCGCCAAGGGCATCACCGCCGCGCTCGACGAACAAGACAACACCTATAGCAAGAAATGTCGGGAATGGGCGGGGACGTTTTGCTGGGACCGGAGCGCGGAGCGGATGGCCGCCCTCGTACGTGGGCGGACCGTTCCGCCCGGCTGGGCGGAACGGTGAGCGCGCGGGCCCGGCACCGGCTCTGGCTCCTGCTCTGCTGCCTGGGCTTCGCCGTGCTGTCGTTCACCACCAAGCCCGGCAACGTTATCTCCGACACCAAGCTCGACCTGGCGCTCAACCCGATCGGCTGGCTGGAGCGCGCCGCCCACCTGTGGGACCTGCAGCACTTCGGGCAGCTCCAGAACCAGGTGGCCGGTTACCTGTTTCCGATGGGGCCGTTCTTCGCGCTCGGCGACCTGGTCAACCTCGCGCCCTGGGTGACCCAGCGGCTGTGGCTGACACTGCTGATGTGCGTCGCCTTCCTCGGCGTGGAGCGGCTGGCCAGGCAGCTCGGCCTCGGCACGCCGGGCACCAGGATCGTCGGCGCGCTCGCGTACGCGCTGGCCCCCCGCGCGCTGTCGATCATCGGCGAGATCTCGATCGAGTGGCTGCCCGCCGCGATGCTGCCGTGGATCCTCATCCCGCTGCTCACCGCGTCGGAGACCGGCCAGCGGGCCAGGGCGGCGGTCAGGTCCGGGCTGGCCGTGGCGCTGTGCGGCGGCGTCAACGCCGTCGCCGTGCTGGCCGTGCTCATCGCCCCCGCGCTCTACATCCTGACCCGGCCGCGGCCGGTGCCGCGCTGGCGGATGCTCGCCTGGTGGAGCGGCGCGGTCGGCGTGGCCACCCTGTTCTGGTGGCTGCCGCTGCTGCTCGTGGGCCGGTACGCGTTCTCGTTCCTGCCCTACACCGAGACGGCCGAGGTGACCACGCAGGTCACGTCGCTGACGAACGTGCTGCGCGGCACCTCCGACTGGGTGCGCTTCCTGACCGTCGGCGGCGTCCTGGAGCAGCCGGCGAGCTACGCGATCGCCACCTCGGCGTTCATGGTCGTGGTGACCGGGCTGCTGGCCGCGCTCGGCCTGGCCGGGCTGGCCCGCCGCGACCTGCCCGCCAAGGGCTTCCTGCTCGCGCTGTTCGTCGTGGGCACGGCGGCGCTGGTGGCGGGGCACATCAGCGCCCTCGAACCGGTCCTCGCCGAGCCTGTGCGCTGGCTGCTGGACGGGCCGCTGGCGCCGCTGCGCAACCTGCGCAAGTTCGACCCCCTCGTACGGTTGCCGCTCGCCTTCGGGCTGGCCCACCTCCTGGCCGGGGCCCGGCTGCCGCTGCGGTCCATCGCCGTGGCCGCCTTCGCCGGGCTCGTGCTGCCCGTCTTCAACCAGGGACTCGGCGCCCCCGGCGACTTCAAGGAGGTGCCGCTGTACTGGCGGCAGGCGGCGGCCTGGGTCAACGAGAACGCGGGCGACGACGGCGTGCTGGTGGTGCCCGGCGCCAAGTTCGGCGAGTACCTGTGGGGCAGGCCCATGGACGACCCCATGCAGCCGATGTTCAACGCCCGCTGGACCGCCCGCCAGGTCACCGCCGCCGGCTCGGTGGGCATGACCAGGCTGCTGGACGCCATCGACCAGCGGCTCACGGCCGGGCACGGCTCGGCGGGGCTGACCGAGGTGCTGCGCAGGATGGGCGTGCGCTACCTCGTCGTCAGGAACGACCTCCTGCGCGCCAACCTCCAGGGCGCCTGGCCGTCGCGCGTCTACCAGGCGCTGCGCGAGTCGCCGGGCATCTCGAAGGTGCGCTCGTTCGGCGGCGAGGTGGGCGACACCGCCACCGACGACGTGATCGAGTCGGTGGACTGGCCCTTCCCCGCGCTGGAGATCTACGAGGTGAGCGGGAGCGCCGAGCTGCTCAGCGTGCAAGCCGCGGCGGACGCCGTACAGGTGCGCGGGGCGCCCGACACGCTGCTCACGATGGGCGACCTCGGCCTGCTCGGCGACGGCCCGGTGCTGGTCAACGGCGACGCCGGCAAGCGCGAGGCCCCGGTGGTGGCCAGCGACGGGCTGCGGCTGCGCCAGCGTGAGTTCGGCGAGATCCGCTCGAACTGGACGCCCACCCTCACGGCCGACAGACGGGACGACTTCTCCGGCGTCCGGACGCTCGACCTGCTGGAGGACGGCTGGCTGCGCGACGCCGCCACGGCCGAGTACGACGGCATCTCCAGCATCACCGCCTCCTCCTCGGTCGCCGACGCCGGAGCGGTGCCCGGACTCAGCGCGACCGGCCGCGGGCCGTGGGCCGCCATGGACGGCGACTACGAGACCGGCTGGGAGAGCGGCGGCTGGCACCGGCCCCAGGGCGAGTGGCTGCGCGTGGACCTGCCGACCCGGCGGGTGATCCCGCGCTTCCAGGCGACGTTCACCAACAACGTGCTGCTCGGGCAGTCGGTCAAGCGCGTGGCCGTGGAGAGCGAGGGCGGCCGGGTCGAGCAGGACGTCCAGCAGACCAACAGCCCGCAGTGGCTGCGGGTGCCGCCCGGCGCCACGAGCTGGCTGCGGATCAAGGTGCTGAGCACGTACAACGCCCAGTGGAGCTTCGTGCAGCGGGTGGGCGTCACCGAGCTGGCGATCCCGGGGGTCATCCCCGGGCGCACGATCAGGCTGCCCGGCGAGGGCGGCGACGCCTTCGTCATGGACCGCGGGCTGGACGCCCGCTCCGGCTGCATGCGCAACCAGAGCCGCTGGATCTGCAACCCGCTGCTGCCCAGGCCGGGCGAGGAGGGCGCCGGGTTCGACCGGACGTTCACCGCCGGGTCCGAGGACGAGGTCGCCGTGCGCGGCACCGCCGTCCTGCGCGACGCCGACCTCGTGGACCGCTTCACCCGGCTGGGCGGCGACCTGACCGACGTCAAGGGATCCTCGCAGGTCAACAAGGACGCGGTGGTCGCGCCACGCTCGGCGTTCGACGGTGACGGCGCCACCACGTGGGTGCCCGCCGCGAGCGACCCCGAGCCCACGCTGACGCTCGGCTGGAAGGCGAAGCGGGTGCTCTCGCGGATCCAGGTCGCCCGCCCCGGTGGCGACAAGCAGCCGCTCGACATGGTCATGACCGGCGACAAGGGCGCCGTGCGCAGCGGCAGGGCAGACGCGGACGGCTTCGTGACGTTCAAGCCGCTCACCACCACCAAGCTCAAGATCCGCTTCTACCCCGCCTCCAGGCGGCTCCAGGTCACCGAGCTGGTGATCCCCGGCGTCCAGCCCGCCGCCAGGCCGGAGGGCGTGCCGTTCCGGCTGCCGTGCGGCCAGGGGCCGACCCTCCAGGTGAACGGGGCGACCGTCCAGACCAAGGTCACCGGCACCTACGCCGACCTGCTCGAACAGCGGCCGGTCGCGTTCAGCGGCTGCTCCCGCGCTGCCCTCCAGCAGGGCGACAACCGGGTCAGGGCGGCCGGCTGGGACCCGTTCGAGGTGGAGAACCTGGTGGTCGGCGGCCTGCCCGCCGGGCCGCCCGCCGTGGAGGGCGCGGCCGTCATGGGCTCGTGGACGGCCTCCAGGCGCGAGGCCAGGGTGAGCGCGCCCAAGGACGCCTTCCTCGTCGTCAACGAGAACTACAACGCCGGCTGGCGCGCCGAGTTCGACGGCCGGACGCTGCGCCCGGTGCGCGTCGACGGCTGGAAGCAGGCCTGGGAGCTGCCCGCCGGCACCTCGGGGACCGTGCGCATGGAGTACCTGCCCGACCGGCCCTACTGGCTCTCGCTCGCCATCGGCCTGGCCGGGATCGCCCTGCTCGCGCTGCTCTCCCTGGCGCTGCGCGGGCCGCGTCCCGAGCACGTCAGGGCGACCGCGCCCGCCGCCGAGTCGCGGCTGTCGCGCTGGCGGGTGCCGTACGTGATCGTGCTGGCCCTGGCGTTCGGCTTCTGGGTGGCGGACTGGCCCGGCATGGTCGCGGTCCTGGCCACCTCCGTGGTGGCGCTCCTGCTGCGCGTACGGCGGGCCACGGCCGTGCACTGGCTGGCCGGAGCGCTGTTCGGCGTCGCCACGGCGTCGCTGGCCACGGCGATGGCGCTGCGCGACCACGGCGTGGACGTGGACCTGCTGCTGGACCAGGTCCCGCAGCTCGTCGCCTGCGCCGCGATGGGCGTGCTGTTCGGCCAGCTCGTCACGGAGCCGGAGCCGCCGGCTCCGGAGCAGGAGCAGGAGGTGGCTGAGCCGGTGCTGACCGGCGTCCGTTGAGCCGCAGCGCGCTCTCCTCGACCAGGTGGTAGCTGGCCGCGCTGACCAGCAGCGACGCGATCAGCGTCAGCACGCCCACCTTGACGAAGTCGCCGGTGAACGGCTGGTCGCCGGTGATCTTGTAGTAGAGCGTGATGACCGGCGCGTGCCAGAGGAAGAAGCTGTAGGAGATGCGGCCCAGGTACGCGGTCACCGGGTTGCCCAGTACCCGGTGCCTGAGCGAGTCGTGCCTGGAGGCCAGCGCGAACGGCGCCACCACCAGGATCGCCACCGACGCCTCCAGCACCATCCGCCAGATCGACTGCGACAGCGTGGGCAGCGACAGCGTGCGCGGCCCGGCCAGCTCCGTGCTCAGCACCACGTACAGCAGCAGCGCCAGCACCAGCAGCTGCGGAGCCAGCGCGTCGATCACCTTGCTCTGCCCGATCCAGACCGACAGCACCGCCATGGCCATCCCGGCGCCGAAGAAGATCAGGTGGTGCGGCAGCCAGAGCGCGAGCTGCGGCTGGTCGGCCGCGTGCGAGACGACCACGCTGGCGAACGAGATCACCGGCAGCAAGGCGATGCCCGCCAGCAGCCTGACGGGACGGTTGCCGCCGCGCGCCCAGGCGTGCAACAGCCAGGCGAGCACCGGCAGCAGCAGGTAGAACGCCATCTCGATCGGCATCGTCCACATCTGGTAGAGGCCGTCGGGGGCGCGGGTCTGCTCGGTGTAGTTCTGCAGCAGGAGCAGCCACTTGGCCCAGCCGGTCCAGTCGAGCGAGCTCCACGCCCACAGGGCCACCGCGGTGACCAGCCAGTACGCGGGCATGACCCGGACGACCCGGCGCCACAGGTAGCGCCCCGGGCGGGGCCGGGGCGTGTCCTCGATGACCGCGCGCGCCCACGGGCGGTAGAGCAGCAGGCCCGACAGCAGGAAGAAGATCGGCACGGCGATGCCCAGCCGGGTGGTCATCCAGGCGAACATCCCGGGCCGGTACATGACGCCGGTGTTGCCGCCGACGTGCAGCACCCAGACGCCGAGCGCGGCCAGGGCGCGGATGCCGTCGAGCGCGGCGTCCCTGCCTTGCGCCCTCACGGTCGTTTCCGCAGGACCAGCACCAGATTCCACGTGACGAACTCCCTGACGATCGGCACCTTCAACGTCGGCCGCCACCACCAGGGCAGGTAGCGGGGCAGCGCGTCCACCAGGTCGGCCTCGCGCTGCGTCCTGGCCCAGCGCAGCCCGTCGGCCACCGAGACCGGATAGAGGCTCTGGCCGAACTGGTTCTTAGCTGGCTTACCGTGTTTTTCCTGATATTTCCGGGCGGCGCGGTGGCCGCCCAGGTAGTGCCACGGCGACGTCTCGTGCCCGCCCCAGGGCGAGAGCCAGTTCGTGTACGCGAGGAAGATCAGGCCGCCCGGCCGGGTGACCCGGGTCATCTCGGCGGCCATCCGCCACGGGTCTGGAACGTGTTCCAGCACATTGGACGAGAAGCACACGTCGAAGGACCCGTCGGCCAGCGGCAGGTCCAGGGCGCTGCCCACCACGCCGCCGTCCGGCGCGCCCTGCCCGGCCAGCTCGCCCGCGTCCACGTCGACGCACAGGCAGCGGGCGCCCTCGCGGCGGAACGCGTCGGCGAAGTAGCCGGGGCCGCCGCCCACGTCGAGCACGGTCCTGCCGTCCAGCGACACGTAGTGGCGGAGCTGCTGCAGCGTGTCGGCGGCCAGTGTCGTGTAATAGTCGGCCGGGGTCGCCTGCTCGGACCTGAACGCGCGGAAGAGGCGGACGGACCTGGCCAGATCGGCGCGCATTCTCGCGGCTCCAGGGGTGTCGAGGGGGCTCCCGCGATCCCGGCGGGGTCCCACAATAGAACGTGTTCCGTCGGCACGGTAACATCCCCGGTTGACCGGTTCGCCGGTGAGAACCTGTTCCGATTTGTTATGCGGATGTAGCTGCGACGATCTGTCGGCGAATGCTACTTTCCAGTAGCGATCATGTTGCGTGTGTCACACCCGCGACCTGATGTTCGGGGTGTTCGCGATGTAACCGGTTCTCGTCAATTCCTCGACCGCCAGGAGGACCCAGAATGCGACGCACATCCGTACTCGTTCTCGTAGCCGTCGGCGCATTCCTGGTGGTGTTGGCGGGCATGGTCCGGTTCTGGGCCGCGGACAAGATCATATCCGCGCCCGCCGCCCAGTACAGCGTCACCCGGCTGGAGGCCCCCGGCGCCCAGTACTTCTCCGTCGCCGACGGCAAGGTCCTGACGGCCAACCTCAGCATGCTCGTCACCACGCGCGGCGACGTGAAGGAGGCCACGGACAGCCGGGTCGTGTGGGACGAGTTCACCGTCGTGGACGACGACACCAACAACAAGCCGCAGATCAGCCTGTCCGAGCGGCGCAGCGCCTTCGACCGGCACACCGGCGTCGGCCTCAACTGCTGCGGCGTCTCGGTGAACAAGGAGCCGGTGAAGCTGGAGGGGCAGATCTACCTGTTCCCGTTCGGCGTGGAGAAGAAGACGTACAAGGTCTTCAACCAGACGGCCAAGAAGGCCGTGGACGCCAAGTTCCTGGCCGAGGACAACGTCAACGGGCTGCCCGTCTACAAGTTCCAGTCGACCATCCCCGCCACCAAGATCGCCACGCTGACCGCTCCCGGCTCGATGTTCGGCGTCACGCAGACGGGCGACATCCAGCTCGACCGCTGGTACGAGGGCACCGACACCTTCTGGATCGAGCCGACCAGCGGCGCCCCGGTCAAGCAGGAGGTCAAGCGGAACGAGACGCTCAAGACGCAGGACGGCGTCGAGCGCGCCAAGGCCCTGGTCGCGACCGCCTCGTTCACCCCGCAGACGGTGACGAACACGGTCCGCACCGCGACCGACGCCAAGAACCAGATCACGCTGGTCAAGACGACGATCCCGATCGTGCTCGTGGTGCTGGGCGTGGTCGCGCTGGCGCTCGCCGTCATCCTGGGCCGCCGCCGCGAGACCGAGTAGTCCCGAGCTTTTCGAGGGCGCCTCCGCCGGTCGGCGGGGGCGCTTGTCGTATATGGCCGCTTTTGGTCTTTTCCGGCCGACCGACTAAAAGTTCTAGTACTAGAACGCGTTGCAGTTTCTTTGTGGCGAGTCGTATTGTCACCACATGCGGACCCGTGTCACGGACATGTTCGGAATTGATCTCCCCATCTTCGCCTTCAGCCACTGCCGGGACGTCGTCGCCGCCGTCAGCCGGGCCGGGGGCATGGGCGTTCTCGGGGCGCTGTACTTCTCCCCCGAAGAGCTCGAGATGGAGCTCAAGTGGATCGACGACCACATCGACGGCCACCCCTACGGCGTGGACGTCGTCATGCCGGCCTCCTACGAGGGCGCCGACTTCGCGGCCGACGAGCTGGTGGGCCGCCTGCAGGGGATGATCCCCGAGGGCCACCGGAAGTTCGTCGAGAACCTCCTGGCCGAGCACGGCGTGCCGGCCCTGTCCTCGGACGCCGACCCCGGCAAGGTGCTGCTCGGCTGGACCGACGCCACCGCCCGCCCCCAGGTCGAGGTGGCGCTGCGGCACCCCATCGCGCTCCTGGCCAACGCGCTCGGCCCGCCGCCCGCCGACGTGGTCGAGCTGGCCCACACGCACGGCGTCAAGGTCGCCGCGCTCGCCTCCACGCCGCGCCACGCGCTCAAGCAGGTCGAGGTGGGCGTGGACGTCGTGGTCGCGCAGGGCACCGAAGCCGGCGGCCACACCGGCGAGATCTCCACCATGGTGCTGATCCCGCAGGTGGTCGACGCGGTGGACGTGCCCGTGCTGGCCGCGGGCGGCATCGGCAACGGCCGCCAGATGGCCGCCGGCATGGCGCTGGGCGCCGAGGGCGTCTGGACCGGCTCCCTCTGGCTCACTGTCGAGGAGGCCGACACTCCCGAGATGGCCAAGAAGCGCATCCTGGAGGCCACCTCCCGCGACACCGTCCGCTCCCGGAGCTGGACCGGCAAGCCGGCCCGCCTGCTCAGGAACGAGTGGACGGAGGCCTGGGAGTCGGCGGAGTCGCCGGGGACGCTGCCGATGCCGCTGCAGTACATGCTGGTCTCGGAGGCCCTGCGCCGCATCGGCCGCTCGGACGCCGCCGAGCTGGCCACGTTCCCGGCGGGGCAGATCATCGGCATCACCAACTCGGTGCGCTCGACGCGCGACGTCATGTACTCGCTGGTGGAGGAGTACTCCGAGGCCCTGGAACGCCTCAGCCGCCTGGCGGACGACTGACCGTCATACGGGAACGACGCTCACCAGGCTTTCCAGCCCCACGAAATCATCGGTGTTGCGGGTGTAGAGCGGCAGTCCCCGGCTCGACGCGACGGCGGCGATCATCAGATCCATCCGTCGCGGCCGGGGGTCCCGCTTCGCATGGATCGTCAGCGCGACAAGCGTGCCGTAGCGGGCAGCAGCGTCCGCGTCGAAGGGCAGCGGCTCGAAATCGACGGCGGCGGCGCCCAGTTTCTCCATGCGGGCGGACCGGATCGCCTCGTTCTTCGCCATCGCCACGCCTTGATGCAGCTCCGCGAGCGTGACGGCGGTGATTTCCGGGAAGTCCGGCAGAGCTTCGGGAGACAGTTGGTCCAGGTCGATGTAGACGCAAGTGTCGATCACCCCAGAAGAGTGGCGCTCAGGCACGGCGCCGCTCCCAGGGGTCGTCATCGATGCGCTCCTCGGTGCCGAAGTGCTCGTCGGCCTCTCCGCGCATCTCCTCGTAGTCGACGCGAGGCAAGTTGCGATGCCTTGCTACCAGTTCCGCCGCGCTCAAGCGCCGCCTGCGCGGCAGCGGCCGCAGCTCCGCCACCTCGACGCCGTTGCGGGTGATGTGGAACACCTCACCGGCCTCGACTTCGTCCATGACAGCAGCCGAGTTGTTGCGGAACTCCCGCTGAGTGATGACCTTCATCATGACTTCACTGTAGCTCCGTGTAGCCCGGTGTGCTACACGCTTATTCCCCGCGGTAGGTGGCCGGGCGCTTCTCCTTGAAGGCGCGGGTGCCCTCGCGGGCGTCCTGGGAGCCGATGACGGGCCAGCCCAGCTCGTCGGAGACCTTCAGCGCCTCCGGCTCCGGCATGCCCAGCGTGTCCCGGTACGTGCGCAGGATCGCCTGCACCGCCAGCGGCCCAGAGGCGGCGATGTCGTCGGCGATCTCGCGGGCCACGGTCAGTGCCTGGCCGTCGGGGACGACGCGGTTGACCAGCCCCATCGACAGGGCCTCGGCGGCGGTGATGGAGCGGCCGGTGAGCAGCAGGTCCATGGCGTGGCAGTACGGGATCTGCCGGGGCAGGCGGACCGCGCTGCCGCCCATGGGGAACAGCGCGCGTTTGGCCTCGAAGAGCCCGAGTGTGGACGACTCCGCCACGACCCGCAGATCCGTGCCGACCAGCAGCTCGGTGCCGCCCGCCACCGCGTACCCCTCGATCGCCGAGACGATCGGCTTGGTGGGCAGGTCCTCGCGGAGCAGGCCCTTCCAGTGGAAGTTCGGGATCTGCGCCGCGCGGGCCTGGACGTCGGGGTCGGTGGAGGGCTGGCCCATGGCCTTGAGGTCGGCCCCGGCGCAGAAGGTGCCCTCGGCGCCGGTCAGGACGGCGACCCGTACGTCCGTCTCGGCCGACACGTACGCCCAGGCGGAGGCGAGCCCGATCAGCATGTCGGAGGAGAGCGCGTTGCGGGCCTCCGGCCGGTTCATGGTGACGACGACGACGTGGCCGTCGCGTTCGATCCGGCAGTGGGGGGTGCTGATCGGCAGGAGCTCCACGGACGCCTCCAGGTAACAAATCAAGCGCTTGTTAGGCGACGATCCTACCCTGCCGCCGGCGGACCGGCGAAGATGACCCCAGGGGTGCCGACCCAAGCGCTTGCTCCAACAAGGTCGCCGGGATACGCTGCCCAGGCAAAACGAGAACAGGTTCTCGTTTGGCGCCTCGAACCACCTGAAGAGGAGCTTCGATGGGCACGCTCGGTTTCTGGAGGCTGGCGCAGGCGGATCCCGAGTGGATCGCCGCGGTCGACCCCGACGGTACGGAGCACCGCGCGGGCGATCTGCTCGCCCGCTCCAACCGGCTGGTGCACGGCTTACGCGACGAACTCGGTCTGCGGCCCGGCGACGGCCTCTGCGGCCTGGTGCCGAACGGCGCGGACGGGCTCGTCCTCTACCTGGCCGCGCTGCAGGCGGGCTGGTACTACACGCCGATCAACTGGCACCTGACCGGCCCCGAGATCGCCTACATCGTGGCCGACAGCGAGGCCAAGGCGCTCTTCGTGCACCCCCGCTACGCGACCGAGGGGACGCGGGGCGCCGAGGCCATAGCGCCCGAGCGGCGCTTCTTCGTGCACGGGCCCATCGACGGCTTCCGGGACGCCGCCGAGCTGACCGACGGTCAGCCTGACACCGCGCCCGAGAACCGCACGGCGGGGATAACCATGCACTACACGTCGGGCACGACCGGCAAGCCCAAGGGCGTCAAGCGCCCGCTGAGCGGCATGGACCCCGACGACGGCGCCGAGCTGATGACGTTCCTGCTGAGCCTGTTCGGCATCACGCCGGGCCGCCCGAACGCGCACCTGGTCACCTCGCCGAACTACCACACCGCCGTCACGCAGTTCGGCGGCACCGCCCTGCACATGGGCCACACCCTCGTCTACATGGACAAGTGGGACGCCGAGGAACTGCTCCGGCTCTGCGAGAAGCACGGCATCACCAACTCCCACATGGTGCCCACCCACTTCAAGCGCCTGCTCGCGCTGCCCGAGGAGACCCGCCACAAGTACGACCTCTCCTCGCTCAAGTGGATGATCCACGCCGCCGCCCCCTGCCCGGTGCCGGTGAAGTGGGCGATGTTCGAGTGGTGGGGCGACTGCGTGTACGAGTACTACGCGGCCACCGAGGGCGGCGGCACCCTGGCCACGCCCGAGGGCTGGAAGGCGCACCCCGGCACGGTCGGCTCCGCCTGGCCGATCAGCGAGCTGCTGATCGTGGACGACGAGGGCGAACCCGTACCGGTCCGCACGCCCGGGACGATCTACATGAAGATGCTCGGCTCGGGCTTCGAGTACAAGGGCGACCCCGCCAAGACCGCCGCGAACCGGCTCAAGGAGTTCTTCACCGTAGGCGACATCGGTTACCTGGACGAGGAGGGCTTCCTCTTCCTGTGCGACCGCAAGGCCGACATGATCATCTCGGGCGGCGCGAACATCTACCCGGCCGAGATCGAGAACGAGATCATGATCCACCCCAAGGTCGCGGACGTGGCCGTGTTCGGCATCCCGGACGAGGACTGGGGCGAGCAGATCAAGGCCATCGTGGAGCCCGCCCAGAACGCCGAGCCCGGCCCGGAGCTGGCGGCCGAGATCCTGGCCTCCCTGGAGGGCCGCCTGTCGCGGATGAAGTGGCCGAAGTCCATCGACTTCATCGCCGAGATGCCCCGCGAGCCCAACGGCAAGCTGCTCAAACGCAAACTCCGCGCACCATTCTGGGAGGGACACGACCGTGCCATCTGAACCGCTGGTGGCTGAGCACGTACTGGAGTTCCCCGGCGGCTACACCCGCACGACCGGGCCCGTGATCGGGCGCTTCCTGACCGAGCTGCGGGCCGGGCGGATCGTCGGCGTCCGCACCGCCGAGGGCAAGGTGCTGGTGCCGCCGCTGGAGTACGACCCGGCCAGCGGC
>NZ_JAHKRL010000386.1 GCF_019396405.1 Nonomuraea rhizosphaerae | reverse complement strand
CGGCAGACCGCCAAGTAACAAAGCCACCCGCCTCGCCGCGTCCTGCCACGCCGGCGGGGCGGGTCTCCCCACAGAAGGGCCGCCGCCCATGAGGACCCGACTCGCGGCGCTCGCCGCGTTACTCCTGCTTCCCCTGTTCCTCCTGCCACCCCCCGCGCACGCCGCCACCGGCATCCGCGTCAGCGGCGCGAGGATCCTGGAGGCCAACGGCCAGGAGTTCGTCATGCGCGGGACCAGCCACGCGCACACCTGGTACACCGGCCAGACCAAGGCGTTCGCCGACATCAAGTCGCTGGGCGCCAACACCGTGCGCGTCGTGCTCAGCGGCGGGCGCTGGGCCCCCAACCCCGCCTCCGACGTCGCCAACGTCGTCTCCCTCTGCAGGACCAACCGGCTGATCTGCGTGCTGGAGAACCACGACACCACCGGGTACGGCGAGCAGAGCGGCGCGTACACGCTGGACCAGGCCGCCGACTACTGGATCAGCGTCAAGAGCGCCCTGACGGGCCAGGAGAACCACGTCATCGTCAACATCGGCAACGAGCCCGTCGGCAACAACGCCGTCACCCCCGACTGGGCCACCGCCACCGCCAACGCGATCAAGAAGCTGCGCGCCAACGGCTTCGAGCACGCGCTCATGGTCGACGCCCCCAACTGGGGCCAGGACTGGCAGAACACCATGCGGTCCAACGCCGCCACCGTCTTCAACGCCGACCCCGCCAAGAACACGATCTTCTCGGTGCACATGTACGGCGTGTACGACACGGCGGCCGAGATCACCTCGTACATGGACGCGTTCCGGACCGCCGGGCTGCCGCTGGTGGTCGGCGAGTTCGGGTTCAACCACTCCGACGGTAACCCGGACGAGGACACGATCATGGCCCAGGCCGTCTCCCGCGGGCTCGGCTACCTGGGCTGGTCGTGGAGCGGGAACGGCGGCGGCGTCGAGTACCTGGACCAGGTCACGAACTTCGACGTCACCCAGCTCACCTCCTGGGGCCAGCGGCTGTTCAACGGCGCCAACGGGATCGCCGCCACCGCGCGCGAGGCGACGATCTACGGCGGCACCACCACCGACCCGACCCCGCCCAGCACGCCCGGCACCCCCGCCGCCGGCGCGATCACCTCCTCCGGGGCCACGCTGACCTGGACCGCCTCGACCGACAACGTACGGGTGACCGGGTACGACGTGTACCAGGCGCCGAGCACGTCGCTCGGGCAGTCGGCGACGAACTCGATCACCCTCACCGGGCTGACGCCCGCCACCGCGTACACGGTCTTCGTCAAGGCGCGGGACGCGGCCGGCAACGTCTCCGGCGAGTCCGGCCGGGTCACCTTCACCACGCTGCCCGGCGGCACCGGCGGCGGCTGCACCGCCGCCGCCACCGTGCAGTCGCAGTGGGGCAG
>NZ_JAHKRL010000385.1 GCF_019396405.1 Nonomuraea rhizosphaerae | reverse complement strand
GGAACCGACCGGTTCCCGGGCGTCGCCGGAACGGCGGGTCAGCCGCGGGTGATGACGAGCTCGTCGTCGCCCAGGTCCACCAGGACCCGGTCGCCGTCCACGACCTCGCCCGACAGCACGGCCTTGGCCAGCTTGTCGCCGATCGCCGACTGCACCAGCCGGCGCAGCGGGCGGGCCCCGTACATCGGGTCGTAGCCGGTCAGTGCCAGCCACTCGCGGGCCGCGTCGGTGACCTCCAGCACGAGCCGGCGGTCCGACAGGCGCCGCGCCAGCCGATCGACCTGGAGGTCGACGATGCGGGTCAGCTCCTCCGAGCCGAGCGCGTCGAAGAGGATCACGTCGTCGAGCCGGTTCAGGAACTCCGGCTTGAACGAGTTGCGCACCGCCCCCATCACGGCCTCCCGCTTGGCCCCGTTCTCCAGCGTGGGGTCCACCAGGAACTGCGAGCCGATGTTGGAGGTGAGGATCAGGATCGTGTTGCGGAAGTCGACCGTGCGCCCCTGGCCGTCGGTCAGCCGCCCGTCGTCGAGCACCTGGAGCAGGACGTCGAAGACCTCGGGATGGGCCTTCTCCACCTCGTCCAGCAGCACCACCGTGTACGGGCGCCGCCTGACGGCCTCGGTGAGCTGGCCGCCCTCCTCGTAGCCGACGTAACCGGGAGGCGCGCCGACGAGCCTGGCGACGCTGTGCTTCTCGGAGTACTCGCTCATGTCGATGCGGGTCATCGCCCGCTCGTCGTCGAACAGGAACTCCGCCAGCGCCTTGGCCAGCTCCGTCTTGCCGACACCCGTCGGGCCGAGGAACAGGAACGAGCCCGTCGGCCGGTCGGGGTCGGCGATGCCGGCCCTGCTGCGTCGTACGGCGTCGGAGACGGCCTGTACGGCCCGCTGCTGCCCGATCAGGCGGCGGCCCAGCTCGTCCTCCATCCGCAGCAGCTTGGCCGTCTCAGCCTCCAGCAGGCGGCCCGCCGGGATGCCCGTCCAGGAGGAGATGACCTCGGCGATGTCGTCGGCGCCGACCTCCTCCTTGACCATGGCGTTGTCCGGCGGGGCGGCCTCGGACGCCTGGCGCAGGGCCTGCTCCAGGCGCGGCACCTCGGCGTACATGAGCCGGGACGCGGCCTCGAAGTCGCCGTCGCGCTGCGCCCGCTCGGCCCCGCTCCTGGCCTCGTCGAGCTGCTTCTTCAGCTCGCCGACCTTGTTCAGGCCGGCCTTCTCGTGCTCCCAGCGGCCGACCAGGGCGTTGAGCTCCTCCTGGCGGTCGGCCAGCTCCTTGCGCAGCCGTTCGAGCCGCTGGATGGAGGCCTCGTCGGTCTCCTTGCTGAGGGCCAGCTCCTCCATCTTCATCCGGTCGACGTCGCGCTGGAGCTGGTCGATCTCGACGGGACGCGAGTCGATCTCCATGCGCAGCCGCGAGGCGGCCTCGTCGACCAGGTCGATGGCCTTGTCGGGCAGGAAGCGGTTGGTGATGTAGCGGTCGGACAGCGCGGCGGCGGCCACCAGCGCGCTGTCGGCGATCTGGACCTGGTGGTGGGCCTCGTAGCGGCCCTTGAGCCCGCGCAGGATCGCGATCGTGTCCTCGACCGTGGGCTCGCCGACGTAGACCTGCTGGAAGCGGCGCTCCAGCGCAGGGTCCTTCTCGATGCGCTCGCGATATTCGTCCAGCGTGGTCGCGCCGATCATGCGCAGCTCGCCGCGGGCCAGCATGGGCTTGAGCATGTTGCCCGCGTCCATGGCGCCCTCGGCCGCGCCCGCGCCGACGACCGTGTGCAGCTCGTCGATGAACGTGACGATCTGCCCGTCGCTCTCCTTGATCTCGGAGAGCACGGCCTTGAGCCGCTCCTCGAACTCGCCCCGGTACTTGGCGCCGGCCACCATCGCGCCCAGGTCGAGCGAGATCAGCCGCTTGTTGCGCAGCGACTCGGGCACGTCGCCGGCCACGATGCGCTGGGCCAGGCCCTCGACGACGGCCGTCTTGCCGACGCCGGGCTCGCCGATCAGCACCGGGTTGTTCTTGGTGCGCCGCGACAGCACCTGCACCACGCGCCGGATCTCGGAGTCGCGGCCGATGACCGGGTCGAGCTTGCCGCTGCGGGCCCGCTCGGTCAGGTCGACGCCGTACTTCTCCAGCGCCCGGAAGGTGTCCTCGGGCGTCTCACTGGTGATGCGGGTGTGGCCGCGTACTTTCTCGAACGCGTCGAGCAGCGCCTGCGGCGTCGCGCCCTGCGACTTCAGCAGCTCGGCGACCGGGCCACCGTCGGTGGCCAGGCCCACGAGCAGGTGCTCGGTGGAGACGTACTCGTCCTCCAGGCGCTTGGCCCGCTGCGCCGCCGTGTTGATCACGGTGAGCAGCTGGCGCGAGCTGGACGGCGCGCTGACCGTCGAGCCCTGCGCCTTCGGCAGGGCGGCCAGCTGCTCCTCGGCCTTGGCGCGCAGTGTCTTCCAGTCGGCGCCGACCGCTTCGAGCAGCGGGATCGCGGTGCCGCCCGTCTGGGCCAGCAACGTGGTCAGCAGGTGGGCGGGGGCGATCTCCGGATTGCCCTCAGCGGCGGCACGCCTCATCGCCCCGGAAAGAGCCTCCTGGCTCTTCTGGGTGAGCTTGTAGTCCATGGTTTTCTCAGGCCCCCGGTGGCAGCTCGTAGCGGATCAGCGCCCGGACCATCTGCATCTCGGCGCGCAGGCGGTGAACCTCCTCACGCAGCCGCAGAGCCTCGTTCTCGAGCTCCAGGATCCGCTTGATCCCCGCGAGGTTGATGCCCTCCTCCTGGGAGAGACGCTGAACCTCGCGGAGCTGGATGATGTCGCGGGTGGAGTAGAGGCGGCCGCGACCCGCCGTACGCCCTGGACAGACCAGTCCGAGCCGGTCGTACTGCCGCAGGGTCTGCGGGTGCAGACCCGACAGCTGCGCGGCCACCGAAATCACGTAGACGGGAGTTTCGTCTGACAGGTCGAAATAGTTGGCGTCCATTCGGCTACTCGCTTCTGGCTCTCTGAATGAGATCAGCTCGCGGGTCCTCGTCGCCCGCGGTCGCGGTGTTGAACTCGTTGAGGAGCTCACGTGACTTGTCGTCGAGCGTCTTCGGCACGAGGACCTCGACGCTGGCGAGCAGGTCGCCCTTCGTGCCGTCCTTGCGGGTGACGCCCCTGCCGCGGACCCTGAACGTGCGGCCGTTGGGCGTGCCCGTCGGGATGCGCAGCGTGACCGGCATGCCCTTGAGGATGGGCACCTTGATCTCGGCGCCGAGCGCGGCCTCCGAGAACGTCACCGGCACGGTGATGGTCAGGTTGTCGCCGCTCCTGCCGAAGACGGCGTGCGGCTTGACGTGGGTCAGGATGTACAGGTCACCTGCGGGGCCGCCATTTTCGCCCGGCGCGCCCTTGCCCTTGAGCTTGACCCGCTGGCCGTCGGCCACCCCCGCGGGGATGCGCGCCTGGATGTTGCGGGTGCTCTTGGCCCGGCCGCTGCCCTCGCACACGGGGCACGGGTCGTCGACCAGCAGGCCGCGGCCCTTGCAGTCGCGGCAGGGCTCGGAGAAGGCGAAGTTGCCCAGGTTGCGGCTGGCCGCCCCGGTGCCCTCACAGGTCGGGCAGACGCGTGGCGTCGTGCCGGCCTTGGCGCCCGTGCCGCTGCACGCCGTGCAGGCGGCCGAGCTGGTCAGCCGCAGGGACACGGTGGAGCCCTCGACGGCCTCGGTGAACGTGAGCGTCACCTCGGACTCGACGTCCTGGCCGCGGCGCGGCCTGGTGGTGCTCGTCGTACGGGTCTGGCCGCCGCCGCCGCGGTTGAACAGCCCGCCGAACAGGTCGCCGAGCCGCTCACCCGCCCCGTGGCCCTGCTGCTGCTGTTGCTGGTTGGTGCCGCCGAACAGGTCGCCGAAGTCGAACGGGAAGCCGCCACCGCCGGGACGCTGGGCCCCCACCCCGGACCCGAACAGCGTCCGCGCCTCGTCGTACTCCTTGCGGCGCTTGGTGTCCGACAGGATGTCGTAGGCCTCGGAGACCTCCTTGAACTTGGTCTCCTTGGCCACGTCGCCCTGGTTGGTGTCGGGGTGGTACTGCCTGGCCAGCTTGCGGTAGGCCTTCTTGATCTCTTCGGCGGTGGCTGACTTGGGCACACCAAGGACGGCGTAGTAGTCCTTCTCCAGGTAGTCCTTGGTGCTCATCTATCGCCCTTCGTCTGCTTCCGTCAGTTGTCGTCGTCGGAGGGCGCCGGGGGAGCGTCCTCTGGCTCGGCCACGGCCACCCGGGCCGGGCGCAGCACCCGGTCACCCATGCGGTATCCCGGTTGCAGCACCTCGACCGCGGTCGGCTCGGTGACGTCCGGTGAGTAGCTGTGCATCAGCGCCTCGTGGACGGTCGGGTCGAACGGGTCGCCCTTCTGTCCGTAGGCGTTGAGCCCGAGCTTGGTGACCGCCGCTTCCAGTGACTCTGCCACTTTCGCGAAGCCACCGGTGAGCTCACCATGGTCGCGGGCCCTGCCGATGTCGTCGAGCACGGGCAGCAGCTCCAGCAGGGCACTGGCGACCGCCTGCTCGCGGACCGCGACCCGGTCGCGCTCCACCCGCCGGCGGTAGTTGGTGTACTCCGCCTGGAGACGCTGCAGATCGGCGGTGCGCTCGGCGAGCTGCGACTGCAGCTCGCCGTCCTGCGCCTGGACCTGCGGCTCGGG
>NZ_JAHKRL010000041.1 GCF_019396405.1 Nonomuraea rhizosphaerae | reverse complement strand
TTGTTGGTGGGTAGGGGAGCGTCGTGCATGCGGTGAAGCGGCGGAGTGATCCAGTCGTGGAGTGTGTGCGAGTGAGAATGCAGGCATGAGTAGCGAATCGAGGGTGAGAAACCCTCGCGCCGGATGACCAAGGGTTCCTGGGGCAGGCTAATCCGCCCAGGGTAAGTCGGGACCTAAGGCGAGGCCGACAGGCGTAGTCGATGGACAACGGGTTGATATTCCCGTACCCGCTTCAATGCGCCCATATCGAACCTCGTGATGCTAAGAGTCCTTAAGTCCTCTGATGCCCTTCGGGGCTAGGGGTGAGGCTGAACGCTCGATCCGATCGGGTAGTAGGTAAGCGATGGGGTGACGCAGGAAGGTAGTCCAGCCCAGGCGATGGTTGTCCTGGGGTAAGCATGTAGGGAGTGGGGTAGGTAAATCCGCCCCGCACGTATCCTGAGATGTGATGCCGAGCCGATTGTGGTGAAGTGGATGATCCTATGCTGCCGAGAAAAGCCTCTAGTGAGTGTTGTGGCGGCCCGTACCCTAAACCGACTCAGGTGGTCAGGTAGAGAATACCAAGGCGATCGGGTGAACTGTGGTTAAGGAACTCGGCAAATTGCCCCCGTAACTTCGGGAGAAGGGGGACCTCTGCTGGTGATG
>NZ_JAHKRL010000384.1 GCF_019396405.1 Nonomuraea rhizosphaerae | reverse complement strand
GGCCCCGGCCCGCTCGCAGATGAGCGGGCCGACGAAGCCGCCCCACGAATGGGCCACCACCACCACGTCGGAGCGGTCGCCGATCGCCTCGGTCACGACGGCGGCATGATCGCCCAGCCCCGCCTCGGAATCGTCGACGGGCAGGTCGACGGCCACCACATCGTGCCCCCTGCCGCGCAGCTCCGGGTCGAGCAGGTGCCAGTCCCAGGCCGAGCCTCCGCCACCGTGGATCAAGACAAACGTCGCCATGCCCTCAACGTAGCCACCGCCACCGACGATTTTTCCGCCGGCCGTGGTCTACCTACGTGCGACCTGCGTACGTAGGTGACAGAGACGTACGTATGCGACATAGGCGTACGTAGGCGACAGAGAGCTGGGAAAGGAAGCGGCATGGAACCGATCACCGAGCTGGACGCCAGGTACAGCGTCGAGGGCGCCACCCCGACCCCCTGGGCCGAGGCCCGCGAGCAGGTGGAGGGCGCGCAGACGTTCTGGCTCTCGACCGTTCGCGCCGACGGGAGCCCGCACGTCACGACCCTGCTGGCCGTCTGGCAGGACGACGTGCTGCACTTCTGCACGGGGCCGGGCGAGCAGAAGGCCCTGAACCTGGAGACCAACCGCCGTTGCGCGCTCACCACCGGTGCCAGCTCCCTGAGCGAGGGGCTCGACGTGGTCGTGGAGGGGGTGGCGGAGCAGGTCACCGACCAGGAGCGGCTCAAGCGGCTCGCCGACGCGTACGAGGCCAAGTACGGCAGCGAGTGGCACTTCGACGTCGGCGAGGACTCCTTCCTCCAGCAGGGCGGACTGCGGGCGCTGGTGTTCGGGGTGGCGCCGGTCAAGGTGCTCGCGTTCCGGAAGGGCGACCACAGCAGCCAGACGCGCTACCGCTTCAAGCGCTCATGAGCGCAGATGAGCGCAGGTGAGCCCGGCGCCCTGGTGGCGCGGATGAGCGCGGGCAGGGGCGGATAGGCTCGCCGCATGGCTGCAGATCGCCCGCGCAGGGCCGACGCGCGCCGCAACCGTGACGCGCTGCTGACCGCGGCCGGGCGGCTGTTCGCCGAGCGCGGCGTGGACGTGCCGCTCGACGACGTCGCGCGGCACGCCGGGGTGGGGAACGCCACCATGTACCGGCATTTCCCGACCCGTCAGGATCTGATCATCGCCGTCTTCGCCGACGAGGTGACGGAGCTGTGCGACAGGGGAGAGACGCTGCGGGCGACCGCCGCTCCCGGCGACGCCCTGCACGAGTGGCTGAGGGCTTTCGTGGAGCACGTGGCCACCAAGCGCGACCTCGCGCTCGCCATCCCGCGCGAGGGCCGCGAAGGGCTGTTCGGCGAATGGCACGAGTCGATGCTGACCACCGCCGCCGCGCTGCTGTCCCGCGCCCAGGAGGCCGGTGACGTGCGGTCGGACCTGACCGCCAGGGACCTGCTCACCCTCGCCAACGCCGTCGCGCTCGCCGCCGGCGGCGCCGCCCAGTCCGTACGCCTGCTCGACCTGCTCCGGCACGGCACGACCGGCGAACGGCACGGCACGACCGGCGAACGGCACGAACCGCTCTAAAGAGGGCAGCCGCAGCTCTCGCGCATCACCGTCTCGGTGGCGAGCACCGCGTCCATGACGGCCCCCGGCCCGCCCAGACCCGAGATGAGCAGCCGGGCCGTGGTGGCGCCCAGCTCCCGCACGGGCTGCCGGACCGTGGTCAGCCGCGGCTGCACCAGCGACGACATGGGCACGTCGTCGAAACCGGTGATCGCCAGGTCGCCGGGCACCGACAGGCCGCGGCCGAGCGCGCCGATCAGCACGCCGAGCGCGGTCTCGTCGTTCGCGCACACGATCGCGCGCGGCGGACGCCTGGCGCCGAGCAGCTCGCCGGCGGCCAGCACGCCGTCGGACTGCTGCAACCCGATCCGGAACGGGTTGCGTGGCGGGGCCAGCCGCGCGTCTCGGTGCGCGTCCCGGAACGCCTCCCACCGGTCGGTCACGTCGGGCGAGCCCTCGGGATCACCGACGAACGTCAGCCGCCGGTACCCGTGATCGACCAGCAGATGCCTGGTCAGCTCGCCGATGGGCGAGTTGTCCGCGCGTACGGCCGGGATGCCGTCCAGGGGACGGCCCGCCAGCACCACGACCGGCGCCCGCGCGGCCAGCTCCCGCAGCGTGTCCGCGCCGATCGTGTCGCCGTGCACCGCGACGGCGTCCACGCGGGCCGCGATGCCGAGCACGTGCTCGTCGGCGTCCGCCCGGTGGTGGGTGCCGAAGATGTGCACGGACGCGCCGGCGTCCATGACCTCGGACTCGAAGCCCTGGATCAGCTCGGAGAAGTACGGCCCGGCCAGCCCCGGCAGCACGATGGCCACCGAGCCGTGCCTCTGCTCGGCCAGCGCCCGGCCCATCTGGCTCGGACGGTAACCGTGTTCCTCGATGACCCGCAGGACCCTGGCCCGCGTCTCGGGGCTCACCTGGCCCGTGCCACGGGAAACACGGGAGACGGTGGCGACGGAGACGTCCGCGAGCTTGGCCACCTCGCGCGCCGTCAGGCGTCTGTTGCCCATCCGCCACCCCGACCGTAACGTGTTGCGGTAACCGGTTACAGCGACCTTAGGTGAGGATCCTCGCCGCGGCAAGGGTCCGGAGGAGCTCCCATGACCGTCCGCCTCAGCAGCCGCAGGATCCTCGTCGACGGTGAGCCCGCCCTGGTCATGTCAGGAGAGGTCCACTATTTCCGGCTGGCCGCGAAGGACTGGCCCGACCGGCTGGACCGTCTCATGGAGGCCGGCTGCACCGCCGTCTCCTCGTACATGCCGTGGCTCGTGCACGAGCTGCCCGACGGCCGCGCCGACCTGACCGGGCGGACCTCCGAGCAGCGTGACCTGACCGGCTTCCTGGACCTGGCCGCCGAACGCGGGCTGCTGGTCATCGCCAGGCCGGGGCCGTTCGTCATGGCCGAGCTGAAGAACGAGGGCATCCCGTACCGCGTGTACGACGAGCACCCGCACGTGCACCCGACCAGCTGGGACGGCGCGCCCGCGCCCACCCGCACCATCGACTACCTCGCACCCGACTTCCTCGGCGAGGTGGCCCGCTGGTACGCCGCGATCATGCCGGTGCTCGCCGAGCGGCTGGTGACCAGGGGAGGGCCGGTGGCCGCCGTGCAGCTCGACAACGAGATCGGCATGCTCTCCTGGATCAGCAACAGCCCCGACCTGACCGAGGTTACGCTCGCCGACCTGGAGCGGTGGTCCGGCGGCCGGTGGAGCGCCCGGGACGTGCGCAATCCTTCGCTCGCGTTCCAGCATGACCTGGGGCGCCACAACCGCTCCAGATACGCCCGCTACATCGCCTTCCTCCGGGAAGAAGCGGAGAAGCACGGGGTGCGGGACGTGCCGTTCCTCATCAACCTGCACGGCACCAGCGACGGGCGCGGACGCACGTACCCGATCGGCATCAGCCAGCTCTACCAGGGCGTTCGCGGCCAGTCACAGCTCACCTCGGGCTCCGACCACTACCTCGGCGACCTGACCGTCACCAACGTCGCCGACCTCTACGTCGGCAACGCGTTCATGGCCGCCGTGCACGACGCCGACCAGCCGCTGACCTCGCTGGAGTTCGAGGCGGGCGGCGGCGACTACGGCGAGGACCTGTCACGGCAGGTGCCGCCCTCCGCCGTCGAGCTGAAGACGCGGCTCTGCCTGGCGCAGGGGAACCGGCTGATCAACTACTACCTGTTCGCGGGCGGCTTCAACCCGCCGCTCGACCTGCCCGTCGCCGACGGGAACTCGCGCATCGCGTTCACGGGGGAGCGCCACGGGTTCGCCGCGCCGGTCTCGCCGGAGGGCGCGGTCGGGCCGCCGTACGAGGCGCTGCGCGCGGTCGTCACCGCCGCCCGAGGGGTCGCGCCGCTGCTGGCGGACATGGACGAGGAGCACGACGGGCTCGCGCTGGCCTTCGTCCCGGACCACTACCTGACCGAGTACGCCTACCCGGGCGACCGTGAGCGCGCCGAGGTGGTGGCGGACCTGGAGCGGTTCCGGGGGATGGGGGCGCGGGACGTCCCGGCGCGGGCGCTGCTGCTGGCGGGCTTCTCCTTCCCGGCCGTGGACGTGCAGGAGGGGACGCTGGACCCGGCGCGAGCCCTGGTCCTGGCCAGTGCCTCGACGCTCGCGGCCGAGGTCCAGGAGCGGGTGGCGGCGTTCGTGCTGGGCGGTGGGCGGCTGCTGCTGGCCGGGGTGCTGCCGCACCGGGACGTGGACGGGACCAGGTGCACGGTCCTGGCCGACGCGCTCGGGCTGTCCGCGGGTCCGCTGGTGAACGGCACGCCGGACCACTTCCCGTCAGTACGGGCCGAGGGGGAGCCGGAGGTACGGGTGGGCGTCATGCAGCACCTGTCACACGGCGGCGGCTCGCACGGCGACGGTTCACACGCGGGCGGTGAGGTGATCGTCCGGGATGTGGCGACCGGGGAGGCGGCCGGCGTGGAAGTGCGCGCCGGAGCCGGGCAGGCGATCGTCCTGACCTGCGACTACCCGTGCCACCTGCCGTTCTGGACCGGACTGCTGGCCCGGCTCGGCGTGCGGCCCAGGCACACGCACGACGCCCCGCAGCCCGGCATCGTCGTCACCTCCACGGCCGACGCCTCCGGACGGCGCCTGCTGCACCTGCTGAACCTCGCGCCCTTCCCGCAGTCCCTCGTCGTGCGCAGGGACGGGGTCGCGCTGTTCGACGGCCGCCGTATCGACCTGCCCGCCCGTTCCGGGCTGATGCTGCCGGAGGGGGTGGGCGCCATCGTGTGGGCGACCTGTGAGCCGGTCGGCACGTACGCGCTGCGCAGGCGAGGGCGGGGCGACGCGGCGGCGGTGGAGTCGGACGGCGAGGTGTCCGCGGAGGGCGCCACGGTGACCCGTGACGGCAGCCGATGGCTGCTCACCTGGCCCGATGACCCCGCCGCGGCCGGCCGTACGGTCCGGGTACTTCAAAAGTAGACAATCGTTGAGATTTGCTGATCGCTTTCATACTCTCGGCGGGAGGCGTGCGGACACCCCACCGCACGCCCACCGACGGAAGGCATGAAAATGCTGAAGGTGATCGGCGCGGGCTACCCGCGTACCGGGACCAGCTCGATGAAAGCCGCGCTGGAACGGCTCGGCTTCGGGCCCTGCTATCACATGTTCGAGGTCCTCACGAATCCCGACCACGTCGACCGGTGGCTGCCGGTGACCACCGGCGAGCCGGTCGACTGGGAGAAGGTGTTCGACGGCTACCGCTCGGCCCAGGACTGGCCCGCCAGCGGCTTCTGGCGCGAGCAGGCGGAGGCGTTCCCGGACGCCAAGGTCATCCTGACCGTCCGCGACCCACGCAAGTGGTACGTCAGCATGCAGAACCTCATGGCCAACGGCCCCGGCCGGAACCTGCCCGACCTCGGCAGCCTGCCGCCGAAGGCCGCCGAGGTCTTCGCCTCGATGCGCAGGATGGGCCCGGTCATGGAGCGGCTCGGCCGGGACGCGTTCGGCGACAACTACCGCTTCGGCGACGGCGGCCTGCTGGACGAGGACCGCGCCGTCGAACGGTTCGAGCAGCATGTGGCGGAGGTCAAGGCGAGCCTGCCGGCCGAGCGGCTGCTCGTGTTCGACGTCCGCGAGGGCTGGGCGCCGCTGTGCGGGTTCCTCGGCGTGCCGGTGCCGGACGGCGAGCCGTTCCCGCACCTCAACGACTCGGAGTCGATGAAGCGCACCCTTGAGGGGCTGGTGACGGAGGGAACCATCGCCTCGCCGTTCTCCAAGCACTGAGCCATGACCGCTTCCTGCCGGTACGACTACGATCGGAGACCGAGCAGGAAGAGGTGATCGACGGTGACACACGCCGATCGCTCCCCGGTTCGCACCTCGACCGAGTGCACGGCCGAGGGCGAGCCGGGCTTCGGCAGCCCGGACGCGGACCCCACTGGTGCCGAGAGCGCTGCCGCTGAAAGTGCGGGCACTGAGGGGGCGGCTGCTGAGGGCGCGGGCGCTGAGAGCAAGGGGCAGCGCACGCGGCGCCGTATCCTTGACGCCGCCCGCCGCACCTTCGCCGAGCTCGGCTTCGAGCGCGCCACCATCCGCGCCATCGCCGTCGAGGCGGGTGTGGACAAGTCCTCCGTGATCCAGTACTTCGGGACCAAGCAGCAGCTCTTCCGCGAGGCGCTCTACTTCAGCTTCGACATGGACGCATTGCGCACCGACGACGTGAGCCGCACGGCGGAGAACTTCCTGCGCGCAATGCTCGAACGCTGGTCCATCCCCGACAGCCCCATGATCGTGCTCCTGCGTACCAGCCTGACCAGCGAGGACGCCGCGCGGATGATGCGCGAGCACGTCACCGCGCACGCGATCGACCAGATCGCGGCCGGCGTCGAAGGCCCCGACGCGCGGCTGCGGGCGGCGCTGGCGGGCGCGGTGATGTTCGGCATCACGGTGCACCGCAACCTGCTGCGCATGCCCGACCTGGCGGAGGCCGACGTGGAGGACGTGCTGCGCCTGGCCGCCCCCCTGGTCCGCTCCCTCCTCGACGGCGACGCGGACCGCGCCTGAGGCGACGCCTGACAGGAAGAAAGACGTTCGATCGCGGAAAGAACCTTGCCGCAATACCTCCTAACCTGCTCTTATGACTCAGATCACCCCGTTCCGCATCGAGATCCCGCAGGCCGACCTCGACGACCTGCGGTCACGCCTGGCCGGCACCCGCTGGCCCACTTCGTACCAGGGCGGTGACTGGAGCCGCGGTGTTCCTCTCGACTATCTCAAAGGGCTGGCCGAGTACTGGGCCGACGGGTTCGACTGGCGGGCCCAGGAGGCGGCGCTGAACGAGATCCCGCAGTTCACCACCGACATCAACGGCCAGCGCATCCACTTCCTCCACGTACGCTCGCCCGAGCCGGACGCCCTCCCGCTGGTCCTGACGCACGGCTGGCCCAGCTCGCCGGTCGAGTTCGCCAAGGTGATCGGCCCGCTGACCGACCCGCGCGCCCACGGCGGCGACCCCGCCGACGCCTTCCACGTGGTGGCGCCGTCGCTGCCCGGTTACGGCTTCTCCACCCCGATCGCCGAGGCGGGCTTCAGCCTGTTCGGCGTCGCCCAGTACTGGGCCGAGCTGATGAGCAGGCTCGGCTACGAGCGGTTCGCGGCCTACGGCACGGATGTCGGGTCGGGAGTGGCGGGCATGCTGCCGTACGCCGCCCCGGGCCGGGTGGTCGGCGTGCACCTCAGCGGCACCGCCGCCGCCCCGCCGTTCGCCCCGCCGCTGGAGCTCGACGGGCTGTCGCCGGCCGACCGGACGCGGGCCGAGCAGTTCAACACGTTCCGCGAGGAGGGCGTCGGCTACCTGGTGCTGCAGTCGACCCGCCCGCAGACCCTGGCGTACTCGCTCAACGACTCGCCGGTCGGGCAGCTCGCCTGGATCACCGAGAAGTTCCACGAGTGGACCGACCCCGCCGCCACGCTGCCGGAGGAGGCCGTCGACCGCGACCAACTGCTCACCAACGTCAGCATCTACTGGTTCACCGGCTCAGGCGCCTCCAGCGCCCACGCCAGCTATGAGGGCATGAAGGCCTGGAAGGCGATGGTCGCGCAGCAGTCCCAGCAGTCGGAGGGCAACCAGGACTGGCAGAGTCAAGGGCCGCCCACCGGGGTCGCCGTCTTCGCCGCCGACTCGACGATCCGCCACCTCATGGATCCGTACGGGGCCATCAAGCACTGGTCCGAGTACGACCGCGGCGGCCACTTCGCCGCCATGGAGGTCCCCGACCTGCTCAGCCAGGACATCAGGACGTTCTTCCAGCCGCTGCGCTGACACCCGACGGGCACGCCGCTCCTGGCTCCCTGCTCTCGTCCGCGCGAGAGCCGGGAGCCGGGAGGCCTGTGGCGAGCTTCGCCTCGCCCTGGCTCGGGGGACGGCGACGCGGTGGACCGGGTCCGCAGCACCCCTCCCCACTCCGCGCGCCTGAACCCGGCGCTCCAGCCCCCTCGCTCCAGCGATCTTGCCGGTGATTTCGCATGTCATCTGGGATAGTGGCGAGGTGCGCACCGTTCACATCGAGGCCAAACCAGACCATCTTCTGCGCCTGGCCAAGCAGAAGGATCCGGTGGGGGCGGTAGCGGAGATGATCTGGAACGCCCTCGACGCCGAAGCTTGCGTCGTCAACGTCGACCTTGAGGTCAACGAGCTGGACGGAGTGGAGTCCGTCCGCATCACGGACGACGGCCACGGCATGCCGAACGCCTCCTGTACAAGCTATTTCAGCGGCCTGGGCGGATCGTGGAAGACCCATGCCAAGGTTTCCCCGGAGTTGAAGCGAGGCCTGCACGGACGCAGCGGTCAGGGGCGACTTCGCGCGTTCGCGCTGGGTGAGCAGGTGCGCTGGGTCACGGTGGCGAAGGCGGCGGACGGCCGGACCGAACGCACGGTCATCAGTGGAGCGGTCGATCGGCCCGCGGATTTCGACATCTCCGAGCCCGAACACGTGCACGAACCGTGCGGGACACGGGTCGAGGCGTCGGTCCCCGCGGATTTTGTCACCCGTCTCACCCAGGATGACATCGCCCAGCAACTGGCCTCGATCTTCGCGCCCTTCCTGGCGGCCAATCCGGACGTGCGGATCGCCTATCAGGGAATGGCCTTGGACCCTTCCACCGTGTGGACCGACATGGCGGAATACCCGGTGTCCTGGCCCGACGCCGACATAACCGCGGATCCTGTCCTGCGGGTCATCGAATGGCCGAAGGACGTCGGCCGGGTGCTCGCCCTGTGCGACGCCAGCGGTGTCGTCCTGGACGAACCGTCCCCCGGAATCCAGGCGCCCGGTTATCACTTCACGGCGTACCTGCTGTGGGACGGCTTCGTGGAGCGCAGGGACGATCTGCCGCTGGCGGAAATGGACGAGATCGCCCCCCTCCTCGCCCTGGCACGTGAGGCATTGCGCACGCATTTCAAGAAACGCGATCAGGAGCGCCGGGTCAGGCTCATTCAGGACTGGAAGAACGAGGGGGTCTACCCGTATTCCGAAAAGCCGGCCGAGCCCGCGCAGGCGGTCGAACGCGAGATGTTCGACGAAGTGGCCACCAGGATTTCGCGGCGTCTTCCAGGCCTGACGCAGAGCAAGAAGACCACCCTGCGACTGCTCCGGGAGATCATCGCCCGGGATCCGGGCGGACTCTATCCGGTGCTGGACGAACTGTTCCGGCTGCCGCTGTCCGAGCAGGAGGAGCTCAAACGCATCCTGCAGCGTACGAGCCTGTCCGAGGTCATCAAGGCGACAGGGCAGGTCAGCGACCGGCTCGACTTTCTTGCCGCGCTGAAGAAGCTCGTCTTCGAGCCGGAGATCAGCCGAATCGTCAAAGAACGCAGTGAGCTGCACAAGATCCTTGAGCGTGAGACGTGGATCTTCGGTGATGCCTACGCGCTGATGATCAGCGACCAGAGTCTCGACGCCGTGCTCGTCCGGCATCTCAAGCAATTGGGCCGCGAACCGGAGAACGGCAAGGTGAACCCGGTGCGTCGCGAGGACGGCCGCGTGGGCATCGTCGACCTGCTCCTCGGACGCGCACACCGGGGCAGTCATGGTCGGGAGCATCTCGTGGTCGAGCTCAAGGCGCCCAGCGTCCGGATCGGCCAGACGGAAGTCGCGCAGATCAAGAGCTACGCGGAGGCGATCGTCAGCGACCCGCAGTTTCCCGATGCCCGAGTTTCCTGGAATTTCTGGGTCGTCTCCACCGAGATGGCCGACATCGTCAAGCGCGACGCCAACGCGCCGAACCGCCCACCGGGCTGCATCGCCGAATGGGAGGGCGGGGTCCGCATCTGGGCCCGCACCTGGAGCGAGATCATCGACGATTGTGAGGATCGGCTCCATTTCTACCGCGAGCGACTGAACCACGATCCCGCGACGGAACACGCCGTCGAATACCTGCGGCGAGTGCATGGAGGAGTCGTACCGGACGCGATCCTGGCGGATGAGTCAACGGCCCCCGAACCGTCCGTCGTGTGACATCACCGTCAGTCCCGTGACATCGCCTCGGTGAGGTGCCGGTGGCCGATGGTCTCGTAGCCGACCACCGTCACCGCCGGCGCGAACATCAGCACCACCAGGCACCACGCCATGCTCACCCCCATAGCCGCGCAGACCACGGCGAGCACGAGCACCCCCGCGGTTCCCGCCACGAGCAGCAGGTGGAACGGGTCACGATGCCGCATGAAGATCGAGTACAGGACGTACAGCACAAGGACGACGCACGAGATCGGCACCACGACGGTCAGCACCGTCGCGGTGCTGTCCAGGACGGCGACCCGTTCGAGGTAGTAGGCCGCGACATGCAGCCCCGCCCCCGTGGCGGCGACGGCGGCGAACATGAAAAGGTGTCCGGCGCTCCACACGTACGCCCGCTCCCGGTGCCGTTCCAGCACCTCGCCCCAGGGCACGGCGAAGTACATCCACCAGATGCCGAACGTGAGGCCGACGCCGGCCACGGCGAGCAGCACGGCGTCCACGGTCCAGCCGTGTTCGGTGTGCACGAGCGCGTTGAGGGCCGCGACCGTGCCGAAGACCCCCTCGCCCAGCGTGATCAGCATCAGCAGGCCGTGCCGCTCGGCGATGTGGTGCGCGTGCCACGGGGTGGGCTGACGGCGCTGGGACAGTACGGGGCCGGCCGTCTCGACGGCGAACAGCACGATGCTCACCAGCAAGAATATCGACAGCGGCAGCCCCAGCAGGGTGAAGACCACCCAGCCCACCTGCGCGACGCTGATCGTCCAGATGAACCTGCGCGCCGTCGGCCGGCGATCCGGGTCGTGCCGGGCGACCAGCACCCACAGGAACACCATGGGCACCCGCATCACGACGTACCCGGTCACCATGACGCCGATGTCCGGGCTTGCCCCGCGGTCCATGGAGGCGAACATCTCCTCGATGCCGAGCGCCAGCACGATCACGCCGACCATCTGCACCATCGTGGCGACCCGGAACACCCAGTCGTCGTTGTCGTACGCCGAGGCGAACCAGGAGTAGTTCATCCAGGCCCAGGCCACGGAGAAGACGGCGAAGCAGAAGCCCCCGATCGCCGTGCCGAGGTGGCCCTCCGCCAGGTAGTGGGCCAGTTCGTTCCCCGCGATTCCGAACGAGACGACGAACGTCAGGTCGTACAGGAGCTCCAGCGGGGTCGCGCTCCGATGCGCCTCCAGCGGGTTCCGGCCCGAGAACGGCCGGTGCCGATGATCCCTGCCGCGGTCAACCTCAGCCATGCGGCGATCCTCCCACCGAGCGCCGACCGCAAGAAAGTGAACATGACCGGATATGACCGGCCTTCCGCCTGGGTGAGTATCTAGGCTGCCCCGCATGACCTCCTCCGAGCAAAGCCGCGAGCTGGTGAAGCGGGCATGGCGCTCATTCTCGACACGGGACAAGGACCTGATCGCGACGTTCTTCACCCCGGACGCGGAATGGCTGGCCCCACCCGGCAACGCGACCGCCACGGCCCTCGGCGGGACCCACCACATGGTGGGCAGGGACGCCATCGTCCACCTCGTCACCGTCGACTTCCCGCGGCTGTTCGCCGCGGACGTGGAGCTGAACTTCCGCGGGTTCTACGCCGACGGGGACGTGGTCGTGGTGGAGGAGACCATGCGGGCGACGCTGGCCAACGGCAACGCGTACCGCAATGATTACTGCTTTGTCTTCGAGCTGCGGGACGGGCTCATTCATCGGGTACGCGAGTACATGGACACCGCGAACGGGCATCGCATGGTGTTCGGCGGCATGTGAGGCAGCCTGTTTACTCCGGCGCCTGAGAAGCCACGGCTGAGGGCCGGGGAGTGTGAGGGGGCGGCAGCCCCCTCACCTGGGCAAGGCGCCCGAGCGTCAGCGAGGACCGTCGCCGAGCTCCTGCAGGAACAGCGCCTCCGTGGTGGCCACCCGCCGCAACTCCTCCAGGTCCACCCGCTCGTTGGGCGCGTGCGTGGCGGCGTCCTCGTCCTCCGCACCGAACAGCAGGATCTCCGCCGCCGGGAACTGCCGCAGCAGCGTGTTCACCAGCGGGATCGAGCCGCCGGCTCCCACGTCGCGGGGCGGTCGGCCGAAGGCTCGTTCCATGGCGCGGTTGAGGGCGGCGCGGGCCTGGCCGCCGGAGTCGGCCTGGAAGCCGGACCCCACGGTGAAGTCGCCGAAGGCGACCTGCGCACCCCAGGGGGTGACCTGGCGCAGGAACTCGACCACCGCGTCGACGGTCGTCTTGGGGTCGCCGGAAGGCGGCACGCGGACCGTCACGCGGGCGCGGACGCCGGGCTGCACGGCGTTGATGGCGCCGGACACCGAGGGCACGTCGATCCCGGTGACGGTGATGGCGTAGGAGGACCAGAGGCGGTCGGCCACGGTTCCGGAGCCGACCAGCGACACCCCGTCCAGGACGCCGGCGGTCTTGCGGAACTCCTCCTCCGACGGCCCCTGCCCGAGGAAGGCCCCCCGGGGCAGGCCGGGCACGCGGATGTCGCCGTTCTCGTCGTGCAGCGCGGTCAGCATCCGCATCAGGGCGGCGAGCGCGTCGGGGGCCGCGCCGCCGAACTGGCCGCTGTGGACCGGCCCGCGCAGGGTGCGGACCTCGACGGTGAACGCGGCCATGCCGCGCAGGGACGTGGTGACGGAGGGGTCGCCGACGCGCGGGTTGCCGGTGTCGGCGACCACGATGGCGTCGGCGCGCAGCAGGTCGGGGTTGCGCTCGACGAAGGCCTCCAGGCGCTCGCCGGCGTACTCCTCCTGGCCCTCGATGATGACCTTGATGCCGACCGGGAAGCGGCCCTGGAAGGCGCGGAGCGCGGCGACGTGCGAGACGATGCCCGACTTGTCGTCCGCGGTGCCCCGGCCGTACAGCTGCCCGTTGATCAGGGTCGGCTCGAACGGCGGGGTGCGCCAGGAGTTGAGGTCGCCGGCGGGCTGCACGTCGTAGTGCGCGTACAGCAGGACCGTGGGCGCGCCGGGAGGGGCGGGCGCCTCGCCGTACACGGCCGGGAAGCTGCCGTCGACCGGGATCTGCTGGACGCGCGACAACCCCGTGCTGCGCAGCAGTTCCTCGGTCAGGGCGGCGGCGGCCATCACGGGCTCCTCGGGGTGGCCGGGAAAGGCCACGGAGGGGAGCGCGGACAGCCGCTTGAGGTCCTCGACGGCCTGCGGCATCGCCGCCGCGACGGCGCTCTCGATCTGGTCAGGAGTCACGGGACGATCCCCCGGGTCGCTCTCGATTGTTAACAGCTCATTGGATCACAGAAGGCGCTTCCGCGCGTGAAACAGACATGACCCGCGAGCTAATCTACCTGCGGATTTCGTAGCTGTTACAAAGCGCTTCTGCGGATCTCGGTTTTCTTGCATAGTGTCGCGACGTTTTCGCTTGGCAATCCTGGAGCTAACAGGCAGACTGTGGAGAGATCAGACACGAGGGAAGATAACCATGACGCAGCCGGAATCCGAGGTCCTCAAGGCCGCTCAGGACCACCTGTGGTTGCACTTCACCAGGCACAGCGCCTACCAGCAGTCAGAGATCCCGACCATCGTCCGCGGCGAGGGCTCCTACATCTACGACATCCACGGCAAGCGCTACCTGGACGGCCTGGCGGGGCTGTTCGTGGTCCAGGCCGGTCACGGCCGTAGCGAGCTGGCCGAGGCCGCCGCCAAGCAGGCGCAGGAGCTGGCTTTCTTCCCGCTGTGGTCCTACGCGCACCCGAAGGCGGCCGAGCTGGCGCAGCGGCTGGCGAGCCTGACCCCCGGCGACCTGAACAGGGTCTTCTTCACCACCGGCGGCGGCGAGGCGGTCGAGTCCGCCTGGAAGCTGGCCAAGCAGTACTACAAGCTGGTCGGCAAGCCGCTCAAGCACAAGGTCATCAGCCGTCAGATCGCCTACCACGGCACCCCGCAGGGCGCGCTGTCGATCACCGGCATCCCGGCGTTCAAGCAGATGTTCGAGCCGCTCGTGCCCGGCTCCGTCCGCGTCCCCAACACCAACCACTACCGCGCCGACGAGATCACCGGCGTCAAGGGCATGACGCCCGAGGAGTACGGCATCTGGGCCGCCGACCGCGTCGCCCGCGCGATCGAGATGGAGGGCCCCGACACGGTGGCCGCCGTCTTCGCCGAGCCCGTGCAGAACGCCGGCGGCTGCTTCCCGCCGCCGCCCGGCTACTGGCAGCGGCTGCGCGAGATCTGCGACGAGTACGACGTGCTGCTCGTCTCCGACGAGGTCATCTGCGCCTTCGGGCGGCTGGGGACGATGTTCGGCGGCCAGAAGTTCGACTACGAGCCCGACATCATCACCTGCGCCAAGGGCATGACCAGCGGCTACTCGCCCATCGGCGCGATGATCGCGCACGAGCGGCTGTTCGAGCCGTTCAAGGGGGGCGAGGAGATGTTCGCCCACGGCTACACCTTCGGCGGCCACCCCGTCTCCGCGGCCGTGGCGCTGGCCAACCTCGACATCTTCGAGCGCGAGGATCTGCTCGGCCACGTCACCAAGAACGAGCCGCTCTTCCAGGCCACCCTGGACGGGCTCAGGGACCTGCCGATCGTCGGCGACGTGCGCGGCTCCGGCTACTTCTGGGGCATCGAGCTGGTCAAGGACAAGGCGACGAAGGAGACGTTCGACGCCGAGGAGTCGGAGCGGCTGCTGCGCGGCTTCCTGTCGAAGGCGCTGTTCGACGCGGGGCTCTACTGCCGCGCCGACGACCGCGGTGACCCGGTCATCCAGCTCGCGCCCCCGCTGATCGCGGGCCCGAAGGAGTTCGACGAGATCGGGTCGATCCTCCGCAATGTGCTCACCGAAGCATCGGCCAAGATCTAACTACAGGAAAGGACACCGAACGATGAAGATCGGCGTGCCTGCCGAGGTCAAGAACCACGAATATCGCGTCGCCGCGACGCCGGCGGGCGTCCACGAGCTGGTTCGCCACGGCCATGACGTCACCGTCCAGCGCGGCGCGGGCCTGGGCTCGCACATCACCGACGAGGAGTACCTCGCGGCGGGCGCGAAGATCATCGACAGTGCCGACGCCGTGTGGGGCGAGTCGGAGATGGTGCTCAAGGTCAAGGAGCCGATCGCCGAGGAGTACCACCGGCTGCGCGAGGGGCTGGTGCTGTTCACGTACCTGCACCTGGCCGCCTCCCGGCCGTGCACGGACGCGCTGCTCGGCGGCAGGACGACCGGCATCGCGTACGAGACCGTGCAGGTGGGCAACACGCTGCCGCTGCTGGCCCCCATGTCGGAGGTCGCCGGCCGCCTGGCCCCGCAGGTCGGCGCGTACAACCTGATGCGCTTCAACGGCGGCCGCGGCGTGCTGCCGGGCGGCGTGCCCGGCGTGGCCCCGGCGAAGGTCGTGGTGATCGGCGGCGGCGTGTCCGGGCTGAACGCGGCGCAGATCGCCGTCGGCATGGGCGCCGACGTCACCGTCCTCGACACCAACGTCGACCGCCTGCGCTTCATCGACGCCATCTACCAGGGGCGGCTCAAGACGCTGGTCTCCACCTCGTACGCGATCGAGCACGAGGTCCTGAACGCCGACCTCGTCATCGGCGCGGTCCTCATCCCCGGCGCGAAGGCCCCGACGCTGGTCTCGAACGACCTCGTCTCGCGGATGAAGCCGGGCTCGGTGCTCGTCGACATCGCCATCGACCAGGGCGGCTGCTTCGAGGACTCGCACCCGACCACGCACGCCGAGCCGACGTACACGGTGCACGGGTCGGTGTTCTACTGCGTGGCCAACATGCCGGGCTCGGTGGCCAACACCTCCACGTACGCGCTGACGAACGCGACCCTCCCGTACGCGGTCAAGCTGGCCGACCTGGGCTGGAAGGAGGCGCTCAAGGCGGACGCCGGGCTGGCCGGCGGCCTCAACACGCACGGCGGCCTGCTCACCAACGCGCCGGTGGCACAGGCGCTGGAGCTGCCGTTCACCCCCGTGGCGGAGGTCCTCGCCGCCTGAAAGCTCACCTTTGGTGGCGAAGGTCTTTACCACTTGAGGCTCACTCCGGTAGTGGAGGCACCTGCCGCCTGAGGGCGATCTCGTCAGGGGTCAGCTGCTCCCGCGCGGTCGTCACCGCCCAGCGGTGCCCGTGCGGGTCGCGCAGCACCCCGTAGCGCTCGCCCCAGAACATCTCCGCCACCGGCATCTCCACCTCGGCCCCGGCCGCGATCGCCCGCTCGGCGACGCCGTCGGGGTCGTCCACCTCCAGCAGGATCAGCACGGGACTGCCGCCCAGCGTGGGCGGCGCCAGCGCGCCCAGCGACGGCGTCTCCTCGCTGACCAGCAGCCGCCCGGCTCCGAGCTGCAGCTCGACGAAGAGGATCACCCCGTCGGGCAGCGTGTTGCGGAACACCTCCACCGCGCCGAGGCCGTCGCGGTAGAAGGCGATCGCCGCCTCCGCGTCGCGGACGAACAGGTGGGGGCTCAGCCCCTGCGGTCGCAGCGATGTCACGTGATCAGCCCTGCCTCTCTGGCCGCCTCCACCATGCGGGCCATCAGCGCGGATTCGGCGCGCGCGGCGTCGACGCCCTGTGGCGTCAGCCGGTAGTAGCGGCGCCTGGCGTCGTGCGGCGCCGCCGGATCCTCACCCTCGATCTCCTCGACCAGCCCGTCGGCGACGAGCCTGCTGATCGTGCGGTAGAGCGTGCCGGGCCCCAGCCGGACCGCCCCATCGCTGATCTCGTCGACGAACCGCATGATCGCGTAGCCGTGCCCATGCCCTCCGGCCAGGGCCAGCAGTACGTGGAACCCTGCGGCCGTGAGCATGATTGACACCATAGCACCACGATGGTTATATCCACTTCGGATATAAGGAGGTGCCCATGGCACTCAGCATCAGCCAGGTCTCGATCTACGTCGCCGACCAGCAGCGGGCGGTCGACTTCTGGACGCAGAAGATGGGCTTCGCGGTCACCAGGGACATGCCGTACGGCGAGGACCGGTGGATCGAGGTGGAGCCGCCGGGCGGGGGATCGCGCATCGTCCTGGCCAAGGCCGGGCCAGGGTCGCCGGAGCTGGCCACGGACGGGCCGCCCAGTTACGTGCTCTTCCATGACGACGACATCGTCAAGACGTATGAGGAGCTGAGTGGGCGGGGGGTGGAGTTCACGATGGCGCCCAAGCAGGAGCACTGGGGGTGGTCGGCTGTGTTCAGGGATGACTACGGGCACTTGTTCCACCTGAGCCAGCGCTGAGCGCGTCTCGGGAGGTCCACTGCCCCCTGACCCGCCGCACCTCCGTCCCCCGCCGTACTTCGGCGGGGGCTCTGGGGGAGATGGAACGGAAAGGCGCGGCTCCGAGGGTAGGCAGCTCGCTGCGGAAGGTACGGCCCCCGGGGGGAGGTGGCTCGCTGCGGAAGGCGCGGCTTTCGGGTGGGGCGCGTGGTTAGGGGACGCCGAGTCGTTGGCGCAGGTCGCGGGCCGTGGCCAGGACGTGGTCGATCTCTCCAGGGCTGGGCCACGGCGCGCTCCCCGGCCGCAGCAGCGTGCCGCGCACCGACGCCAGGTGCTCCACCGCGCTCTCGTGCAGCCCGCTGCGCCGCACCAGCCAGCCCATCACGTCCGCGTGGTCGTGCAGCGGCCTGGTCACCAGGTCCCAGGTGCCGAGAATCTCGGCCAGTCCTGTGACCGACAGGGGCACGCCGCCCCTGCGGCCGGTGGCGGCGGCGGCCAGCTCGGCCCGGGCGGCCAGCTCGGGCTCGGCCAGCCGGTCCCAGGCCGGAGGCGGCGCGTCGGCCAGCCACATCGCGGCCTCGTCCGTCTCCCCGGCCGC
>NZ_JAHKRL010000383.1 GCF_019396405.1 Nonomuraea rhizosphaerae | reverse complement strand
CGCCGTGCTCACCTGAGTAAGGCGGCCGCCGTACTCAGGTGAGGAAAGCTTGAGGGCGCCCCTTCCCGAGGGGCGCCCTCCCCGAACGTCACACCAGCGAGCGGATCACCAGCGTCTGGTCGCGGCCCGGCCCGACGCCGATCGCCGAGATCGGCGCGCCGCTCATCTCCTCCAGCGCCCGCACGTACGCCTGCGCGTTCGGCGGCAGGTCCTCGAACGTCTTGGCGTCGGAGATGTCCTCCTGCCAGCCGGGCAGTTCCTCGTACACCGGCTTGGCGTGGTGGAAGTCCGTCTGCGTCATCGGGATCTCGTCGTGGCGGGTGCCGTCCACGTCGTACGCCACGCACACCGGGATCCGATCGAGCCCGGACAGGACGTCCAGCTTGGTGAGGAAGAAGTCGGTGACCCCGTTGATCCGCGTCGCGTACCGGGCGATCACCGCGTCGAACCAGCCGCAACGCCGGTTGCGCCCGGTCGTCACGCCGTACTCGCCGCCGGTCTGGCGCAGCCACTCGCCCATCTCGTCCTCCAGCTCCGTGGGGAACGGGCCGGAGCCGACACGGGTCGTGTACGCCTTGAGGATCCCGATCACCTTCGTCAGCCGCGTCGGCGGGATGCCGGACCCGGCGCAGGCGCCGCCGGAGGTCGGCGAGGAGGAGGTGACGAACGGGTAGGTGCCGTGGTCGATGTCGAGCAGCGTGCCCTGCCCGCCCTCCAGCAGCACGAACTTGCCCTCGTCCAGCGCCTTGCCCAGCACCAGCGACGTGTCCGCGATGTGCGGCTTGAGACGCTCGGCGTAGGCCAGGTACTCGTCCACGACGGCCTGGGCGTCGATGCCGCGCCGGTTGTAGACCTTGGTCAGCACCTGGTTCTTCTCGGTCAGCACGACCTCGATCTTCTTGGCCAGGATGCCCGGGTCGAGCAGGTCCTGCACCCGCACGCCCATCCGGTAGATCTTGTCGCCGTACGCGGGCCCGATGCCGCGCCCGGTCGTGCCGATCTTGGCCTTGCCGAGGTAGCGCTCGGTGACCTTGTCCAGGGCCTTGTGGTGGGGCATGATCAGGTGCGCGTCGGCGGAGATCAGCAGGCGTTCGGCGGAGATGCCCCGCTCGGCCAGCCCGTCGATCTCGCCCAGCAGCACCCCGGGGTCGATCACGACGCCGTTGCCGATCACCGGCACCACGTGCGGCGACAGGATTCCGGTGGGCAGCAGGTGCAGCGCGTATTTCTGGTCACCGATGACCACGGTGTGACCCGCGTTGTTGCCTCCCTGGTAGCGGACGACGTAGTCGACGTCGCCACCGAGCAGGTCGGTGGCCTTGCCCTTGCCCTCATCGCCCCACTGGGCACCAACGAGAACGGCAGCCGGCATGGTTCAGTCTCCCGAGCACAAAACGAAAACCCCTGGCGCAAGCGCGACAGGGGCTCTTGCGTAGAGAGACTACCCGACTGCGGCGTTTCGTCCCAAGAGTCAGTTCTTGCTCAGCGCGTCGTAGGCCGATCCGCTGCTGTCCTTGAGGAACTGCGTGCAGCGCTCGGCCTCGTCCTTCTCGCCGATCGCCTGCGCCGCCCTGGCCAGAGCGTACAGGCAGCGCAGGAACCCCCGGTTCGGCTCGTGCTCCCACGGTATGGGGCCGTGCCCCTTCCAGCCGCTGCGGCGAAGCTGGTCGAGACCGCGGTGGTAGCCGGTGCGGGAGAACGCGTACGAGGTGACCGCGTGCCCCTGGGCGAAGTACTCCTCCGCGAGAGAGGCCCAAGCCGCCGGGTAGGCGGGGAAACGGGCGGCCACGTCGGCGGCCTTGGCGCCGGACTCGAGCGCCTCCCTGGCCTCGGGCAGGTCCGGCAGGAGAGTCGGGGGCGGCCCGGCGAGAAGGTTATCCATAGGACAAGTCATACCCGCCGGGCCGCCGAAGTGGCTAGGAGATCTTCGTCCCGGCTGACTTGAGGTGCTGGCACGCCTCGACGATGCGGGCGGCCATCCCGGCCTCGGCGGCCTTGCCGTAGGCGCGCGGGTCGTAGGCCTTCTTGTTGCCGACGTCGCCGTCGACCTTGAGGACGCCGTCGTAGTTCTTGAACATGTGCTCGGCGACCGGCCTGGTGAAGGCGTACTGCGTGTCGGTGTCGACGTTCATCTTGACCACGCCGTACGAGATCGCCTCGTGGATCTCCTCCATGGCCGAGCCGGAGCCGCCGTGGAAGACCAGCGAGAACGGCTTCTCCTTGCCGAACTTGGCGCCGACGGCCTCCTGGATGTCCTTGAGCACGCTCGGGCGCAGCTTGACGTGCCCGGGCTTGTAGACGCCGTGCACGTTGCCGAACGTGGCCGCCAGCAGGTAGCGGCCCTTCTCGCCGAGCCCGACGGCCTCGGCCGTGGCCAGCGCGTCCTCGGCCGTGGTGTAGAGCTTCTCGTTCATCTCGCCGACGACGCCGTCCTCCTCGCCGCCGACCACGCCGATCTCCATCTCCATGATGATGTTGGCGCGATGGCACTTGTCGAGGAGTTCCTTGGCGATCTCCAGGTTCTCCTCCAGCGGCACGGCCGAACCGTCCCACATGTGCGACTGGAACAGCGGGTCGAGGCCCTTGGAGACCCGCTCCAGCGAGATGTCGATCAACGGCCGCATGAAGCCGTCGAGCTTGTCCTTGGGGCAGTGGTCGGTGTGCAGCGCCACCGTCACCGGGTACTTGGCGGCCACCACCCTCGCGTACTCGGCCAGCGCCGTGGCGCCCGTCACCATGTCCTTGACCGTCGAGCCGGACAGGAACTCGGCGCCGCCGGTCGACACCTGGACGATGCCGTCGCTCTCAGCCTCGGCGAAGCCGCGCAGCGCGGCGTTCAGCGTCTGGGACGAGGTCACGTTGATCGCGGGGTAGGCGAAACCGCCTGCCTTCGCGCGGTCGAGCATCTCGGCATAGACCTCTGGGGTTGCTATAGGCATGCTTCTTCTCCCTGGAAAGTACGGCTTCGCGCAGCCCAGTATCCCGGTCCGCTACCCCGCGTGGTAGAGACAACGCACGGCGACCACGGCCGTTCCCGTGACGGGTAGGCTCGCCTCGTGGACTGGCTTCTCAACCTCCTCGACCCGCAGTGGTGGCTGACCCTTCTCGGCGCCTTCGCCACCGTGGGGGTGCTGGCGATCATCTTCGCCGAGACGGGGCTGCTCATCGGGTTCTTCCTGCCCGGTGACTCACTGCTGGTCGCCGCGGGCATCTTCAGCTCGGCGGCGGCGGCGCAAGGCATCGGCATCGCGCCGCTGTCCTTCCCGGTGCTGCTGATCGGCACGCCGCTGTGCGCCGTCGCGGGGGCGCAGCTCGGGCATCTCATCGGGGTCAAGGTGGGCAGGAGGCTGTTCGACAAACCCGACTCACGGCTGTTCAAGCGGGAACACGTCCTCAAGGCCGAAAATGTCTTCATCAAGTTCGGCCCCGCCAAGGCGGTGATCATCGCCAGGTTCGTCCCGATCGTGCGCACGTTCATGAACCCCGTCGCCGGTGTGCTGGAGATGCCCGCCCGCAAGTTCTTCCTCTGGAACGTGATCGGCGGCGTCCTGTGGGTCGAGAGCATGCTGCTGATCGGCCACTTCCTCGGCAGCCAGGTCGACCCCGAGCAGATCGACAAGTACATCCTGCCGGGCGTGTTCCTCATCGTGCTGATCTCGGTGATCCCGATCATCGTCGAGGTGGTCAAGACGCGCCGGGCCGGCAAGAAGCTGCCCGAGCCCAACGGCAAGCACCACCGGGTGCCGCGTTGATCTGACCCGGCATACCAGGCGGTACGCTCCCTCTGTGGGACGCCACAGGTCAGATCCGATGGGCCTCGCCCGCCTAGCGCTCGCCGTCCTGGCCGCCCTGGGCGTGGTGACGCTCCTGGTCATCGGGGGTCGAGCGCTGCTCACCTCGCTGGAGACGCCGGAGCAGCCCGAGCGCGAGCGTGCCGCCGTCCAGCCGACCGCCAGCGCCCAGGCGCCGACGGTCCGCATCGAGTGCGTGGCCGACACCTGCCCCCTCGTCACCGTACGGGTGCCCGGCGGCGACGTGCTCCAGTACCGCGACATGAGCAGGGGCGAGGAGGTCAGCTACTTCCAGCCGGAGCTCGACGTCGTGCTCACGGACGCGGCCACGGTGCGGGTGACGGAGAACGGCAAGCCCCGCGCCCAGGGCAAGGCGGGCGCGCGGGAGGCGTTCACCGTACGGGGGCGCGGCGCCTGACCGCCCCGGCGCCGACCGGGCGGGCTCCTGAGAGGGTGCCCGCGCAGGCTGAGGCCGGTCCCGGGCCGCTCAGAGCCCCAGGTCCGGCAGCGTGAACGCCGACCGGTACTCCAGCCCCTCCTCGGCCATCCTGGCGGCCGCGCCCCGCTCGACGATGGTGGCCACCGCGACCACCTCCGCGCCCGCCTCCCGCAACGCCTCGACGGCCGTCAGCGGTGACGTACCGGTCGTGGAGGTGTCCTCGACGGCCAGCACCCGGCGCCCCTTGACCTCCGGCCCCTCGATCCGGCGCTGCATCCCGTGCGCCTTCTGGGCCTTGCGCACCACGAACGCGTCGAGCGCGCGCCCCTGGGCGGCGGCCGCGTGCATCATCGCCGTCGCGACGGGGTCGGCCCCCAGCGTCAGCCCGCCCACGGCGTCGTAGTCGAGGTCCTTCGTCAGGTCGAGCATCACCCTGCCGACCAGCGGCGCGGCCACGCCGTCGAGCGTGATCCGGCGCAGGTCGAGGTAGAAGTCGGCCTCCTGGCCCGAGGAGAGCACGACCTTGCCGTGCACGACGGCCTTCTTCTTGATCTCGGCCAGCAGGTTGTCGCGATCTGTCATGCCTCCCAGCTTAGGGACCTGATCAACGCGGCCGGACGGCCAGGGGCGGCCGGCGGCCCGGCCTTTCGGGGTAAAGGCGGCCCTCCGGTTTAGTCACGGCGGCGGTTGCGGAATGTATCCGCGAGGCAACCCTGAGTAATCGCGAGGTCACCATGAGCGTCGAATCGCCGCAGAGCGACGCAGATCTTATCCAAGCCGTCAAAGAGGGCGACGCCGCCGCCTACGGAGAGCTGTACGAGCGCCACGTGGCCGCCGCGCGCTCCCTGACCCGCCAGCTCGTCAGGGGCGAGGCCGAGATCGACGACGTGGTGGCCGAGGCGTTCACCAAGATCCTCGACCTGGTGGGGCGGGGCGGTGGCCCGGAGGCGGGCTTCCGCACGTACCTGCTGACTGTCGTGCGCCGCACCGTCTACGACCGGACGCGCATGGCGAGCCACGAGGTGGCGATGGGGGAGGTCGAGCAGTTCGACCCGGGGGTGCCGTTCATCGACCCGGCGCTCGTCGGGCTGGAGCGGTCGCTGATCGCCAAGGCGTTCCTGTCGCTGCCCGAGCGGTGGCGCGCCGTCCTGTGGCACACCGAGGTCGAGAACACCAAGCCCGCCGACGTCGCCCCGCTGCTCGGCATGTCGGCGAACGCGGTGGCGGCGCTCGCGCACCGGGCCAGGGAGGGGCTGCGCCAGGCGTACCTGCAGACGCATCTGAGCGCGCCGCCGCACCAGAGCTGCCTGCCGGCGCTCAGCAAGATGGGCGCGTACGTCAGGGGCGGCCTGGCCAGGCGCGACGCCAAGGCGGTGGACGGGCACGTCGGCCGCTGCCCGTCGTGTCACGCGGTGCTGCTGGAGCTGACCGACGTCAACCGGGGGCTGCGCGTCATCATCGGGCCGCTGATAACCGGGCCGGTCTTCGGAGGGTACGCGGCCGCGCTGACCCGGACCGGGCCTTTGGGCACGGGCAGCCGCCTCAGGACCGCCGGCGCTGGGGGCGCACTCGGTTGGTTCAGGTCCGTCAGCACGGCCGACCCAGCCGACCCGGCCGACACGGCAGACACGGTCGACACGGGTGGCGGCGGCGCGGGTGGCGCTGGCCATGCAGGCGGTGCAGGCGGTGCAGGCGGTGCGGGTGGGCGGATTCGGTGGGCGCCCAGGCAGCGGGTGGCGGTGGCGGTCGGCGTCCTGGCCGTCGTGGCGTCGGTCGCCGGGGCGTTCGGGCTGGTCTCGGCGGAGGAGCCGGTGCGGCGGCCGGTCGCCAGGCCGTTCGTCTCGGCGAACCCGCCGCCCGCGCGACCGGCCGAGAAGCCCACCCACGCGCCCCCCGAACGCACCGTCGCGGCCCCCGTCCCGCCCCGGCCGCGCGCCGCCCACCTCCGCGCGACGATCGACGCCCTTGGAGCCCTGGTACGCGACCAGCACGGCATCATCGCCATGCGGCTGCGCAACTCGGGCAACGGGCCGAGCGGCCCGCTCGTGGCCACCGTGAGCCTGCCCAACGGCGTCACGCTGATTCCCTCGGCACACCGCACCCACGCCGCCGCCAAGGCCTCCCCGATCGGCCACATGGGCACACGAGCGGCGTTCTCCCAGGTCGGCACCGACGCCCCGCTCGCCCTCGCGCGCGCCGCCGTCAGAAGAGTCGCCGTCGGGGAGGCCGTCGGCTCGCAAGCTGTCGTGCCTGTCGGCACCGTGGACGGCTGGTCCTGCCGCACGGCCGAGCGCGGCGCGACCTGCACAAGAGGCTCGCTCAAGGGAGGCCGCGCCACAGCCGTCTTCCTGCGCGTCCAGGTGGCTGCTGAGGCCCCGCGCGGGGCGGGACCCTCCGTACGCATAAGGGCGGGCGTCACGCGCCTCAAGGCCCGCTCCGCGGCGGGGGTGCGGCAGGCGGGCGCCCCGGCCAGGTTCGCCACGGACGGCAGGGTGACGGTCAGGGCGATCGGCAACTCCCTGTTGACCTGCCCGCCCCGCAGCGAGGGCTGCACGCAGGCCAAGGACCGCGAGGGCGACCGGCACGACGACGACCTGTGGCCCATGATCGCCGTGGACGAGGACGACGTGCCGGCCACGCGCGCCTCCAGCGGCGCCAGGCTGCGCCTGCCCAGGGGCGGTCAGGTCGTGTGGGCGGGGCTCTACTGGTCGGCCGGAGTGGAGGACGCCGGCCCGATCAGGGTGCGCGCGCCGGGCCGCAAGCGATACCTGACGGTCGCGCCCGAGGAGGTCATGGTCCGCGAGCTGCCCTCGGGCCCGGCCTACCAGGCGTACGCGGACGTGACCGGCCTGGTCGGCGGGGTCAACCGCAACGGCGTGTGGTGGGCCGCCGACCCGCCGATGGAGGAGGGGGCCGCGCGGCACGCGGGCTGGAGCCTGGTGGTGATCGTGACCGATCCCGGCGAGCCGTACAGCCAGGCCGTCGTGCTCGACACGGCCACCGTCGCGGGCAGCGACGAGGGGCGTGTACGGCTCCCGCTGGGCGGCCTGGTGCCCGGCGCCGCGCCCGCCCGGGTCGAACTGGTGACCTGGGAGGGCGACGCCGATCTCGACGGCGACAGGGTCACCGTGGGGGCCCGCCCGCTCACCCCTTCGGGCGGCGAACGCGACCCGCGCAACGTCTTCGACGGCTCCTCCGGCGGAGCACAAGGGCTGACATTCGGCGTAGATGTGGACACCTTCCATACCGAACTCGGCGATAAGCCCACGCTGGCCATCGTCACGCGCAAGGATGTGGTGCTGTTCGGGATCGCCGCGGTAAGCGTACGTGCAGGATCGTGACCCAAGTCCGACAAATTGGTACGGTCGTGACGGATGCACCGGCGTATGGTCTGGGCAGGGGCGAATCGTCGGGATTAACCCTCGGCCGATCTCCTGCTTTCATTACCCTGAGAGAGGGCCGCCGAGTCCGGCTCTGACGGTGCAGAGCCAGCTAGGTCGGACCACCAGGAAAGGGGCGGTGTCAGTGGATCGCTGCGCGCTGTTCGTGGACGCTGGCTATCTGCTGGCCGACGGCGCGATGGCCGTGCATGGGACCCGCCATCGTGAGGCTGTCGCCTGGGACTATCCCGGGTTGCTGCAGCTCATGTCCAACCTGTCCCGCGAACGCACCGGACTGCCGCTGCTGCGCTGCTACTGGTACGAGGCGACCGTCGAGGGCCGTCGCACCCCCGAGCACGACGTGCTCGCCGACATCCCGGGCCTCAAGCTCCGCCTGTCGCGCATCCGCCCCGGCCGGCGCGAGGGCGTGGACGCCCAGGTGCACCGCGACCTCATGACCCTGGCCCGTAACAGCGCCATCTGCGACGCCGTCGTGGTCAGCGGCGACGAGGACCTCGCCCAGGTCGTCTGCGACGCCCAGGACCTCGGCATCAGGGTGACCGTCGTCCACGTCGCCGCCGACGGCGGCTGGGGGCTC
>NZ_JAHKRL010000382.1 GCF_019396405.1 Nonomuraea rhizosphaerae | reverse complement strand
CGCGACCGCCGGAGGGAAGTCCTCCAGCCGCCCGGCGCCGCCGCTGGCGATCACCGGCACCCGGACCGCCGCCCTGACCGCGTGCAGCATCTCCAGGTCGTAGCCGTCGAGCGTGCCGTCGCCGTCCATCGAGTTGAGCAGGATCTCACCCACTCCCAGCTCCTCACCGCGCGCCGCCCACTCGACGGCGTCGATGCCGGTGCCGCGGCGGCCGCCGTGGGTGGTCACCTCGAACCCGCTGGGCGTGCCGGCGGCCCGGCGGGCGTCCACCGACAGCACCACGCACTGCGCGCCGAAGCGCCGCGACGCCTCGGTGAGCAGCTCGGGCCTGGCGATGGCGGCGGTGTTGAGCGACACCTTGTCGGCGCCGGCCCGCAGCAGCCGGTTGACGTCCTCGACCGAGCGGATGCCGCCGCCCACGGTGAGCGGGATGAACACCTGCTCGGCGGTCCTGCGGACCACGTCGAGCATCGTGTCGCGCTCGCCCGACGAGGCGGTGATGTCCAGGAATGTCAGCTCGTCCGCGCCCTCGGCGTCGTAGCGCCTGGCCAGCTCGACCGGGTCGCCCGCGTCGCGCAGGTTCTCGAAGTTGACGCCCTTGACCACGCGTCCCGCGTCCACGTCCAGGCACGGGATGACCCGTACGGCTACCGTCATGCCCGCAGCGCCTCGATCTCGATCTCGACCAGCATCCTCGGATCGACCAGACCGGCCACTCTCACGCCGGTGCAGGCCGGGCGCACGTCGCCGAAGACCTCGGCGATCGCCTGCCCGACCCGGTCGAAGTGGTCGTGATCGACCACGTAGTAGCGGACCATGACCACGTCGACCCTGGTCAGCCCGCCCATCTCGACCGCCTCCAGGGCGATGTCCATCGCGGTCCTGCTCTGCAGGTAGGCGTCTCCGACGTGCTGCAGCTCACCGTCGACGGTGGCGGTACAGCCGGAGACGATGACCCTTTCGCCGATCACCACCGCTCTCGCGTAGCCGTACCGTTCCTCCCAGATGCCTCCTGAAAAGACTCTTGGACCGGTTTTTTCCATACTCATGCTGCCCATCACGCCCCCTCCCGACGAACTAGGCGTCGCGTACCGCGACCAGTGCGCTCTGCAGCGTGAAAGCCTGAGCGTAGAGGGCCCTGCCCACGATGGCGCCTTCCACTCCGTCAGGCACCAGCGAGGCGAGTGCCACCAGGTCATCGAGGCTGGACACGCCGCCGCTGGCCACGACGGGCTTGTCGGTGCGCTTGCAGATGTCACGGTAGAGGTCGAGGTTGGGCCCCTTGAGCATGCCGTCCTTGGTGACGTCGGTGACCACGTAGCGGGGGCAGCCGTCGGCCTCCAGCCGCTCCAGCACCTCCCACAGGTCTCCGGCGTCCTCGGTCCAGCCGCGGGCGGCGAGTGTGGTGCCGCGCACGTCCAGGCCGACGGCGATCCTGTCGCCGTGCTCGGCGATGATCTTACGGCACCAGTCAGGGTTCTCCAGCGCGGCGGTGCCGATGTTCACCCGGCGGCAGCCGGTGGCCAGGGCGGCGGCCAGCGAGGCGTCGTCGCGGATGCCGCCGGACAGCTCCACGTTCACCTCCAGCCTGCCGATCACGCCGGCGATCAGCTCCTGGTTGGAGCCGCGGCCGAAGGCGGCGTCGAGGTCGACCATGTGGATCCACTCCGCGCCCGCCTCCTGCCAGGCCAGCGCCGCGGCGAGCGGTTCGCCGTAGCCTGTCTCGGTCCCGGCCTCACCCTGGACGAGGCGGACGGCCTGGCCGTCCGCCACGTCCACGGCGGGGAGCAATACGAGCGACATCAGGTCCTCCGGTCGAAGGCGAGGGTCAACAGAACAGGTATCAACAGCAAGGACAGCACGAACACGGCGAAGCTCAGGAACGGCGCGCCCCACACCAGCCACACCGCGACCTGCACCAGCACGAACAGCAGCGCGACCACGGCGTTCTGGGCGCGGCGGCGGCGGGCCAGCAGGCCGCCCTGGCGGGCGACCCTGACGGGGCGGGGCACCAGCCGGGCCAGGCGGGCGCGGCGCCTGGAGGCGCGCGCCTGCCGCTCCTGGTTGAGCCGCATCGCGCGCTCGCGCCGCGCCTCACGCTCGGCCCGGCGGCGCGCCCGCTCCTTGCTCACGCGCCCGCCCTCTCAGGTAAGAGGCACGCGCCCTTTTCACGGCTCACGCGCCCGTCTCCTTGAATCCGGGGCAAGCGCCCCTGCCACGGCTCACGCGCCCGCCCTCTCACGCAAGGGTGCCGAGCCAGTTGGACAGCAGCGCCGCCCCGGCGTCACCGGACTTCTCCGGGTGGAACTGGGTGGCCATCAGCGGGCCGTTCTCGGCGGCGGCCACGAACGGCACCCCGTGCTCGGCCCAGGTGACCAGTGGCTCGGCGAACCCGTCGCCCGGCCGCAGCTCCCAGTCGCGCACGCCGTAGGAGTGCACGAAGTAGAAGCGCGTCTCCTCGTCCAGGCCGTCGAACAGCACGCTGCCCGCGGGCGTCTTGACGGTGTTCCAGCCCATGTGCGGCAGGATCGGCGCGTCGAGCCGCTCGACCGTGCCGGGCCACTCGCCGCAGCCCTCGGACTCGACCCCGTGCTCCACTCCCCTGGCGAACAGGATCTGCATGCCGACGCAGATGCCGAGCACCGGACGGCCGCCGGCCAGGCGCCTGCCGACGATCTGCTCCCCGCGCACCGCCTTGAGCCCGGCCATGCAGGCCGCGAACGCGCCCACCCCCGGCACCACCAGCCCGTCGCACTCCAGCGCGGCGTCGAAGTCGGCGGTGACGCTCACCTCGGCGCCCGTCCTGGCCAGCGCCCGCTCGGCGGAGCGCAGGTTGCCCGACCCGTAGTCGAGCACGACGACGTTCTTCCTCACCACCACAACACCCCCGCCGTGATCGCCAGCACCGCGCCGAGCGCGCAGACGGTCGCACCGATCCTGAGGCCCTGCTTGACCAGGGAGAAGACCCCGCCGAAGAGGAACAGCCCGAGGAACACCAGGACGATCGCGATCCAGTTCTGGGTCATAGGACGCCCTTGGTGCTGGGCACGCCGCTGGCCCGCGGGTCGGGCTCCGACGCCTCACGCAGCGCCCTGGCCAGGGCCTTGAACTGGGCCTCGACGATGTGATGGGCGTTGCGGCCGTACGGCACGTGCACGTGCAGGCAGATGGCGGCCTGGGCGACCAGCGACTCCAGGATGTGGCGGGTCATCGTCGTGTCGTACTCGGGGCCGATCATCGGCGCCATGCCCTCGGGCTCGGAGTGCACCAGGTAGGGGCGGCCGGACAGGTCCACCGTCACCTGGGCGAGCGCCTCGTCGAGCGGGCACGACGCGCTGCCGAACCTCCTGATGCCCGACTTGTCGCCCAGCGCCTGGCGGAACGCGGCGCCCAGCGCGAGCGCGGTGTCCTCGATCGTGTGGTGGGAGTCGATGTGCAGGTCGCCCTCGGTCTTGACGGTCAGGTCGAACAGGCCGTGCTTGCCGAGCTGCGCCAGCATGTGGTCGTAGAAGCCGACCCCGGTCGCGACGTCGACCAGCCCCGTGCCGTCGAGGTTGACCTCGACCAGGACCGACGTCTCCTTCGTGGCACGCTCGACCCGACCAACCCTGCTCACAGCACTCCCTCCATCGCGGCCCGGAAGGCCGCCATCTCCTCGCCGGTGCCGATCGACACCCGCAGCCATTCTGGCGGACCCACCTCGCGGATCAGCACCCCGCGCTCCAGCAGCCCCTCCCACACCGCGCGCCGGTCGGGGAAACGCCCGAACAGCACGAAGTTGGCGTCGGAGTCGGCCACGTCCAGGCCCTTGGCGCGCAGCCACGCCACCGTGTCGTCGCGCTCCCGCCTGAGGGTGTCCACGGCGCCGAGCAGCTCGGCCCGGTGCCGCAGCGCCACCCGCGCCGCCGCCTGCGTCAGCGTCGACAGATGGTACGGCAGCCGCACCAGCAGCAGCGCGTCGATCACCGCCGGGTGCGCGGCCAGGTAACCGAGCCGCGTGCCGGCCATCGCGAACGCCTTGGACATCGTCCGCGTGACGATCAGCCTCGGGTGCTGAGGCAGCAGGGTGAGCGCCGAGGGCGTCCCCTCCCTGGCGAACTCCGCGTACGCCTCGTCCACCACGACCATGCCCTTGGCCGCCTCCAGGACCCGGGTGATCGTCTCCATCGGCAGCGCGGTGCCGGTCGGGTTGTTGGGCGAGGTCAGGAACACGATGTCGGGCCGGTGCTCCTCGACCGCCGCGACCGTCTTGGCCGGGTCGAGCGAGAAGTCGCCCTCACGGGCGCCGGAGATCCACTCCGTGCTGGTGCCGGTCGTGATGATCGGGTGCATCGAGTACGACGGCTCGAACCCCAGCGCCGAACGGCCGTAGGAGCCGAACGCCTGAAGGATCTGCTGCAGGATCTCGTTGGAGCCGTTGGCCGCCCACACCTGCTCCCTGACCAGCCCGTGGCCCAGGTAGCCGGCCAGGTCGGCGCGCAGCGCCAGGGCGTCGCGGTCGGGGTAGCGGTTGAGCCCGCCGGCGCTCGCGCGCACCTCCTCGGCCAGGTCGTCGACCAGGGCCGGGGACGGCGGGTAGGGGTTCTCGTTGGTGTTGAGCAGGATGGGCACGTCGATCTGCGGGGCGCCGTACGGGCTGCGGCCCCGCAGGTCGTCGCGGATCGGCAGGTCGTCCAGGTTCACTAGCTCTTCTCTCCTCGGGCGGGGACCTGCCAGTCGAAGCGGGCACGGACGGCGGCGCCGTGGGCGGGCAGGTCCTCGGCGTCGGCCAGCACGGTGACGTGGCGGGCCGCGTCGGCCAGCGCCTCACGCGTGTAGTCGACGACGTGGATGCCGCGCAGGAACGACTGCACCGACAGGCCACTGGAGTGGCAGGCGCAGCCACCGGTGGGCAGCACGTGGTTGGACCCGGCCAGGTAGTCGCCGAGCGAGACCGGCGCGTACGGGCCGACGAAGATCGCCCCGGCGTTGCGCACCCGGGCGGCGACGGCGGCCGCGTCGGCCGTGTGGATCTCCAGGTGCTCGGCCGCGTAGGCGTCGACGACCTTCAGTCCGTCCTCGACGCCGTCCACCAGCACGATGCCCGACTGCCGGCCGGACAGCGCCTCGGTGATGCGCGCGGAGTGGCGGGTGGCGCCGACCTGCCCCGGCAGCTCCTTCTCCACGGCGTCGGCCAGCTCGGGGCTGTCGGTGACCAGCACCGCGGCCGCGATCACGTCGTGCTCGGCCTGGCTGATCAGGTCGGCGGCCACGTGCACCGGGTCGGCCGTCTCGTCGGCCAGGATCGCGATCTCCGTCGGCCCGGCCTCGGAGTCGATGCCGATCCGGCCCTTGAGCAGGCGTTTGGCGGCGGCCACGTAGACGTTGCCGGGCCCGGTCACCATGGTCGCGGGCGGGCACTCCTCGGTGCCGTAGGCGAACATCGCCACCGCCTGCGCCCCGCCCACCGAGTAGACCTCGTCCACCTCCAGCAGCGCGCACGCCGCCAGGATCGTGGGGTGCGGCAGCCCGCCGAAGTCCTTCTGCGCCGGGCTCGTCACGGCCAGCGAGCCGACCCCGGCCTCCTGGGCCGGCACGACGTTCATCACCACGCTCGACGGGTAGACGGCGCGCCCGCCCGGCACGTACAGGCCGACCCGGTCGACCGGCACCCACCGCTCGGTGACGGTGCCGCCCGGCACCACCTGCGTGGTGACGTCGGTGCGCAGCTGGTCGCGGTGGACCGTCCTGGCCCGGCGGATCGCCTCCTCCAGCGCGATGATCACCTCGGGGCTCATCCGGGTGAGCGACTGCCGGATGACCTCGTGCGGCACGCGGGCCCGCTCGATCTCCACACCGTCGAACCTGGCGGTCAGCTCCCGTACGGCTGCCGCCCCGCGATGGCGCACCGCGTCGCAGATGGGCCGCACCTTCTCCAGGGCGGCCTCGACGTCGAGCTCGGCGCGGGGCAGCACGTCGCGCAGGTTCGCCGGAAGGCAACCGCGCATGTCGATACGGGAAATCACCGTCCCAGTTTACGGAGTCCGACTGCTGAATCCGGTTCTGTCCACCATCCGGACGGGCGCGTCTTACCGGGGACGGGACACCCGAGGTGGTGCGGCCGTGAGACCGGCGATGACCTGGCGCCGG
>NZ_JAHKRL010000040.1 GCF_019396405.1 Nonomuraea rhizosphaerae | reverse complement strand
GAACCCTCCCGCCGGCTGTGCCGGCGAGTTCATGCAGGCGGCGGCCGACGTGGCCAGCGTGACAACGGCAAGGACGCGTCGCATGTCCATTTCCCCCTCGGACTCACAGGGGGAAGTTCTCCCCACATTACGCGAGCGTGTGACAACCGGATGAGGTGGGACGTACCCACCCCGAACGTGACGACGCCCTCACGGAGCGGAATCTCCGTGAGGGCGTCGCGAGAGGTGTCGTCAGACGCCCATCGACTGGGTGTCGTTGCTCTCGGCGCCACCGGCCTCGGTCACGCCGTTCTTGAGGTGGTAGCGGGCGATCGCCTCGCGCAGCACGTCGGCCTCCAGCTCGCCCCGCTTGACCAGGCTGGTCAGCACGGCCAGCGTGATCGACGCGGCGTCCACGTGGAAGTGGCGGCGCAGCGCCGAGCGGGTGTCGGACAGGCCGAACCCGTCGGTGCCCAGCGAGGACCAGTCACCCGGCACCCACTGCGCGATCTGGTCCTGGACAGCCTTCATGTAGTCGCTGACGCCCACCATCGGGCCGCTGGCCTGCGCGAGGGCCTGCGTCACGTACGGGACGCGCTTCTCGGCGTCCGGGTTGAGCAGGTTGTGCTCGTCGCACGCCAGCGCCTCACGGCGCAGCTCCGACCACGACGTCGCCGACCACACGTCCGCCGACACGCCCCAGTCCTCGGCCAGCAGCCGCTGCGCCTCGACGGCCCACGGCCCGGCCACGCCCGAGGACAGGATGTTGGCCTTCGGCCCCTGCGTCTGCGGGCCCTCCGAGAACCTGTACAGGCCCTTCAGCAGGCCCTCGACGTCGAGCCCGTCCGGCTGCGGGGGCTGGGTGTAGGGCTCGTTGTAGACGGTCAGGTAGTAGAAGACGTCCTCCGGCTGCTCGCCGTACATCCTGCGCAGGCCGTCCTTGACGATGTGCGCGACCTCGTACGCCCAGGACGGGTCGTAGGAGACCGCGGCCGGGTTCGTCGAGGCGATGAGCGGCGTGTGGCCGTCCTCGTGCTGCAGGCCCTCGCCGTTCAGCGTGGTGCGGCCGGCCGTGGCGCCGAGCAGGAAGCCGCGGCCCATCTGGTCGCCCAGCTGCCACATCTGGTCGCCGGTGCGCTGCCAGCCGAACATCGAGTAGAAGATGTAGATCGGGATCATGTGCTCGCCGTGCGTGGCGTACGCCGTGCCCGCCGCGATGGTCGAGGCCATCGAGCCCGACTCGCTGATGCCCTCGTGCAGGATCTGGCCCTGTGTGGCCTCCTTGTACGACAGCAGCAGCTCCCTGTCGACGGCCTCGTACGTCTGCCCGTGGGGCGAGTAGATCTTGGCCGAGGGGAACATGGCGTCCATGCCGAACGTACGGGCCTCGTCCGGGATGATCGGCACGAACCGGTGGCCGATCTCCTTGTCGCGCATGAGGTCCTTCAGCAGGCGCACGAACGCCATCGTGGTCGCCACCTGCTGCTTGCCCGAGCCCTTGCCGAACTGCTCGTACACCTTGTCGGCCGGCAGCTTGACCGGCTTGGCGCGGATGACGCGCTTGGGCAGCACGCCGCCCAGGGCCGCGCGGCGCTCCTTCATGTACTCGATCTCGGGGTCGTTCTCGCCCGGGTGGAAGTAGGGCGGCAGGTCGCCCTCCAGCGCAGAGTCCGGGATCGGCAGGTAGAGCCGGTCGCGGAACTCCTTCAGCTCGGCCTTGGTGAGCTTCTTCATCTGGTGCGTGGCGTTGCGCGCCTCGAAGTCCTTGCCCAGCGTCCAGCCCTTGATCGTCTGGGCGAGGATCACCGTCGGCTGGCCCACGTGCTCACGCGCCGCCTTGAACGCCGCGTACACCTTGCGGTAGTCGTGGCCGCCGCGCGACAGCTTGCGGATGTCGTCGTCGGACAGGTGCTCGACCATCTTGCGCAGGCGCGGGTCGCCGCCGAAGAAGTTGTCGCGGATGTAGCCGCCGGACTCGACCGAGTAGGTCTGGAACTGGCCGTCGGGCGTGGTGTTCATCTGGTTGACCAGCACGCCGTCGACGTCGGCCGCCAGCAGCGGGTCCCAGTCGCGGCCCCACACGACCTTGATGACGTTCCAGCCGGCGCCCCGGAAGTAGGACTCCAGCTCCTGGATGATCTTGCCGTTGCCGCGTACGGGGCCGTCGAGCCGCTGCAGGTTGCAGTTGATGACGAAGGTGAGGTTGTCGAGCTCCTCACGGGCCGCCAGGCCGATCGCGCCGAGCGACTCGGGCTCGTCCATCTCGCCGTCGCCCAGGAACGCCCACACGTGGCTGCGGCTGGTGTCCTTGATCTGGCGGTTGAGCAGGTAGCGGTTGAACCGCGCCTGGTAGATCGCCCCGATCGGGCCCAGGCCCATGGAGACCGTCGGGAACTCCCAGAAGTCGGGCATGAGCCGCGGGTGCGGGTAGGAGGGCAGGCCGTGGAAGCCGTGCGACAGCTCCTGGCGGAACGCGTCGAGTTGCGCCTCGTTGAGGCGCCCCTCCAGGAAGGCGCGGGCGTAGATGCCCGGCGCGGCGTGGCCCTGGAAGAAGACCTGGTCGCCCGACTCGCCGTGGTCCTTGCCGCGGAAGAAGTGGTTGAAGCCCACCTCGTACAGGGAGGCCGCCGAGGCGTAGGTGGCGATGTGACCGCCCACGTTCGTGCGCGCGTTGGCGCGGGAGACCATGATCGCGGCATTCCAGCGGATGTACGCGCGGATCCGCCGCTCGACGTGCTCGTCGCCGGGGAACCAGGGCTCGCGCTCCGGCGGGATCGTGTTGATGTAGTCGGTGCTGCGCAGGCCCGGCACGCCGACCTGGTGCTCGCGGGCCCGCTCCAGCAAACGGAGCATCAGGTAGCGGGCTCTGCTGCGGCCCTCCGCCTTGACGACGTTGTCGAGGGACTCGAGCCACTCGTTGGTCTCACTGGGATCGACATCAGGCAGTTGGCTGGGTAGGCCGTCGCTGATGATCGAGAATCGCTGGCGTCCGGAAGCCACTGGGTCTCGCCTTCCGAGGATGACTGATGTCTTGGTCGTGGGTCGTCTTCCATCCTGGTCGCTTGCCGTAGAAAGTGCATCTCTACTGGCCGGTAACCAGGGTCCCCCTGCTGGCAGGGGTGGGCCGGTTGGCCTAGACCACCGATGGTAGGACGAATCCACCAAAGGGTACCTGTCCCCGTCAATTTAACAAGACCGGAAAACTTCCGGAAATTCGCTCGGCCCCGCCGGTGGGATCTCCGGGAAGAAAAGAGGTCTCCGGCGCCGGTGCCGCGGGTGTGCGAGCCGGGGCGCGAGGGCCGTCCGCCCGCGCCGGGCCCCTCAGCCGGGGTGTCGCTCCGGTCGCGGCGTAACGTTTCGGTCATGATTCTCCGTCCCCCTTCGGCGGGAGACGGGCGCCCCTCTTTCCGTACAGCCGGTGCCGTACCAATGTGGAGGCATGAACGCGACTATAGGCGACCGCCTTCTGGTGCACGGCAACACCGTCGGCGAGCGGGACCGCGGTGGCGTCATCATCGAGGTTCAAGGAGCGGACGGCGGGCCCCCGTACATCGTCAAATTCGACGACGGACACACCGGGCTGGTGTTTCCCGGCCCTGATGCGGTCGTTGTGCCTAAGTAGAATTCGTGCGTGAGATCTCAGATCATCTCCGTGGCCACGGGCTCACGGGAGACGGTGCACGACATCACCTCGGAATGCGCGGACTTCGTGCGGGCTCTGGGGGAGGACGGGCTGCTGCACGTCTTCGTCCCGCACGCGACCGCCGGTGTCGCACTGCTCGAACTGGGATCCGGCAGCGACGACGACCTTCTCGCCGCGCTGCGCGACCTGCTCCCGGCCGACGACAGATGGCGTCACGCCCACGGGTCGGCCGGTCACGGCAGGTCACACGTCATGCCCGCGCTCATCCCTCCCTACGCGACCATTCCCGTGCTCGGAGGGCGTATGGCACTGGGCACCTGGCAGTCCGTCGCACTTGTTGATCTGAATGTCGACAACACGCAACGTCAGGTTCGCCTGTCATTTTTGTCCGATTGATTCTGGCCGTCTCCGGCCGTACCCGTGGCGACCGTTGACGACTGAGGGTCACAGCGTGTGGACTGTCCCGAAGCGATAAACCGCATATGCGGGGCCACTCAAGCAGGAGGGATAAACGTGAGCGCGACCGCGGGTCAGGCGCAGGGCGAGCGCGGCCTGGCCGAACGGCTCGGCCTCAAGCCGGGTCAGGTGGTGCAGGAGATCGGTTGGGACGAGGACGTCGACGACGAGCTTCGCGAGTCCATCGAGGACCTGACCGGGAACGAACTGCTGGACGAGGACACCGACGACGTCGTCGACGTGGTGCTGCTGTGGTGGCGCGACGGCGACGGGGATCTGTTCGACATCCTCAGCGGCGACGCCATGCGAGCACTCGCCGAAGGCGGCCAGATCTGGCTGCTGACTCCCAAGGCCGGGCGCGACGGCCATGTGGAGCCGAGCGACATCGGGGAGGATGCCGCTACCGCGGGTCTCTCGCAGACCAGCAGCATCTCCGCCGCACCCGACTGGTCAGGGACCAGACTGGTCTCGCCGAAGGGCAAACGCTAGGGGGCCCGAGCGCCCTCCATGCGGCAGGATGGCGTACGTGAACGAACGTCCTGCCGAGGTCGGCGCCCTGGCTCCAGACTTCGAACTGCGGGACCAGCACGGCACTCCGGTGAAGCTCTCAGACTTCCGGGGGAGGAAGGTCGTGCTGGTCTTCTACCCGCTTGCCTTCAGCGGGATCTGCCATCAGGAGCTGTCCGAGCTGCGCTCCTTCCACGCCGGATCCCCGGCTGACGTGCAGCTTCTCACCGTGTCCGTGGACTCCCTGTTCACCCATCGTGCCTGGGCGGATCAGGAAGGTTACGTCTTTCCCCTCCTCTCCGATTTCTGGCCACATGGACAGGTCGCGCGGGCGTACGGTGTGTTCGATGATGGGAAAGGGGTCTCTCGACGGGGGACCTTCGTCATCGACGGCGAGGGCGTGATCCGGTGGTCGGTGGTCAATCCGGCCGGCGAGGCCCGTGACACCGCCGACTACATCAAGGCACTCGCCGACATCTCTTGACCGCTACAACGGAGGAAACCATGCCCTGCTACCGCTGCGGGGCCCGGCAGACGGACCCCGTCCGTGGCGCCAGCCCGTGGAAGCGGGGGGTGCGCCGCGAGACGCAGGTGCTCATCTGCCCGGACTGTCAACGTCTGCACGACCTCGACCTCGACGCGTGCCACACGTGCGCGTCGACGGCGCTCATCTGCCGGCTGGGTGAGGTCGAGTGCAGGTCATGCGGATCCGTGTGGATGGCGCGGGCGGACACGCTGATGTCGCCGGACGAGGCGATGGTGGGCTCGGGAGCGCCTCCCGGGCTCTCGGCCGAGGTGGAGGCCGCGCTCAACAGGGTGCTGGGACGGGCCTGAACGTCGGGGCTCAACGGAGTGCTGGGACAGGCTTGAACGTCGGGGCTCGACAAGGTGCAGGGGCGGCTTTGAGGATCGGGGTCGCCGGGCTGGTCGGTCGGGGGACTGCCGGGGAGTCTGCCGGCCCTTTCCAGACATTTGCTGAGCTGCGCTATCGTCTGCTGGGTGTCCGAGTCTGCGCCTGAGCCTGCCGCCCCGACCACGCCGGGACCTCACCCGCCCGAGGGTGGGTCCGCGGGTGGCTCGTCGGGAGGCTCGTCCGGGGCTTTTGTCGTCGCGCTGGACGTCGGCGGGACGTCCATGAAGGGCGGCCTGGTCAGCGAGTCCGGCGCCGTGCTCCTCAGCGAGCGCTGCCCCACCCCCGTCGCCGACGGCCCCGAGGCCGTCGTGTCGGGCATCAGGGACTTCATCGGCCACCTCGCCGCCTCCGGCGACGGCGTCCCCGCCGGCGTGGGCCTGGCCGTGCCCGGCCTGGTCTCCGCGGAGACGGCCCACTACGCCACCAACATCGGCTGGCGCGACGTGCCCGCCTCCGACTTCACCTCGCTCGACGTCCCGGTCATGCTCGGCCACGACGTGCGTACGGGCGGCCTGGCGGAGAGCGTCCTGGGGGCCGGGCGCGGCGTCTCCGACTTCCTGTTCCTGCCGATCGGCACAGGCATAGCCGGCGCCATGATCCTGCGGGGCGAGCCGTACGGCGGCGCCTCCGGCTGGGGCGGCGAGATCGGCCACATCCCCGTCTTCCCGGACGGCGAACAGTGCGCGTGCGGCCAGTTCGGCTGCCTGGAGACGTACGCGTCGGGCGCCTCCGTGGGGCGCCGCTACAGCCTGCGCTCGGGCGTGGAGAACGTACGCGCCGAGCAGGTCGTCATTTCCGACGACCCGGTGGCCGTGGAGGTCTGGGACGAGGCGGTGGAGGCCCTGTCGCTGGCGCTGGCCACGTACACGCTGCTCCTGGACCCCTCCATGATCATCCTCGGCGGCGGCCTGGCCGAGGCGGGCCCCGCGCTGCTGGACCCCGTACGCACCCGCCTCGTCAAACGCCTCGCCTTCCGCCCCGCCCCACCCCTGCTCAAGTCGGCCCTGGGGGTGGACGCGGGCATGCTCGGCGCGGCGTTGCTGGGCTGGCGAGCCGCCGGCCGGCCCGACCTCGGCCCCGGCTGGGCGCTGGATGTGCGATCGGACCCGTTGGTGTCGTAAGGTGTAGTGCCGATCAGGGGCGGTTAGCTCAGCGGTAGAGCACTCGCCTTACAAGCGAGGGGTCACTGGTTCGAACCCAGTACCGCCCACCCGCAAGTGCGCGTATTTCTTAGCCTTTGAAGGCTGCCTCGGAAGCGGTGGAGGCATCGGACAAGCCTTGCGAGCAGGGCAACGACAGCGTTCACGGCGCTGCTACGCCTACACTTGAGCTATGAGCGTCATGCGCGAGGAGCTGCATCATCTGGTGGATCAGTTGCCGGAGTCCGAGCTGCGGCCCGCTCTGGAGTTGATTCGCGGGCGCCTCGGTGAGGATGATCACGAGCGGGACCTGCCCTTCTTCGCGTCCTTCGAAAGTGATCCCGATCTGTCCGAGCGCCATGAAGAGATCTTGCGCGCGGAGTGGGGCCGCTGAGGTGCTGCTGTGTGACACGGGTGTTCTCCTCGCTGCGGGCAATATCAAGGACGAGCATCATCGAGCTTGTCTGAAGTTGCTCCGTCAGGCGAAAGGCCCCTTGCTCGTGCCGTCACCGGTGATGGGCGAGGTCGGATACCTGCTGGAGTCACGGGTTGGTCCGCAGGCAGAGGTGACGTTCCTCAAGTCGTTCGGAAACAACGGGTTTCACGTTGCCGAGTTGGAGGACGAGGATCTTCCACGGATGGCCGCCCTCGTCGAGAAGTATGTAGATCTTCCTCTGGGTCTTGTTGACGCGGCCGTCATCGCGATCGCCGAGCGTCTCAAGCTCGAAGAGGTCGCGACTGTCGATCGCCGGCACTTCCGAGTGGTTCGGCCCCGCCACATTCGCGCGTTCACGCTGCTACCCGGCTGACCCTATTCTCGGCGACATTCGAGGTCACCGGTGTTTGCCGGTGGCCACTGTCCTTACAAGCGAGGGGTCACTGGTTCGAACCCAGTACCGCCCACCTGTTCCAGGCCTGTAAGGGGTCGGTGGGTGCCGGCTAGCTCGTGGCCGTTTTCTCCCACAGGGCGCTGACCGGGACGGCCAGCATTCGATCGCCGAAGGGGAATGTCTGCGTTCCGGTGTGCAGGACCAGACCGGCGATGAAGTCGGGGCCTACCCGTTCCGCGAGGTGGCGGAGTCCTTTGAAGTCGTCCGGCCGTACGGTGGAGGCAGCCTTGACCTCGATGCCCACGACCCGGCCCTGACGGCTCTCCAGGACGGCGTCCACCTCCACCTTGTCCTTGGTCCGGTAGTGGTACAGGTCGGCCAAGGTGTCCGCCCAGGTCACCTGCCGGGCCAGTTCCATCAGGACGAAGCCCTCCAGCAGCGGTCCGAACGCGGAGCCGGGGCGGAGGAGGCTGTGAGCGTCGAGGCCCAGCAAGTTCGCCGCTACTCCTGAGTCGACGAAAGTGACCTTGGGGGTGTGTACGGCCCGGCTGCTGATGTTCTTCGACCAGGCGGGGATGCGTTTGATCAGGAAGACTTCCTCCAGCAGCGCGAGAAATCTGGCGGTGGTGGTGCCGGGCAGGCCGAGGTCACGGCCCAGCGCCTGAACGACGAGGAGCTGGCCGGACCTGGCCGCCAGGGACCTGACCAGCGCGCGGAGCTCTGCGGTGCGTTCGATCTCCGACAGTTGCATCACGTCACGGTTGATCAGATCGCCGACGTAGGAGTCGAAGAAGCGTTGCCTGCGCCGAGGATTGGTGCGGGCGACGGCTTCCGGGTAGCCGCCGCGGACCAGGCGCTCCGCGTAGTCGGCCCGGGTGTGCCGGGAAGTGTGCCGCAGGGTCGGGCCGTGCGTGAACACCGCGTCGACAAAGGCATCAGGACGGTCGTCGATCTCGCCCTGCGCGAAGGGCCACAGTTCGATGGTTTCCATCCGGCCAGGCAGAGTGTCCGGCAGACCGCGCAGGGCGAGCAGCCGGGAGGAACCGGTGAGCAGGTATCTGCCGGGTCTCGGATCGGCGTCGACCTGGGACTTGATGGCGAGCAGCAGCTCCGGAGCGCGCTGGATCTCGTCGATGACCATGGGCTCCGGAAAGTCGACGAAGCCGCTGGGGTCGCTCAACGCGGCCTGCAGGGTCAGTGGATCGTCGAGGTCCCGCCACTCGGTGCCGTCCGCCTTGGCGAGCCGCCGGACCAGCGTGCTCTTGCCCGACTGCCGTGCGCCGTTCACCAGGACGACACGTGTGTCGGCCAGGGCGTCGGTGACTGCTCGCTCCGCGTGGCGGCGGATCAGGCGTCGGAGCGGGGTGGTGGCCATGCTCTCCATCATGGCAGGCCGTGGTGAAATGGTCGCTGTGATCACGGTGAATTGGTCGCAATGGTCATGGTGAGATGGTCGCTGCCTCGATGGGTAACGATCGCTTGCTTGCGAGTTCGTACGATGCCGAGGTAGAAGGGGGAGCGCAACTCCTGATCAAGGAGGGCACCTGATAGATGGTCTTTGAACACCTCGCCAGTGGTTATCGCATCTGGGACAACAAGGCGCGTCGCTGGTGGGGTGACCTCTACGAGTTGTGCCCTGACGACCTGCTCGACGAGCTGAACGGTGCGCGTGACCATGACAAGATCACGGCGCTCCTCAAGCGTTACAGGGCCGAGAAGCGGTAGCAGCGGGGCGATGGTGAGTAATGTGGAGGGCGCCTAGCATGGCGCCGATCACGTCAACTCGTGGCTGGCTGCGTGGCAGTGCAATCTGCTTTGCGCGCAAGATCCCGGCCAAGGAAAGGCGCGGCGGATCTGGGCCGGAGTTGCCTTTACGGCCATTGACGGTGCCGAGCGGGCCGGTTACCCCACACGGAACGCAAACGCGAGCCGTTTCAACCTTCGGGCATTGTTGATCGCCGAGCTTGGCTCTGGTGACGACCCGCTGTGGGATCCGGATCGACTGGCTTCGGATGTCCTGGCGGTTCTGCCGTTGAGCCTGGAGGGTTGGTGAGGGCGCGGATCGTTGCGACGTTTCTGGAAATGTCCTGGATGCTGTGGATTGTCCCGATAGGTTGCCCGTCCACTGAGGACACGAAAGGCAGAACACGTGTACGTGGACACTGACGGGGCCACCTCCGCCGCGAACGGCATGGCGGCGGGCGCCGACAGCCTGACCGGTTCGGCCGGGACGCTGCGATCCGTGCTGGCGGCCATCGGCTCACTGGGCAACGAGGGATCGGCGCTCACGGTGACGCTTGACGAGTTCGCCTCGCTGCTGACGGAGGTCGCCGAGCGTACGGCACATGTACGCGGCTCGGTCGCCGATGGTATGGGCGAGTCGGTGGCCGCGGTGCTCTCCGCCGACACGCAGGCGACGCCGGTTCCGGCGAGCGGCGACAGGGGCGACAGGGGCGGCGACAGGGCCGGCGACAGGGCCGGCGCGGCATGGGCCTGACCGTTCCGGAGGATCTGGCGCCCGTAGCCTCGCTGGTCGGGGCTCCTGCCGCGCTGTTCGCCTGGGACGAGGACAAGCTGGAGGCGATGAGTACGGCGGTCGGCGCCTACGCCCGGGCCGCGGCGCCCGACCTGGCGGTCACCGAGCAGGCGGCCGGGCAGTACGCGGCCGCGTACGCCGGTGTGTCAGGTGATGCCTTCGCCGAGCGCTGGGCGGCCGACGCCGACCGCACGGAGGCCTCCGGCATGCTGGAGACCACCCTCAAGGTGGCGGCGGCGACCGGCATCGCCGCTGGGCTTATCAAGATCGCCAAGATTGGCGTGATCGGTCATCTGTCCTGGTGCGCCGGGCAACTGAGGATGGCCCTGTCCGGCGGAATCGGAGCGCTCAACGCCACCCGGGCCACCCTGACGACCAGAGTCGCCGTCGGCAAGCTGTGGCAGACGCTCAACGACAAGTTGGAGCGGCTCGTCATGCCGCACCTCAGACGGGCAAGAGACCTGCTGACCTCCATACTCCGCAACGCCGGCCAGGGCCCGCGAGGGCCGGGGCGGCAACTCGGTCCCCGTACCGTGCTCGACGGACGTCCTCTCGCCGACGCGGGCGTCCATGGCGGTTCCGTGCGCCTGCCCGCCTCGCCGTACGAGCCCGCTGCCGGAAGCGGCCAGATGAACATGGGCAGATACGGCAAGCCAAGACGTGGAGGCAACGGCGGTAACGCCGAGATCGTCGAGGGGACACACGGGCACGTGCCGGAAGAGGCGCAGCAGGCGGCGGACAGGCAGGCAGCCGAAGGAACGGGGCGGAACCAGTCCCGGGATGTTCTTGATCCGGCGAACTGGCACAACCAGAACTGAGCCGGACAAGGGCTGTGGCGATCTTGTGGGGAAGTGTCTCGCGGGCGCGAGGTCACCGGGGTCGGCGGCGTTTGCCTTTGCGGTCGGTCGGTGTGGCGCGGCGGCCGGTCCCGCCGCGTGCGGGCTTCCGCTCCTGACGCTGGGCCGGTCGCTCCTGATGCCGGTCCGGCTTCTCCGCATGCCGGTCCGGCTTCTCCGCGGGGGAGGCGGGAGCGCGGCCGCGGGAGCTGTTCGCCGTGCGGCCGCGGACGATGCCGATGAAGTCTTCCACGAGGTCGGTGGTCGCGGCCGTGGGCCAGGCCAGTGCCACCTGGGACTGGGGCGCGTCCAGCACAGGGCGGTAGGTGAGGTCTCGGCGGTGGTGGAGGCGGGCCAGGGACTGGGGGACCAGGAGGAGGCCGGCGCCGGAGGCCACCAGCTCGACGGCGGCGGCTGTGGTGGGCGGGTCGGTGAAGGCGGGCAGGCCGGGGTGGGCCGTCCATTCGAGGGTGTCGTCCAGGGGGCGGAGGACCTCGTCGTCGGACAGGTCGGCCAGGAGCACCTCTTCGGCGGCGGTGACCGCGTGGTCCTTGGGCGCCATGACCACCGTGGTCTCCACGTACAGGGGGATCACGCTGAGGCCGTCGCGGTCGAGCGGCAGTCTGACGAACGCGGCGTCGGCGCCGCCGTCGCGCAGGAGGCCCACGGCCTCGGCGGCGGGAACCGTGACGGGGGTGATCGGCACGCCGGGCAGCCGCTCCGTCCATACGTTGATCCATTTGGCGGGGGTCACCCCGGGCACGTACGCCAGCCGGAACGCCTCGCCGATCTCCCCATCAGTCACGTCCTCAGCGTATCGATGGCGGGGGAACCCGTTCCGACTGACTACGCTTGACGCCATGACCTCGTCCAAGCAGAAGAGCGTCCAGACGATGAAGCCCGAGACCGCGGCCAAGAAGCTGGGTGTGCTCCTCTCGGCCACTCCCGCCGAGTTCCAGGCGGGCGTCGTCTCCAGGGACGAGCTGAACGAGTTGCAGTCGAGGCCGCCTGCCTGGCTCGCCGACCTGCGCCGCAACGGCCCGCATCCCAGGCAGGTCGTCGCCGCGAAGCTCGGGGTCTCCATCTCGGGCCTGGCCAGGGGCGGGGTCACCGAGCCGCTCACCACCGCCGAGATCGACGAGCTGAAGGCGGAGAACCCGGCGTGGCTGGAGCGAGAGCGCTCCGTCCAGGCCGAGACCCGTAAGGAAGCGCTCCGTCTCAAGCAACGCTAGACACATCTGCTCAAGATCTGGACCAGCGCTGGTTCGGGTTGGTGTGGCAGTCGTGGATCTGCGGCTGGGGGCCGTTGGGAGTGGGGCTGGGTGAGCCGGTCGGGGTGGAGTCGCTCAGGGCCGGGGTCTGCCAGTCCTTCCAGTCCGCCAGGCTGCCGGTCGCTCTGGAGGAGATTCGGATGCCATGGGCAGCGCGACGCGCTGGCCGAACGTGCCGGCGGCGCCCGCGGCCTTGATGGCGGCCGCCGCGGCGCGGGGTGTGGCGGTCTCGCACTCAAGTGTGGGAAGGCGCTCCGAAACATGTCATGGATCATTTGAAATGTTTCGCGGTCAGATTCGCTGACCTGGTGATTTGCGGGGAAAGGCGGAGAAAGTTTCGGATTTGGGGGGTTGCTGGATATTTAGGTGTGCACCAGGACGGTGATCGGTATCGTTGGAGACAGCTCGAAGGCCCCGCAGGACGAGGCCCGAAAGCTGGTCAGATCTGGTGCCGGTGCGGGTCGAAGTTCCGTCGGTTACCGCTTCCAACGGGGAGGTTGCGGGTTCAAGTCCCGTCGCGGCTCCGGCCGTGTAGCTCAATTGGCAGAGCGCCTAATGCCGGTGGACGCACCCATATCCGTACCGGCTCCAGATCTGATCCTCCGTCAGCCCGGCCGGAGGCGCGGGTCGAATCCATGTCGGTTATCAGAGGTTCGATTCCTTTCGGCCGCTCCCCATGCGGCCGTGCCCAGTTGGCTGGGCGCCCGGCCGGAGCACCATATCCGCGCCGCCGGCCGGACTGACGGAAGAAAGGGAGCGGGTCGAAGTCGATCGGTTATCGAGGCACAGGAAAGTGCGGGTTCGAGTCCCGCCGCCCGGTGAGAGCCGGGTGTCGCTCAATCGGCAGAAGCGCCTGTTATGTATCCGGACGGCATCCCCACATCCGCTCCCTTCCCCACCGGAAGTAAGGAGCAGCGACGATGGCCCGTGACCCGCTGGCCGCCGTGTCGGCGGTCGCCACCCCGCAGAACCAGCCGATCCCCGGCCGTACCGACCAGGTGCGCAACGCCGCCGGCGGCTACGCGTTCGCCAAGGACCTGTGGACCCGCCTGGAGGACTTCCTGATCCTCGGCACCACGCGCGGCACCTATTACGTGAACGAGGACAAGCTGACCGCGGAGAACGCGGGCGTGCTGTTCCAGGCCATCGACGCCGACGGGCCGCGGGTGGTCGCCATGCTGACCGGGATCTCGACGGCCCGGCCGCCGCGGGCGCCGAAGCAGCGTCCGGCGCTGTTCGCGCTGGCCGCCTGCTACGCCAAGGGCGACGCCGGCACCCGTCAGGCCGCCAAGCTCGCGCTGCCCAAGGTGGCGCGCACCACCGACCACCTGGCCCAGTTCTTCGGCTACTACAAGAACCTGGGCGGCAAGGCCACCGGTCGTGGGATCGGCGCCGTGGCCGGGCGGAGCCTGCGCACCGCGCTCGGGTCGTGGTTCCTGCGTGACAGCGCGGACGACGTGGCGTTCCGGGCGTGCAAGGCGCGTCAGCGCAAGACGCCTCAGGGCGAGGCGTTCGACCTGCGGGACGTGCTGCGCATCGCGCACCCCGTCGCGGAGGACGAGCGGCGCAAGGCGCTGTTCGGGTGGATCGCCGGGAACGTGAGCGACGAGCGGGCCCGCGAGGTCCTGCCCGCCGTGGACCGGTTCCTGACCGCGAAGGCCGTCACCAGTACGGCCGAGGCGGTGCGGGTCGTCACCACGGCGAAGGTGCCGTGGGAGTTCCTGCCCGACGCGATGCTGCGCGAGCCGCAGGTGTGGGACGCGCTCGTCGACACGGTCGGTATGACCGCGCTGCTGCGCAACCTGGCCCGGATGACCCGGATCGGGACGCTGCGGCCGGGCGGCGAGGCCACCCGCCGCGTCGTGGCGCGGCTGACCGACGCCGGCGCGCTGCTCAAGGCCCGCATCCACCCGATGGACGTGTGGCTGGCGATGCGCGTCTACGCCTCCGGCGAGGCGCGGCCGAACCCGCGTGCCGCCTCCCACAGCTGGGAGCCGGTGCCTGCGGTCCTGGACGCGCTGGAGGAGACGTACGAGCTGTCGTTCGGCGGGGTCGAGCCGTCCGGCAAGCGGCTGCTGGTCGCCGTGGACTCCTCGGGCTCCATGAGCTACGCCCGGGTGTCCGTCGGCGGGTCCTCGATCGGCTCCCCGTACGAGGTGGGCTGTGCCATGGCCGTCATGCTCGCCCGCATCGAGAAGGGGAACGTGCACGTCATCGACGTCGACACCGCCGTCCACGCCTCCAAGGTGACGCCGCGCACGAACCTGCGCGAGATCGCCGACTGGCGGCCGTCGGGCGGGGGCACCGACCTGTCGCTGCCGTTCACGTGGGCTCTGAAGCGGCGCCACGAGGCGGACGGCGTCGTGGTCCTGACCGACAACGAGACCTGGGCGGGGCGTCAGCACCCGGCGCAGGCGCTCGACGCCTACCGCCAGGCGGTCAGCCCGGGGGCGCGGGTGGTCGTCGCCGCGATGACCGCCGTCGGCTACTCGATCGCCGACCCCAAGGCGGAGGGTGTGCTCAACGTCGCGGGACTGGACGCGTCGCTGCCGCTCGTCGTCAACGGGTTCGTCCGCGCCGTCTGACCCTTTTATGTTCCTTCGGGCGTTCCTGGGTAGGGGAACGCCCGAAGGCGACAGGAGAGGGGGACGGTGATGAACCGCATCGGAGAATGGTTCAGGCGGTTGATGGGCTTCGCGAAGGGGCACCCCGACCAGGCGGACCAGATGGTCGACCGCGCGAAGAGGTTCGCGAACGAGCGGACCGGCAACAAGTACGGCACCCACATCGACAAGGGCGCCGACGCGCTGCGGCGTCAGTACCGAGGCGCGGAGGGCGGCACGCCGCCCCCTGGCACGGAAGGTGGCATGCCGCCCGAGCGGCGGCCGTGAGCCACGGGTAAGACGGGACGGAGCAGGGCGAGCGCCGCGGGCCAGGTCAGGTCCACGGTGATCGCCACGCGCTGGACGAGGCCCGCGTACGGGGCGTCCGCCTCGTACGCCGTCCCGTACCAGACGAACAGCACCAGCCCGGCCACCCCGTTGACCAGCAGGTACACCCGCCACCAGCCGGGCAGGCGGAAGGCGAGGACCAGACAGGCCAGCGGCAGTGAGGTGAAGGTGAGCGCGCCCGCCATGTCGTGCACCTGGTGCTCCCAGGTGAAGGTGGACGGCGTCCCGGCCGGGGTTCCCGGCGGAAAGCCGCGCATCGGGTCCATGGAGAAGACGCCCGCCAGGGCGAGCGTCACCCCGCCGATCACGGTCAGCGCGGCGCCCGCGATCGAGCCGGTACACCGGCGCAGCCCGGTGCCGAAGACGGCCAGCAGCAGGCCGCAGACGATGAAGTTGGTGATCTGGATCCAGCCGTTCTCGCCGAGGCTGAGGGCGCTGCCGGGCTGGTAGACGGGGTCGTACCCCGATCGGAGCGCGCCCTGGGCGAGGAGCGCGACGAGGAAGAGGACGCCGGCCAGCCCGCACGCGGTTCGTAATCTCATGGAGCAAGGGCACCTCGGCCGGGCGGGCCGCCGCTTCCGCCGGAAGTTCACCGGGGCGGGCCGAAAGTCGACCGCCGCGGACGTTGATCCTCCGGCCGTCTGGCCTTGACGGTCATAGGCAGCGCGGCTCCGCGTCTCTACCATCCGGCTGAAGGCATCGTCGATGCCGCCTGGGGGGCGGGCATGGTGCTCAGTACGGAAACTTCAGAGGACGTCCAGGGGCCGCTGTTCAGCCATGCCACGCGCCCGGAGCGGGACCGGTCCGTCCTGCGGGCGGCGACGCGCTACCTCAGCGCCGCCGCGTACCTGGACGGAGCGTTCCGCGACCACGTGACGGACGAACTGCTGGTGGACATCCACCGGGCGGTGGCGCGCTCGCAGGACGGCCTGGACATCGAGCCCGTCCTGCGCCACTGCGTGCGGGCCCGCCGCATGGCGGTGGTCAGGGACGTGCTGCTGATCCTCGCGATGGTGGCCGCGCTCGCCGTCGAGGCGCTGTCCGTGGTGGTGCTGCTGGCGCTCGTCCTGCCGTTCGCCCGGCCCGTGTCCCGAGCGGCCAGGAAGCTGCCGCGCCGGCGGCGCACGCTGGCGTACGCGCTGCAGGCGGCGGGGCTGTTCGTGATCATCGGCTGGTGCGTGCTGCAACTGCGGGCCCGGGTGGGCACGTTCATGGAGTTCGACGAGGACTGGTGGCAGGCGGTCAGCGCGCGGGGCGTGCCGCCGGGCGTGGGCGCGCTCCTGTTCGTCGGGCTGGCCGCGGTGGTCATCGCCGGGTTCCGGGTCTCGCTGGTGGTGACGCTGGCCTGGCGGCTGCGGGCGGGGATCGCGGTGCGGCTTCCCCGGGTGTACGGGTGGGCGGTGCGTAAGCGGATCAAGCACGTGGCAGCCGCCCAGTACGGAAATATCACGCTTTACTCGGAGAAGGATGACGACGACCGGGCGAAAGGCCGGAAGACGCCTCCGATGCCCTTCGCCATGATGCCGAGCGACCCCGCCTTCCTCGGCGCCGGAGCCGTCGCCAGGGTGTGGGCGATCAGCGTGGAGCTGGACCGCAAGGACGGCGAGGGCCGCGTGGACCGGCCCGTCGACATCAGCCCCGTCGCGCTGCACGACTTCGTGAGACACCGCATGGAGAGCATGCGCGACGAGGTCATCCACGACTCCGAGCGGATCCGGAACCTGACCGTCCACGACCACGTGGTCGCGCGCGGCCTGATCCAGCGGCCCAGGCGCGGGCAGGCCGGGTCGCTGATCGACGAGCAGAGCCTGCAGCCGTACTCGCTGGCCTCGGAGGAGGCCGTCACGGCGCTGATGAGCCACCCGCAGGGCGGGGTGCGCCACTACCAGCTCATCGTGGTCGGCTCCGAACGCGAGGCGGTCAACGACGACGAGGGCCGCCCGATCGCCGCCCCCGACGACCAGGAGGTGGTGGTCTCGGCGTTCGTCCACCTCGCGGTCGAGGGGCGGATGCTCTACACCGAGTTCGTCTCGACCGTGCTGCCGCCGATCCGCCAGCAGTTCCACGTCGTCGACCAGCTCCCGCGCGGGCCGCTCGCGCTGCTGGCGCCGATCGAGGTGACGCCGCGCCAGCCGTTCCTGCCGCTGGTGTTCGGGGCTCCGGCGCGGCGGCTGTCGGCGCTGCTGGGCGGGCTCGACCTGCGCGGGATCACGCAGACGCCGCGCTTCCAGGTCATGCACGACTACGGGGCGCGCAAGAGCGTACGGGAGCTGGGGGCGTTCGGCGGGCTGTCGGTCAACCAGCGGCTGGAGGCCTTCAAGTACACCAAGCTGCTCAGCCAGCGGCTGCTGTGGGCCGTGATCGACTTCCTGGACAAGGAGCACGTGGACACGACCAGCTTCCGCCAGCAGGCCGCCACGATCGTGGCCACCACGACGATCAACATCGGCGGCGGCCAGGCGGCCGGTCAGGGCGGCGGCGGTGGCGGGTCGCTGCTGCAGCCGGCGGCCACCCCGAAGCCCCAGCCGTCC